>JBDSOC010000180.1:0-16658 GCA_039915085.1 Chitinophagaceae bacterium
GCTGTAGGGGGAGGAGTCGAACCTCCACGGGGCAGTTAGCTATAGCACAAAGTTCAGTGGTCGACCCTGGTCGAACAGGTATTGCTACCCATCCGGCTCTATGCTACGTTTATTCTGTGACCCCCACCCCCGAGACAAGGGGGCATGTCTGCCAAAGATTTCATCACCCCACAGTATATAAGAACTAATAACAATGCAATATTAAAGAAAATACCCAATACGTTGAAAATATTTTAAGTTTTTTTTCAAAAAATTAGATATTTATTAATTTTTTTGCCTAAATTGTAAAATAACATCAAAAAACAAATTCAAATGGGAGCAAAATTAAATCTTGACAAACTTGACCTGCAAATCATCCAGGAGATGATGGAGAATGCAGGTATATCCTATGCGGATTTGGGTAAAAAACTCTTTGTTTCCGGTGGAACCATCCATGTGCGCATAAAAAAGCTGCAGGATGCCGGTATAGTTAAAGGTACGAGACTCAATGTAGATATCAAACAACTGGGTTATGATGTAATTGCTTTTATAGGCATTTATCTGGAGAAAAGCTCAATGTATGATTTTGTGGCAAAGGAATTGCGTAGCATACCTCAGATCGTAAGGCTTAATTACACTACGGGTAACTATAGCATGTTTGCAGAAATTGTGTGCAAGGATATCAACCAGTTACGTTATGTATTGCACGATGAATTACAAAAGATTAAGGGAATAGAAAGAACAGAAACCTTTATCTCGCTGGAAGAAAGTTTTGTGCGTAATGTCCATGTGCATGATGAAAAATAAATAAGCTGGTCGGGCGTTTTAAGCCCGTGCGGCTGGTTAATAGAAGTCCGGATACCTTGTGAAAATCTTATAATTCAATTTCTATGAAAAAAATTGCTTTTGTGTCAATCATGGCTGCCATGATTTTTGCCGGACTGTTGCCTTCCTGCAAGAAAAGTAAAACAGATAGTGAACCCATCCTGGTAGTAGAAATTACACCTGCCAATAAATCAAATAATTTAAATATCCTTGGTCCCGATTTTCCTTTGAAAGTGGAAATTACTTCTGCCATACCCGCCAGTGGGGTAAAAATTGAAGTAACAGCAAGCCCTGAAGGCACTGCAACCACCGCTTTCTTTACTGCTACCAATAACACCTCTGCACCGCAAAATAATTATACCATTACCAATACGCCCTCTGGTGTTACCTGTGTGGTAAATGTTACGGTTACATCACTTAGTCAGCCTGCTAATATCTGGAAGGGTACTTACCTGTATTCGAAGAAATGATCATCGTGAGGCGTAATACCTCAGTGGTGAGGTTTATGCCGCAGAACTGCGATAGCTGGAACTTACTCATGAGGTCTGAGGTCTGACAACGAAGCCTCATGATCTCACATTCAATGCATCCCGCAGGCCATTTCCCAATAAATTAAATGCCAGCACAAGTAACATGATTGCAAATCCCGGAGCGAGTGCCAGCATGGGGTTATGGGTAATAATGAAATTATAATTCTCTTTTATCATTAAACCCCAGCTTGGTTGGGGTGGTTGCACACCTACACCCAGGAAGCTCAGCCCCGCTTCAATTACAATAGCCGAAGCAAAATTAGAAGCGCCCACTACCAGCACCGGCCCGGCAATGTTAGGAAGTATATGGCGGAAGATTATTCTGCCCTGCGGGTAACCCAGCGCCCTGGCAGCTTCTACATATTCCAGTTCACGTACGGCCAATACCTGTCCGCGCACAATCCGCGCCACTGTTACCCACATGGTTAGTCCTATTGCAATAAATACCTGCCAGAAACCCTTGCCCAGTAAAAAAGTAATGGCAAATACCAGTAATAAAGTAGGAATGCTCCAGATAACGTTTATAAACCACATAATGATATCATCTGTTTTGCCGCCAAAATATCCTGCAAGGGCCCCCAGTACAATGCCGGTAGTAAGAGAAATTATAACTGCAATAAATCCTACACTTAAACTTACACGTGTGCCAACAACAAGCCGGCTTACAATATCCCTTCCATATTTATCTGTACCCAGCAAAAATTTTCTAACAATTATATTTTGTGCAGCTGTCTGAGATACCGCAAATGCCATCCGTTCTTCTATACCGTCATCAATAAATTTCTGTACAATAATACTATCTCCCTGGCGCTGAGAACTGGTAATGGGCAGCCAGGTATAAACATCATCGCGTCCATACAATAAACGCATAAAAAAATTATTGCCAGGCGATAATTTTTCTTTTTTGAGCAAAAGGAACTGCTGCACATAACCAGGATTTTTTCCACCAATTTCAACGGTCATGCGGTTGGCAAAGGGTGAACCATCCGGTGCTATAAAATAAGCCAGTACAGCTACTGCTAATGAAAGTATAATTACCGTCATGCCAAAAACAGCAGCTTTATTTTTTTTTAATCTGCGCCAGGCAGCTTGTTGTATGGATTCGCTTACGGGCATAGTATTTTTTGTTTCACGCAAAGAAGGCAAGTAAGCAAAGGTTTTTATTTCCTATAAAAATCAACAATTATAGCAATACATCAACATGATCGCAAATATTCTTCTTTGCTTCTTTGCGAGAAATTTTTTTTGGATGAAAATTACTTCAATTTCCTTCCCTTCCATTCATAAGATATAAACTGCCCCAAAAATCCTGAAACCACTATATAAATAATATGCAATGGCTGAAGTAAAAATAACCACGGAACTAAATATTGCTGTCTGAAAAAAGCGGCTACATCTTTTACAAAAAATAATTCCATAAAAAATTTAGCGGTGCACAACAGCACAAAAAGAACAAGTGCAAACTTTTGCCAGAAGGCCATGATCAAAAAACAAAATATAAAAAGGTTGGTAAGATATACCAGCAGCAACACCATGAATATACCACGCTGGTTATAATGCGCCGCTTTGCTTGCCCAGCGTATACGTTGCTGAAAAAATGCTTTCCACCCGGCTGCCGGTAATGTGGTAACAATGGCCGCCTTTGATTTAATAAAACCAAGTTGTTGCGGATATTTTTTGGACATTTTATTCATGAGCAGCATATCATCCCCACTGGCTATTTTATCAATGCCCGTAAAGCCATCCACTTCATAAAATACTTTTTTTTCATAAGCCAGGTTAGCACCATTACACATATTATGGGCACGTTTAAAAACGGCCGCTGCAGTAATACCCTGCATGGTCAAAAAATCCAGCGCCTGGAATTTTGAAAGCACAGATCTGCCATCTTTTATTTTTACAGGAGCTGCAATAAAAACATTTTTTGACTGATGATAGTAGGCTGCAATGCTTTGCAGCCAGCCTGGACCGGCTATACAATCTGCATCTGTAGTTACAATCAATTCCCCGCTGGCAATAGATATGCCTGCTTCAATTGCTTTTTTCTTGGGAGCAGTATTATTGCCGGCAATTGAAAGCCGGGTACAAATTATTTGAATGCCTTCATAAGCAATACTGCTGGCTACCTGAAATGTATTGTCTGTTGAATTATCATCTACCAGTATAATCTGAAAAAGATGAAGCGGGTAGTTTTGTTTGCAAATCCCGTGCAGGCAGGCAGCAATATTTTCTTCCTCATTCCTGGCGGGGATAATAACTGATATTTTAACCGCAGGCGGATTTGCTGCAATAGCCGTGTCAGTAAATTCCGGGAGTTCTTTCCACCAGCTGGTATAAAATTGAAACAAAATACCATATGCCAGCAACAAAAAAACAGCTATGTAAAAAGAAATTATCATGTAACGGCAAGATAGGATTTAGATTGCTGATTTTGGGACTGCCTGATTTCGTGATTTACACTACCAAAACGATTAAGCATTTGGATACGGAATTGTTCTGGCAAATGAAATCCCAAAATCCCTCCCTCTCAAAATCAGCAATGATTTCTTAATTTTTAATAAACGAACCCACCATCGATTCTTTTGCAGTAATAAGCTTTATGTGATAAATGCCATTGCTTAATAAAGGTGCGTCCAGGTAGACCGTGGTATTGCCTGCTTCAATTTTTCTTGATGCTGAACTGATAAGCATGCCCATATTGCTGACAATTTGAAATTGTATATTTTGGGGCTCATTGTTTTGCAGCTCTACAGCCACCTGTGATGATGAGCTGACAAAAGCTTTAACGAGCGCTAATTTTCCGGTATTGATATGTACACTCATCACCGGTGAAGCATGTTTTTTCCCATCCCGGTCTACGATTATTATTTTGTAATAATTCCATGCTTTTAGTGGCTGATCATCTGTGTACTGATACTGGTTACTGCCATAATTATTATTGGCATTTACAGTAGCAATTTTTGAAAAACTTCGTCCGTCGGCGCTACGTTGTATTTCATAAAATGCTACATCCGTTTCTTTGGCAGTTGCCCAGTTTATAATATTGGTATTGTTTTTATAAATGGTATTAAAATTCAGAAAAGTAGCTGGCAGGGATGCCAGGAAAATATTCTTTGCAAGTACACGCTGAAAAAGGATATCATGTCCAGCGGCGTTCATATGTATCTGGTCCCCGGAATCGTACAATATTGAGCTGTCTGCGGGGTTGATGAGACCGGTGTAAAAATCTATCGCAAACAATCCAAACTGCAGCAGGATACTGTCTTTCAGTTCGGCCAGTTTCGCTTTTATGACTGATGTGTTATAGCCTGCACTTGTCCTGGGCTGTGTAGTCGTAACAAAACAAGGTACCCCTTCTTTATTTGCAGAATCCCTGATGGTACGGAGACAGAATAAAATGCTGTCTGTGCGGATGGTATTATAGTCATTTGTGGGATAATTAACAATGACCACATCCGGACGAAGCCGGAGTGCAGCCGTAATATTCCTATCCAGGTTTGGCTGATATGCAGGATAGGGAGACGTAGTGTAAGAAGAAGGCATTCCGTTGTAGCAATTAGTCCCCCCGAGGGCAAGATTACCATTTACAGTAGTATCTTCCGGTGGCATGTGCTCATAATAAGTTCTCAAACGCCCCACGTAACATTCCGTTACTGAATTCACATTAGTGCAGGCAGAAGTAGAAGAGCCAATAATAACCAGTTTTTTTTGTGCGCTGGCAGTGTCAGCAGCCGCAAAAAACAGGATGGCCATTAATAAACTTGAAAAATATCTCATAAAGCGTCGGGGTTTTTTAAGACGGGCAATCAACGGTAGATTAGCTTAAAGGGCGTTTGATCAGCAGACAACAAATATACTTCAATCTGCTACCGGCCGGGTTAAATTTAATCCCTGTTTTTTTAAAAAATTTGACCAGAAATTTCCATATGCCAAAACTAAAATATACTTTTATATAGTTGTTTATCTACTATATGCCAAACAACCAATTTAAGAAAGGGGAGTTATACAGTTTTATTACTGGCAAAGCATCTACTGCTATTGCACGCAGGCTACAGAAGAAATTCAATACTGCCGGGCTCAGTATTACCATTGAGCAATGGAGTGTTTTGTACCATTTATGGAAGGAAGATGGTAAAAGTCAGCAGGAATTGTGCAACCGCACCTTCAGGGATAAACCCAGTATTACCAGGCTGGTTGATAACCTGGAAAAATTAAACCTGGTAAAAAGGGTGTCCTCAAAAGAAGACAGGCGCATAAATATGATCTACCTGACTCCCGAGGCGCACACCCTGCAGGAACAAACAATGGGCCTGGCAGAAGAAACATTAAATGAAGCTTTACGGTTGGTGCCCCCGGACCAGGTAGATGTGTGCAAGGCCGTACTGCAGATTGTATATGATAACCTGAAATAATTAACGCTCAACTCCCGCTCCTTTGGAAGAGGGTGAGGTTAAAAAAAATCGTTCACTTTAAAAACCATTTTTATGGGAACTACAACAGAAAAATCAAATGCATTAAAAGGTGGGGAATGGTTGGTAAAAGATAGTGCCGCATTTGATGCCTTCATTCCGGAAGACTTCAATGAAGAGCAACAAATGGTAAAAGACATGTGCGCCTCTTTTCTTGATACCGAGGTATTGCCTGTAATTGAACGTATTGATAAACTGGAGCCAGGTTTAATGCCTGGCCTGGTACAAAAGGCCGGTGAACAAGGACTTCTCGGGGTCTCTATTCCTGAAAGCCTGGGCGGACTGGGAAAAGATTTTATTACCTCTACACTGGTAAACGAAGCGCTGGGCGGCGGATTTTCTTTTTCTGTGGCCGTGGCGGCACATACCGGTATTGGCACCCTGCCAATTCTATATTTTGGTACCGAAGCGCAGAAACAAAAATATGTAACCAAACTGGCCAGCGGAGAATGGAAAGGTGCTTATGGTTTAACCGAACCCAATAGCGGCAGCGATGCACTCGGCGCAAAAACGACCGCCAAACTGAGTGCTGATGGTAAATATTATTTGCTAAACGGACAAAAATGCTGGATTACCAATGGGGGTTTTGCAGATGTATACACCGTATTTGCAAAAATTGACGGTGATAAATTTTCTGCGTTTATTGTTGAGCGTGGATTTGAAGGTTTTACCCGCGGCCCCGAAGAACATAAAATGGGTATCAAAGGATCTTCTACCGTTCAGCTATATTTCCAGGATTGTAAAGTGCCGGTAGAAAACTTACTGGGCGAAGCTGGGAAAGGTCATATCATAGCTTTTAATATTCTGAATATTGGCCGCTTAAAATTATGCGCCGCTGCAATGGGTGGTGCAAAAAGAGCAGCCACTACTTCCATTGAATATGCCAATACAAGGGAGCAATTCAAAACACCGATTGCTAATTTTGGGGCTATCAAAAGTAAGATAGCCGATATAGGAATAAAAATATGGGTTTGCGAAACTGCGCTGTACCGCACTGCCAAATGGATTGACGACAAAGAACATGAACTGATGGATGCGGGTAAACCTTTTTATGACGCTTTGCTGGGCGCCGCAGAAGAATACGCCATCGAATGCGCTATGCTGAAAGTATTTGGCAGTGAGATGCTGGATTTTGTAGTGGATGAAGGTGTGCAAATACATGGCGGAAATGGATTCAGTGATGAATACATTATTTCAAAAGCCTACCGCGACAGCCGCATTAACCGCATCTATGAAGGCACCAATGAAATTAACCGCCTGCTTACAGTAGACATGGTGCTGAAACGGGCCATGAAAGGAAGGCTTGATCTGATGGGTGCTGCCATGAGTGTGCAAAAAGAATTAATGGCAATACCGGATTTTGGAAGTGGTGATGATGCGCCTTTTACAAAAGAAAAAAAGGCCATTACCGGATTTAAGAAAGCTATCTTAATGACAGCAGGCGCAGCCGTTCAGAAATTAATGGCGAAGATGGAAGGCGAACAGGAAGTATTGATGAATATTGCCGATATGGCCATTGAAACATATAATGCAGAAAGCGCTTTATTGCGTGCAATGAAATTAACTGATAAGCGGGGCGAAGCTGCCTGCCAGTGGGAACTTGATATTACCAGGACCTATATCTATGATGCGGCGGATAAAATTAATAAGTTCGGAAAAGATGCTATTAATTCTTTTGCGGAAGGAGATGAACAACGTATGATGCTGCTGGGGTTAAAGCGCTTTACCAAAGTAGATGCATTTAACAGTAAAGAGGCCAGGAGAAGAATTGCCGCTAAATTGATAAGCGATAATAAATACCCATTGTAATAATTGCCTGAACCCGGATTTATAAGATTAACATGATTTATAAGATGTTGTGTTGATTTTTTCCTTTGTGAAAAAATTCATTTATCTGTGGCAAAAATTGCCTGGATTGAGGGGGATAGAAAATAATCTGCGAATCAACAGCAAAATTTTTAACACCCGGATGCTATTATGCATCCGGGTGTTTCATTTTATTTTATCTTCATCGAATGAAGGCAATTTTAAACATAGTAGCCATATTGTTTTTTATTCACGCCACTGCGCAGGATACTGCCGCCAAATATTTTCTTGCCAGTACCAAAGGCAAACTTTCCTTCCTGGAATATGGCCTGGGCGATGACCGGCTCGGCGGCGCTAAAATGACTTATCTCGACAGCAATATTATTTTAAAAGTGATTGATTCATTTGGAATTGATTACAAGGTGCAACTTTCAAAATTTCATACTGCTTACATTGATAAGCAAAGTGTGCAGCGTTTGCCGGGCAAAAAACCAATGCCTTATTACCTGACCAGCAGCTGGAAAGTATGGGGCGATTCTGCCTGTGATTATGTAAGTATTAATCTTGATGAAAAATTGCCTTATCGCAGCCAGCAGCAAATTAATCCTTCAAAAATAGTGGTGGATATTTTTGGTGCTGCCAGCAATACGAACTGGATTACCCAGTTAAAAACAACCAAAGAAATAAAGAATGTTTATTATGAGCAAACTGAAGACGATGTATTCAGGGTTACTGTGGAATTAAAACATGCGCAGCATTGGGGGCACAGTATTTATTATGATACTACAGGCAAAAAACTTGTATTGCAAATAAAAAGACAACCTGCCGTTTTAGATATTAAGAAATTAAGGATTGCTGTTGATGCCGGCCATGGAGGAGATAACAGCGGCGCTTCCGGAGTTGCATCAAACGTGCTTGAAAAAGAATACACTTTAAAAATAGCCAAACAATTACAACTGCTTTTAAAAAAGGCAGGGGTTAAGAATGTATTTATGACAAGAACTAAGGATACCACACTTGATATGCCGCAACGCATACAAATGCTGAGGGACTATAACCCGGATTTGCTTATCAGTATACACCTTAATTCTGCAGGAATAGATTCTGTGAAGGGAACCAGTACCTATTACAGGTATATTGGTTACAGGCCTTTAACAACGGCTGTATTGAACCGGATGCTGAGTTTGGGGTTAAAAGAATATGGAAATGTAGGTAGTTTTAATTTTTCACTCAGTGGCCCTACTGCTTACCCGAATTGCCTGGTAGAAGTTGCATTTTTGAGCAACCGGGAAGATGAGAAAAAAATATTGGACCCAAAATTTCATAAAGCTGTGGCAGGAAAAATTTATCTTGGCATTCAGGACTGGTTAAAAGCTATTAAGTAATATAAAAAAAGAGGACATGTTTATTCATCACGTTTATTTCTGGTTAAAAAATCCCGGTTCAGCAGAAGATTTAAAACAATTGAAAGAAGGTTTACAAAAACTCACTGTTGTTGAAACAATAGGTATGTACCAGATTGGAACACCTGCTGCTACCAACCGCGATGTAATTGAAAAATCCTATGCGGTATCATGGATGCTGATGTTCGATAACATGGAAGACGAAGAAGTATATCAGCACCACCCGCTTCATTTAAAATTTGTAGAAACATGTTCACATTTATGGAGCAAAGTAATTGTGTACGATTCTGTAGATGAATAATGCATCTGTAAATGATATTGAATTATTGCGCATTGCGCTGGAAGTTGGCCGGCAATCGCAGCAAAATGATAGCCTGCCATATCCCGGTAAACGCATTGCGGATCATGACGGCATTAAAATAATTGTTGCCGTCCTTTGCTGAAAGAAGAAGCAAAGCAATTTTATAAAGATTTGCCAGCATAAGTATCATGAAAGGTTATTTACTGAAAGAACAGCATTTTATTGCAGGAGAAGAAAGTTTGGTGGAAAGCAGTTCTTCTGAAAATAACTATGCAGTGGCATTTGAAGACGATGCCGAAACTGGCTACTTCTATGCCATTGAATTAAACAGAGAAACCGGTGAACAGCTGGTTTTAGATGCCGTACATATTTATGAGGTGGATGATATAGAAGAAAATAAAAGAGCGGGCATCATAAAAATAATATGGTCAACAGACTGGCTCAGATGTGGTTTATTGATTAATAATTATTGCCATGCTGTATTTGACTTCCCCAGCCATGGAGCTTATTGCCGGAATGAATTTCCACCACCAAATGGTATATGGACAAAAGGAGAACGCGCACTTACAGATGAAATGGTGGTTGATTTTTTTAAATAATAATTATCCTCAATTTATTTTTCATCCATCCTTCGGGAGTGAAGCATTGCCGTCGGTTAATTGCCATCCATTTTATTTCTATCATAACCATCAGTGTTAACTACTCAAGATTGGCTGCGGCTGCCCTGTCAACAAACCAATACAATTCTCCATCAATTGGTTTAATTACCTGCGATGGGTAGCTGTCCGGTTTATAGTCACCTTCTATAACTTGTTGTAAGGCTATAGCCTTGCCCGGTCCGGTAACCAAAAAAACTACACGCGCCGCCCTGTTTACAACAGGCGCTGTTAACGTTACACGGAACATATCCTGTTGTTTCAAAAACAATGACGTTGCCCATTTGTCTTCTACGTGCATAATGTGTGTACCGGGAAATAAGGAAAGCGTGTGACCGTCATCGCCCATACCCAGTATTACAAGATCAAAAGTAGGGGAGGCGGGTACTGCCGGCGGAAAGTATTCGTGTAAAATCTTTTCATATTCACCAGCAGCAACTTCAGGAATAATATTTTCAGTTCTCATTCTGTGTATTTGCGCCGCTGGTACCGGTACATGATCAAGCAAAGTATCAAAAGCCATTTTTGCATTGTTGCGTTCATCGGTATATGGTACAAACCTTTCATCGCCCCAGAAAATATGCAGTTTGCTCCAGTCTATTTTTTCTTTATAGGGTGGTGCTGCCAGCAATGTATTTAGTTTTTGCGGTGTACCACCACCAGATAAAACAAGGGTGAACCTGTCTTGTTTTTTTAGTGTTGCTACAATATAGTCAGTCATCCATTCTGCTACTTCAACACTCAGTTCATCATTGTCTTTATAAATATACAGTTCCATATATTTTATTTTCTACCGATCAGCCTGATTATTTTGATGAAGATAATGTAATCCAGTTATGGCCGTCTCTTGCTATTAAAGCTTCTGCATCTTCTGGTCCCCAGCTGTCGGGCGCATAATTTGGAAAATCAATTGCCGTTCTGTTTTCCCATGTGTCAAGAATTGGCATCACAATTTTCCAGGCAGCTTCTACCTGGTCTGCACGCATAAATAAAGTAGCGTTTCCTTCCATTACATCCAGCAACAATGTCTCGTATGCTTCAGGTTCCTGGCCTTCATAAGAATCTTTATAGCTAAAGGCCATATCCACCGGGTCTAACGTAAGCGATTGACCGGGTTGTTTTGCCTGGAAGCGCAGGCGTATGTCCATCTCCGGCTGGATACTGATGGTAAGCCGGTTGGATCTCCATGTTTCAGCAGCCTCTGGTGGAAAAGCAAAATTGGGGGCGGCTTTAAACTGGATAGTTATGGTAGTGGATTTTTCATGCATGCGTTTGCCGGTGCGAACATAAAAGGGAACATCCTGCCAGCGCCAGTTATCAATATAGAATTTTACTGCGGCAAATGTATCGTTGGGCGATGCGGGCGCAACATTTTTTTCTTTACGGTATTCAGCTACTTTTTCGCCTTTCATCCATCCGTCTGAATATTGACCGCGCACAGCATAATGCGGCACCTGTTCATTGGTTATCTTACGGATGGCGTGCAATACATCTACCTTTTTATTTCTTATTTCATTCGCATCAAAAGAAACAGGTGCTTCCATGGCAATCATACACATCAGTTGCAAAATATGGTTCTGCACCATATCTCTTAATGCCCCCGAAGTTTCATAATAAGCCCCGCGTCCTTCCATTCCTACTGTTTCTGATGCGGTAATCTGTACATGTTCAATATAATTCCTGTTCCAGATAGGTTCAAACAATGCATTGGCAAAACGAAGCGCCAGTATATTTTGTACCGTTTCTTTTCCAAGGTAATGATCAATGCGGTAAATCTGTTGCTCATCAAACATACCTGCCAGCAGTGAATTTAATTCGTGCGCACTTTTAAGATCATGGCCAAAAGGTTTTTCAACAACCACCCTTGTGCATTTGGTATCGGAACAAATATTCAGGGGCCCCAGTTTTTTAAGAATATCGGGTACCAGCCATGGTGCCACGGCCATATAAAAAATTACATTGGGGTGCTCACCAAATTCTTTTTCTTTCGCTTTTACAACTTCTGCAATTTTCTGGTATTCTTCTTCTTTTTCAGCATCCATCTGCAAATAGGTAACATGCTGTGAAAAATCAGCCCATTTGCCATTCTGTTCATCCTTTCTGCGACTGAATTGTTTGATTCCATCCAGCAGGTGCTCCTGGTATTTTTCACCTGCATATTCCGTTCTGCCAATACCAACAATGCTGAATTTTTCAGGCATCCATTCGTCAATAAATAAATTGAATAAGGCTGGTGAGAGTTTCCTGTAATTTAAATCTCCGCTGCCACCAAAAATAAATAAAAGCGAAGCTGATGGTCTTTTATGATTTTGCATGATTGATAGAGTTCGATTGATAAATTTTTTAATCGTGAATCGTCAGACGTCAGGCGTGAGTCACTATGGAAAAATGACGGACAAAAATACGCACGATGCACTCCTGAGGTCACGTTTAATGAGTCTGATGTCCCCATTCCGTGTGAAAAGTTCCCTCCATATCTGTACGCTGGTAGGTATGGGCGCCAAAATAATCGCGTTGCGCCTGTATTAAATTTACCGGCATAACAGCGCTGGTATACGCTTCAAAATAACTTAATGCATTCATTAAAGCGCCAGCAGGTATTTTGCTTTGCAGGGAAGCTTTTAATACAGCCCTCAGGTTTTTTTCCTTTTTCTTTACCATTTTAGCAACAGCTTTATCTGCCAAAATGTTCGGTAGCTGTTTATTCTTTTTATAGGCTTTATAAAAAGTTTCCAGTAAACCGGAACGGATGATACAGCCACCTCTCCATATTTTCACCACATCATTCAGGGGTATTTGCATGTCCAGTTCTGTTGATGCACTGTGCAGCATAGCCAGGCCCTGCGCATAACACATAAGGGTAGCGAAATAAAGTGCATCATGTACCTGTTTAATTACCACTTCTTTTTTGGAAGTAATAGGTTTAATGACAGGTTTGTATAATTCAGCCGCCACCATGCGCTCTTCTTTAAATGAAGAGATATTGCGCATAGAAACCGCCATATCAATAACAGGTATTGGCACCGGTAAGTTCATGGCATCCTGCGATGTCCACTTGCCCGTTCCTTTTGAACCTGCTTTATCAAGAATCATATCTACAAGACGATTGCTGGTCTTGTCGTCCTGCTGTTTAAATATATCTGCAGTTATTTCAATAAGGAATGACTGCATTTCACCTTCGTTCCATTGCTTAAATACTTCATGCAGTTCATCATTGGTCAATCCAAGTCCGCGGTGCAGTATATCATAGCTCTCGCTGATAAGCTGCATAATAGCATATTCAATACCGTTATGAACCATTTTTACATAATGACCGGCGGCGCCTTTGCCCATATATGCCACACAGGGTTCGTTGTTTACTTTGGCGGATACAGCTTCCAGCATCGGTTTAATATTGGGATATGCTTCTGCATCGCCACCCGGCATAATACTGGGTCCCTTGCGTGCACCTTCTTCCCCGCCAGAAACACCCATTCCCATAAAATGAAGATTTTTTGCCTGCAAATACGCCACCCGGCGCAGCGTGTCGGTAAAATGAGAGTTGCCGCCATCAATAATAATATCACCAGGCTGTACAAAAGGCAACAGGCTTTCTATTACATCGTCTACTATTTTGCCTGCTGGCACCAGCATCATAATTTTCCGTGGTGTTTCCAGCATTTCCACCATTTCTTTTAAAGTTCCTACGCCTTTAACCGTAGTACCCGCAGTGGCAGCAGCTTCCAGGGCCGTTGTTTTCTGGAGATCTTTATCAAAGCCAATAACTTTATAACCATGGTCGGCCATGTTCAGTAAAAAATTACGTCCCATTACGCCCAGACCAATCATTCCAAACTGGTAAGTAGTATTCATATATTAAATATTATTAAGGAGGCGTAAAATTAGGTAATTATTATAAAGCAGTCGCCAGCCACTTAGCAGTTAACTTTTCTTTGTTGTAAAGAATAAAATCGTGTTTTTCTTTTGTACATTTATACGCCTGCCAGTCCTTTAAATTCATCTGTTCCGGATTATTTATTTATTCATATTAAAACCGTTGTTTATGCCTATTGTAAAAGTGATTGAGGTAATTGCTCATTCAGAAAAAAGTATTGATGATGCTATCCGCGACGCAGTTGCTGAAGCCTCCAAAACAATCCGTAATATCGACTCCGTGTATGTGAAAGACATCAAAGCCCATGTAAAAGACGGACATGTAACTACGTTTGGTGTTATCTGTAAAATTTCTTTCCGGCTCGACTAGTGAGTGGGCAGTAGTGAGTAGTGTGTGCTGTTACTCACGGCTCACTACTCACCGCTATGCCCTTACTTTGCAGCAATTCAAAAGCATATGAAAGAAAAGAGATCAGCCGCCATTGGCTTTATTTTTATTACGGTTCTGGTAGACGTTATTGGCTGGGGATTGATTATACCAGTGATGCCGCGCTTAATCGCGGAAATGAAACATATACCAGTAAATGAAGCCAGTAAGGAAGGTGGTTTATTGCTTATGGTATATGCTTTAATGCAGTTTGTATTTGCGCCTGTATTGGGCAACCTGAGTGATAAATATGGAAGACGGCCTGTTCTTTTGTTTTCATTATTTGGCTTTGGGGTAGATTATTTACTTGTTGCATTTGCACCAACTTTTGCCTGGTTTTTTGTTGCCCGCCTTGTTTCTGGCATTACAGGCGCCAGCTTTACTACGGCCACCGCCTATATTGCCGATATAAGCACTACCGAAACACGCGCCAAAAATTTTGGTATGCTGGGTGCGGCATTTGGACTCGGGTTTATTATCGGTCCGGCCTTTGGAGGCTTATTAACCGGTTTTGGTATAAGGGCGCCTTTTTATGCCGCTGCCCTGATTACATTATTAAACTGGCTGTACGGTTATTTTGTTTTACCCGAATCACTGAGCAAAGAAAACCGCAGGCAATTTGACTGGAAAAGGGCTAATCCAGTGGGATCGTTGCTTCATTTAAAAAAATATCCTGCAATCAGCGGACTGATTTTTTCGCTGGTACTGGTATACCTGGGTGCGCATGCGGTGCAAAGCAACTGGAGTTTTTTTACAGTATACCGTTTTCAATGGAGCGAGAAAATGGTAGGTCTGTCGCTTGCACTTGTTGGCCTGTTGGTGGCGGTAGTGCAGGGAGGACTTATCAGGGTGATTAACCCCAAACTGGGTAATGAAAAAAGTGTATATGTGGGATTGTGCCTGTACGCGATAGGCATGTTTTTGTTTGCTTTTGCCACGCAAAGCTGGATGATGTTTGCATTTTTGCTACCGTATTGTTTTGGTGGTATTGCCGGCCCCGCCTTACAGGCTATTATATCAGGTCATGTGCCTGCTAATGAACAGGGTGAACTGCAAGGCGGACTTACCAGTTTAATGAGCCTTACTTCCATCGCAGGACCCTTTATAATGACCGGATTGTTTTACTATTTTACTAAAAGCAGTAACCCGGTTCATTTTCCGGGTGTTTCTTTTTTATTGGGGGGGATGCTTATGCTGGGCAGCGCAGTTATTGCTTATGTAACACTAAAACATGAAAAAGCAGTTGTGCCAGTTGATTAAATCCATTAACAAAATGTTTTACAAATAAAACTATTACTACTCATTTAAAAGAGTATCTTTGCACCGCAACATTTGAGTTAGTCAGCATTTAGTAATTGAACGATTTTTTCTGCTACGCATTTCCTGCTATTAGTTAGTCTTCTTTACGCTGTTTTTTCTCAGATCATTTTTAATATAAATTTATTTAACAAACATGAACATTTATGTTTCAAATTTAAGCTTCAACGTACAAGATGAAGACTTAAGAGAATTTTTTGCAGAGTATGGAGAAGTAACTTCTGCTAAAGTTATTTTAGACAAATTCACTAACAAAAGCCGCGGCTTTGGTTTTGTAGAAATGTCTGATGACACAGCAGGTCAAAAAGCTATTCAGGAACTTGATGGCGCACAGGTAGAAGGTCGCGCTATTACAGTTACTATAGCTAAACCAAGAGAAGAAAGAACAGGTGGTGGCGGCAGCAATGGCGGTGGCAGACGTTCTTTTTCTGGTTCTAATGGCGGCGGTGGTAACAACCGTTGGTAATACCAGCAATCAAGTATTAAACAGTTTAGTGTTTCAATACAACAAGAAGGGCCCCAAAAGGGCCCTTTCTTATTATACTATGATAGGATAGCTAATTTTGAGATTTTGGTATTTCCGTCATGCAAAAACGGGTAATAAATCCTTATTTATATAATGCCTGATATTCAAATTTCATGATGATATATTGAAATAAATCCCAAAATCAAAATTCCTTTTATCTCCAATGTCCCCGGTTCCATCTGTATCCTCTGCGGGTTTGAACCCATCTGCCATCATTCCAATTATGTCCCAGCCTTCCCCTGTCCCATCTTCCTTCACGCCATGTATATCTTCCGCCTGTCCAGTACCAATCTCCGCCTACCCATACATAACCTGATCCTGGTGTAGCCGGGCGGGTATACATTACATCTGCTGGTCTTGAGGCAACCACCTGTGTTGGTCCGCATGAACTAAATAATGCACCACACAATAGAAATGCTCCGATTATTAAATAATTTTTCATTATCATTTTTTTTAATGAAGAATAACTATTTCGTAGAAAAATTGTGCCGTTTGATAAAGCGCTTACATGCTATTAGTTATAGAAATAAACAAAAAGCCGGTTGT
>JBDSOC010000227.1:0-3565 GCA_039915085.1 Chitinophagaceae bacterium
ACGATGAAACAAAGAACAGGAATTTTGACAACGATGGCTTTAAACAGGATGTACTGGGATTGAATATTGGCCTGCACGCTGCTAAAGACTGGCAACTGCGTGTGTACGGCCAGTATGGAAAATACAAAGCCGATATAGATGACGGCGCGTTGACCGATGATAAAAACAATAGGCAGCAAAACAAAAATTTACAGCTAACCCTTAGTTCAGTAAACCAGTTTAAGTCAGGCAGCCTTCATGTAAATCTTAATCTTAATAATACTGAACGTAAGCTGGATGACGAAAAAAATGTGCCGGCCGATCCTAATGATTTCGATCCGTTTCATGGATTGTACAAAGGAAAGTCTTTGTTTGCAGAAGCATTCACCAACCTTACTTTATGTAAACATACCGGGTTACTTGTTGGTGCAGATTTTCGCAGGCAACATGCCGATATTGAAACTACCTATGGCAAACTGGGAGACGACAGCCTGAAATCAAACCAGGCAAGCGGATATGCTTCATTTTTTCTAAAAGATTTCAGTGGCTTTAATGCAGAACTGGGTGCAAGATTTACGCATCATTCTGTATTTGGTTCAGCCTTTACCTATTCTTTCAACCCTTCGTATGTTATTAACAAGCAGGTAAAACTATTTGCCAATATCGCATCTGGCTTTCGTGCGCCTTCCTTGTATAACCTGGCTTCTGAATATGGAAATGCAACCCTGAAGCCCGAAAAATCTATGTCGTACGAAGCAGGTGCGCAATACATTAATACAAATAATACGGTTAACCTGCGTGTTACTTATTTCAACCGCATCATAAAAGATGTTATCATATTTAAATCATTGTTTGTGGCGCCTTACGGACAATATGATAATGCGGATAAACAAAAAGATCATGGCTTTGAAGTGGAAGCAACAGTAATACCTGCAGACAAATGGAGCATTACTGCCAATTATTCATTTACAGATGGCAAAGTATCTACCGTTTCTGCAGCCACTGCACATGATACCAGCTTTTATAATTTATACCGCAGGCCAAAAAACACATTCAATACTACTATTGGCTACCAGGCAGGCAAAAAATTATATACCAGTATTGGTTTCAGGTGGATAGACAAAAGAGACGATCTTTTTTTCAATTCTAATACGTTTGCTACGGAGAAAAAAGTGCTGGCATCATATTACAACATTGATCTGTATGCATCTTATAAAGCAGCGTCTTTTGTTAAACTTTTTGCAGACCTGCGCAATGTTACCAACCAGCAATATTTTGAGTTGTATGGATACAACAGCCGCCGTTTCAACTTTATGGCCGGTGCAATTTTTAATTTATAATTTATTTGTTATGGATGAGCAAAAAAACAACAGGCGTAATTTACTGGTTACATTTTTTATATTGATTGTTGCTTCAATAAGGGTCGGCATCAATATGAGCGGACAGCTTCACCCGTTTACCAACTTTTCGCCCATTGGCGCTATGGCATTATTTGGCGGCGCCTGTTTTACAAAACGCAGTACCTCTTTTGCAGTACCATTAATGACCCTGTTTATCAGCGACGCAATACTGGCGCTTACCGTATACAGTAAGTATAGTCATGGCATTTTATATAATGGCTGGTATTGGGTGTACGGGGCATTTGCATTAATGGTAATTGCCGGCAAGTTGCTAATAAAAGAAGTAACCGTTAAGAACATTTTAATAGCAGGGCTCGCCATTACTTTTATACACTGGATTGTAAGTGATACAGGGGTATGGCTGAGTGGAACAACGCGGACAATGGCCGGCTGGTGGGCCTGCCTGGCAGCAGCCATACCATTTGAAAGGAATTTCTTATTGGGTACGTTGTTTTATTCAGGTATAATGTTTGGCGGTTTCGAATGGGTGAAGAAGCGACATACTGCTTTGAACGTAGCGTAATAAGTTATGTTGATTGTTATGTGCTGAGTGATAAATACGCTTGTTCAGGATCTCCCATTTTTATCCATAAATCAGCAGCATGACAAACACAGCAAATAACACCTAACACAATTACAAGTATGAAAGTTTGTTCGTTTCTTCCCGCTGCCACACAGATGATGTACGACATGAATTTACAGGAGTATTTGCATGGCGTAACATTTGAATGTCCGGCTGAAGCCCGTGCAGAAAAAAACAAAGTAGTGCGTTGCCTGATGGAGGGCAAACAATATAGCAGTAAAGAAATTGACACTATTTTCTCCGCATCCAAAGCGCAGGGCAAGAGTTTGTATTATGTGGATGAAGAATTACTGGCACAAATTGAACCGGATATTATTTTTACCCAGGACGTATGCGAAGTGTGCCAGATAGATACGGCCTGCACTGCCACAGCAGTTGCTGGATTAAAAAAACAACCACAGCTGATTTCACTAACACCACAAAACCTTGATGATGTATTCAGTTGTGCTATTACTGTAGCAACAGCGGTTGGCAAAGAAGAAGCCGCTTATCATTATTTATCCGCATTAAAAATTAAAACCGACAATATTTTAGATGCATTGAGATTCTATAAGATGCCTTTGAAAAGGGTGATGCTGATAGAATGGATAGAACCCATTTATAATTGCGGGCATTGGCTACCATTCCAAATAGCGAAAGCTGGCGGCATTGATATGATGGGTAACCCGGGCGGTGATTCTATTGTAACCCCATGGGACAAGATTTTAAAATACAATCCTGAAGTGTTAATTATTGCGGCTTGCGGTTTTAGCATTACACGCGCAAAAGAAGAAATGCATTTGCTTACAAAAAAAACAGGCTGGAATGATCTGCTGGCCGTGAAAAACCAGGCTGTATACCTGGCCGATTACGATATGTTTACACAACCTTCGCCTGCAACTTTGGTCGACGGCATTGAATTATTGTCGGCATTATTTCATCCTGATCTGTTTACTGTGCCGGTTCATTTACGGCATAAATATTTTTCATTTTATCAATCAAGGAATGCCTGTGTGCAAGCATGAAGATAAAGTCTGCCCGCGTTGCCATGCAGGGTTTGAATGCAAAGTGGGCGATATAACAAAATGCCAGTGTTATACAGTAAAGCTCAATGATGCTGAACGTGATTTTCTTGCACGTACTTACAATGATTGTTTATGTGCAGACTGCATAAAAACAGTAAGAACGGACTGGAACCAGGCGCAGAAAGAAATGCAGTTGAAACGATTTTTTGGCCTGAATAGAGGTGTAGGGTATAGTTATAAGCGCCTGGCATCGGCTGTCTGTGCAATTGAACACGGCCCAATATACCTTGTTCCAACCACCTCTTTGCGTCTTATAATGTTACCTTTGCAAAAATAACCAGGCATGGATTTTAATTACAGTGAGCTGCTGACTGTTACGTTTACCTTATTTGCCATAGTGGATATTATCGGCTCTATTCCCATATTGATAACGCTTAAAGAAAAAATGGGTGGCATTAATGCGCTGAAAGCTACAGTCATTTCCGGGGCACTGATGATCCTGTTTCTTTTTGTTGGAGAAAATTTCCTGCATATACTGGGTTTGGATAAAAAGTCATTTGCTGTTGGTGGTTCCATTGTAATTTTTATACTTGGTCTTG
>JBDSOC010000258.1:0-5798 GCA_039915085.1 Chitinophagaceae bacterium
GCATTTCATGCAATGCCAGTCAACCCGTTCGCCATTAACTGTGCGGTATACAACCATTGGCACTTACAGTAAAAAATTTACAGATGCTTTTTCTGGTACCATCAACCAGGCTTCGCTTGCACAAATAGAAGATGCTTCCGCAGGCGTATATGCGGAACGCCGGTTTATGCTGAAAGAACTCAGCAATTATGCCGCAGCTGTCTCATTGCCATCAAAAATCGGTGGCTTTGGATTGGCTGCCAATTATTTTGGAGGTGAACATTTTAATACTTCACAAATTGGATTGGGCTATGGCAGAAAATTGAGCGATAAAATTGATATCGGCATCCAGTTTAACTATAACATGATAAAACTGGCTGGCTACGGTAATAGCGGCAACATTAATTTTGAGGCAGGTACTATTTTGCATGTCACTGATAGGATGCATATGGGTATACATGTTTACAACCCCATGGGTGGAAAATTTGGCAAACTCAACAGCGAAAAACTGGCATCCGTTTATACAACCGCTATTGGCTACGAAGCTTCAGATAAGTTTTTTTTAAGTACCGAAATCAGTAAAGAAGAAGATCAACCGGTAAATGTAAATGCGGGCATGCAATATGTTTTTGCCAGCCGGTTCTTTTCAAGATTAGGTATAGCCACGGCCACGGGTAATTATTTTTTTGGCCTGGGTGTACAATGGAAAACATTCAGGGCAGATGTGGTTACTACATGGCATGCGCAACTTGGGTTTACACCTGCTATAATGTTGTTATTCAATTTTCATGAACATAACCAACAGCAGGAAGATTGAAAAACAAATTAATTATATGCTGCATTTTGTTTGCTGTTTTTTCTGCCCACGCCCAGGAAACAGGAAAAATAGCCGAAACAACAGAGCAGCAATTGGAGAATATGGCGGAGTTAAATGATGCTGATCCAACTGATGATTCTTACCTGCAGCAACTTGATTATTTCAGAAGACACCCGCTGAATGTAAATACTGCACGCGCTGATGAACTGTCAGCATTGAATATTTTAACCGGCTTACAAATTCAGCAATTTTTAACGTACAGGAGGTTGCTGGGTAAATTAATCAATCAGTATGAGCTGCAGGCCATTCCTTCCTGGGATATTGCTACAATAAAAAGGGTACTGCCCTTTATTGAAATAACAGATGGTAAAAGCATGATAGAAAAACTAAAAGACAGGTGGAGAGGAGGGGATGGAGCATTACTATCTAGGTATGCACGTGTGCTGGAGAAATCGAAAGGTTATGACAAACCTTCTGTACCAGGAGCCAGTTATTATTTGGGAAGCAGGGATAAGTTTTTTTTGCGATACAGTTATAATTATAAAAATTTGCTGCAATGGGGTTTACTGGCAGATAAAGATGCAGGCGAGCAATTTTTCAGCGGTAGCCAGCAACAGGGGTTTGATTTTTATTCTTTTCATTTTTTTGCCAGGAAGCTTGGTCTTATCAAAGCGCTGGCTATTGGAGATTTTACCGTCAATTTTGCGCAGGGTTTAATACAATGGCAAAGCCTGGCATTTAAAAAGAATGCAGAAGTGATGGGCATTAAAAGGCAATCTGCCACATTACGTCCTTATAACGCTGCCGGTGAATATAATTTCCACCGGGGCATAGGTATCACTTTGCAAAAAGGAAATTGGGAAACAACTTTATTTGCTTCACTGAAAAAAATCAGCGCCAATATAAACCCTGATTCTGTTATTACAGATGGAATTGCCTCCTCTTTTTTGGTAAGCGGTTATCATCGTACACCATCTGAAATTAAAAATAAAAATAGTTTATGGCAGATAGCATTGGGGGGAAACATACAATACCAGGGCAACAACTGGCATGCTGGTATCAGCTCTATACATTATAATTTTTCAAAACCAGTACAAAAATCAGATAACCCATACAATCTTTTTGCTTTGCAGGGATCATCGCTTACCAATACCAGTATTGATTACAGCTATACCTGGCGCAATATTCATTTTTTTGGTGAAGCAGCCACTGACAGCAAATTCAATAAAGCTTTTTTAAATGGCGCTATTATAAGCGTGGATGCAAAAGCAGATGTATCACTTGTATGCAGAAAAATAGACAGGGCTTACCAGTCTGTAAATGCCAATGCTTTTACTGAAAATACGCTCCCGGTTAATGAAAATGGTTTTTATGCAGGTATATCTGTAAGGCCGGTAAATACTTTGCGCCTGGATGCTTATGCAGATGTATTTCGGTTTCCCTGGCTCAAATACCGGGTAGATGCTCCTTCAACAGGAAAAGATTTTTTTGTGCAGCTAACTTATAACCCGAATAAGCAATTGGAAGTTTATGCCAGGTACAAAAATGAAACTAAAATGCTCAACCGGTCCGGTAACAGCCTTCCCACCGCTGCAATAGATGCAGTTCCAAAAAAAGATTTCCGGCTGCAAACCAGTATGATCGTAAATAAAGAATTGACACTTAAAAGCCGTGTTGAAATATTGTGGTACAATGACAGCGGGCCGGATGCCGGCCAGGGATTTTTAGGATACATGGAATTTTTTTATAAGCCTTCACATTCAAACCGGACAGGAAATCTGCGATTACAATATTTTGAAACCAGCAGCTTTAACGAAAAAATATATGCTTATGAAGCAGATTTACCTTACAATTTTTCCATCCCTTTTTATTATGATAAAGGGATAAGGTATTATTTCAATATTAACTGGGATGCAACTAAACTGATTAACAAAAACAAAAGGCATACGTCGCTGGATATTGGATTAAAATGGGCACAAACCATTTACACTGGTAAAAATATTATTGGTTCCGGTCTTGATGAAATCAGTGGAAACCGGCATTCAGAAATTAAACTTCAATGTATACTGAGACGCTGATTGTAAATAATCAAATACCTTACTTGATAGAAACAAGGTAATAGTTTTTCTTTCCCTTTTGTACCAGCAGGTATTGCTGATGAAGAAGTAATGTATTATTTACCACAAAAGAAATGCCTTCAACTTTATTCCTGTTAATGCTTACACCACCGCCCTGTATCGTTTTTCTTGCATCACCTTTACTGGCAAAAATGCCGGTTTCTGCAAGAAAACTAACAATGTCGATACCGTTGTTTATTTTTTCTGCTGCAAAATCAAACTTTATAATGCCTTCCATGTTTTCTAAATCATCAGTACTTAAACTTTCTGCAGAAGTTTTCTGGCTGGCAAATAACTTTTCCGTTGTTTCAACTGCTTTCTGGTATTCTGCGGAACCATGTACAAAAATGGTTACTTCTCTTGCCAGTGTTTTTTGCAGTTCTCTTGCAGCTGCATTTTGTGTATGCTTGTCAATTAATGCGGCAATCTCATGCTGGGGCAAGAAAGTAAAGATCTTAATCCATTTTTCAGCATCACTGTCAGCTGCGTTTAACCAGAACTGGTAAAAAAGATAAGGTGATGTTTTGGATGCATCCAGCCAGATATTTCCTTTTTCTGTTTTCCCAAATTTGCCGCCATCTGTTTTGGTAATTAACGGGCAGGTGAAGGCAAAGGCTTCCCCCCCTGTTTTTCTTCTTATCAGTTCTGTGCCCGTAACAATATTACCCCATTGGTCACTGCCCCCCATTTGCAATTTGGCATTTTTATGCTGGTACAACCAGTAAAAATCATAGCCCTGCACCAATTGATAAGTAAATTCTGTAAAACTCATACCACTTTCACCTTCCAGCCTTTTTTTTACACTGTCTTTACTTATCATGTAATTAACGGTAATATGCTTGCCCACATCCCTTATAAATTGCAGAAAACTCATTTCTTTAAACCAGTCGAAATTATTAACCATTTCTGCGCAATTGGCCTTAGTGGGCTCAAAATCAAGATATTGCATTAATTGTTTCTTAACCCCTTCCTGGTTATGCCGTAAAGTATCTTCGCTAAGTAAATTCCTTTCTTCGCTCTTGCCAGAAGGATCCCCTACCATGCCAGTGGCGCCACCAACCAGTGCAATAGGTTTGTGTCCTGCTTTTTGCAAATGCACCAGCAAAAGTATGGGCACCAGGCTGCCAATATGCAGGCTGTCTGCAGTAGGGTCAAAACCAATATAAGCACTGGTTATTTCCTTTTTGAGTTGTTCTTCTGTCCCCGGCATAATGTCCTGGATCATACCCCTCCAGCGCAGTTCTGCTATCAGATTCATATTAATCAGCTATTTTGCTCAAAAGTAATTGATTCTTAATACACATATACACCGGAAAGGGCAATAAAATGCCTTGTCCACCGTTACCCAATAATGGGTGATCGTTTCCCGTATAAAATTATCAATCCGGGCAATTGAAACTAACTTGCTTATGCAGCCAATATTTGTGAAATCAAGTCTATTTAATTGCTTATCAGAAAATTGAGTTAATGAAAAATAGTAAACCCCTGTTGATCGGTTTATCCCTTTTGTTGAGCGTAACAGCTGTGGCGCAGTTCCGTAAATACTCCAATGAATTTTTAAACATTGGGGCAGGTGCAAGGGGTTTATCAATGGGCAGTGCACAAATAGCCACGGTAAATGATGCCACCGCCGGTTACTGGAATCCTGCGGGGCTTGTGAATGTAAAAGATCAACCACAGGCAGCTTTAATGCATGCTGAATATTTTGCAGGCATCGGCAAATATGATTACGGTACGCTTGCTGTTCCTATAAGCGGCGGCAAAAGAACATTTGGCCTTTCTTTGCTGCGTTTCGCGGTAGACGATATTCCTAATACGATTTTCCTGGTGCAGCCTGACGGTACTATTAATTTTGATAACATTACCACATTCTCTTCCGCTGATTATGCTTTTATTTTTTCACTCGCACAACAGATTAAAATCAAAAAAAAGCACAACCTGAATTTTGGCATCAATGCTAAAATTATTCACCGCAAAGCCGGTGACTTTGCCACTGCCTGGGGTTTTGGTTTTGATGCTGGTATACAATACGAGCACAAAAACTGGAAACTGGGACTGATGGCAAGGGATGTTACTACCACCTTTAATGCCTGGTCATATAACCTGAATGAAAATATCCGGGAAGTATTTTATTTAACCAAAAATGAAGTGCCGGTGCATTCCACAGAATTAACAGCCCCCAAATTAATTGCAGGAGGTGCCTATAATTTTAAAATAAACAATACAGTCAGCCTGCTGGCAGAAGCAAATATTGATTTCACTTTTGATGGCAGAAGAAATGCGGTTATTTCTTCCAAAGCAGTGAGTATAGACCCGAAACTCGGGTTGGAAGCATCAGTAAAAAATGTGTTTTTCGTACGCGCCGGCATAAATAATTTTCAGAAAGCACTTGATGAAAGCGATAGCAGTAATACTAAAAAAGTGTGGATTTATCAACCAAGTATTGGTGCCGGTTTCAGGATAGCAAATGTGGAAATTGATTATGCATTTACCAACCTTGCCAATCAGTCTAACCCGCTTTACACCCATATTTTTTCATTGAAATTTGATTTGAAAAAGAAACCCAAAAAATAATCCGTATAAGAACCCCGGAAATTTTATACTATGAAGAAATTGTTTACACTTTTACTTTTGTTGTATGGCACTTACAGCTATGCACAGGTATACAATAATGAATGGATTGATTACTCGAAAACCTATTATAAATTTAAGTCAGACCGTACAGGTTTGTTTCGTATTCCTCAATCAACCCTTGCGGGCATAGGCATGGGTGCTGTACCGGCAGAACAATTTAAATTATGGAGAAATGGGCAGGAAGTGGCCTTGAATACTTCTGCAGCAAGCGGCGTTTTACCAGCAAACGGGTACATCGAATTTTGGGGCCA
>JBDSOC010000190.1:0-9006 GCA_039915085.1 Chitinophagaceae bacterium
GTAATTTGAGGTTGAGCAAATGCCTGGGAAATTGTCAGCAACAATAAAGCAAACGATAACACACTTGCGCGCTGTAACTGGTACAGCCGTTGGGAGGGCTTAGGAAAAAGGTTCATGGGGGCTACTAAATTTAATTACAATAAAATGATCTGGGGAATTGCAGAGGATTGGGAAACCAAATATAGAACGTGGTAGTATAACCACAATATTTTATTTGCCCGACAAATGTATTATTTTGAATCAGAAGTCACCATAATGTTTTTTAAATTTAGGTTGAATAAACCAGAATCCTACCGACCCCTTGTCGCAGTCTCCGGCGAATTCCTATATAGGGTATATAAAACACGCCGGCATTACCCAAAGACAGTGCAGGCAAAAATATCTTCATGGTTTATAAACTTTGATTCAATACGGCAAATTATTAACTCCGAAAGGTTAATAAACATAATGCCGGCCGGAAGTAATTTCGAATCGCTATCCCTTATATTCAATTTTACATCGAATATGCCTAATGTTGTTTAATGAGTTTTAACGGGGGCAAAGTGAATGAAATGACGTTCATCATTCACACGATCACGCCCGTTGAATCGTGTTGATATTCACCGTAAAAAATTAATTTTATATTATAATTTTTTTTACTTTTGAGGAGGAAATTGGGGATGAACTTCCAGGTATTTTTACGAAAAAGTTAAAAACTACAGTTCCGCATTTGCGAACTTATTTTCAATAGCATTTTATCCTCAGAAGGGGGAGCTAAACAGGGATTTTTAGAAATCCAGAAATTCATAAAATCGTTCAAACCCACGTTGGCAATCGCTTCCGTGGGTTTTTTCGTTTCTACCCGGACTCGTTTATTCCCCTTAATTATCGTTAACTTTCTTACACTTTTACTACGCTTTTTCTTACGATATTTTATTTAGGCCAAGGCATCCTTCAAAGCCCTGAAAACCAAACAGTAAATGTTATTCCTTTCCGATTGCTTTGTTTTTCTCTTTTATTTCCCCGACATGTGCTTATCAATTCGCGGGCAGGCACGGTGTTGAGATATTTACTCATGCATTCTCCCGTTTCAGCTTTCTGATTCGTATTGTTTAAAATACTATGTGATTTATTCAAGTAACCTTCATCAGCACATATATCCAATGCACTGGCACAACTCTTGTTTTATATTTTACTATAAAAAATTAAACATTATGAAAAAGGTTTCCTTGAAAACGCTGGCGAAGAAAATGAAGAATCTCGATTTTTGTATTATGGTAACCCAGGATGGACGCAATGTATACCACTCCAGGCCGATGAGCAATAATGGAAAAGTAGAATATGATGGCACTTCCTGGTTTTTTTCATATGACGACAGCAACAAAGTAAAACAAATAAAAGCCAATCCAAAAGTCAGCCTGAATTACCAGCGGGATGATATGTTATTCATAGCTTGTTACGGAAAGGCAGCTATCGTACGACAAAAAAAACTGATGGAAGAAAAATGGGTGGACGGACTTGAACGCTGGTTTCCAAAAGGGCTTGAAACACCCGGCATCTGCCTGGTTAAAGTCACCACTTCAAGGGTTCAGTTCTGGCATAAGGAAGAGGCAGGCGAATACACATCCTGATTTTAAGCATATGAAAATATTAATAACCGGGGCCAACGGTTACATTGGCCAGCGACTCGTGCATGCCTTACTCGCTCAAAGCCACCAACTCGTCTGCTGCGTAAGAGACAAAGCAAGGTTCCAGGCTGTTACAAACAATGAGCAGTTGCAGGTGATAGAAAATGATTTCATGAGTCCTGATTCCGGCACGCCGTTCCCGGCTGACATTGATGGCGCTTATTTCCTGATTCATTCAATGCGGGAAGGCGCAGGGTTTGAAGACAGTGAAAGAATGGTCGCAAAAGAGTTCCTGCGTCTTGTCGAAAAAACCCGTTGCCGGCAAATCATTTATCTCAGCGGCATTGTCAATGAAAGAACCCTTTCGGCGCATTTATCATCGCGACTCGCTGTCGAACAAATCCTGGAGCAAGGGAAAATACCGCTGACCGTGTTACGTGCCGGCATTGTGGTAGGTTCCGGAAGTTCGTCCTTTGAAATTATACGCGACCTGGTAGAGAAGCTACCAGTCATGATTACCCCAAAATGGGTTACTACCAAATGCCAGCCCATTGGAGTACGCAATGTAATAGAATTCCTTTCGGGTGTGTTGTTGAAAGAAAAATATTATCATAAAAATTTCGATATTGGTGGCACAGACGTGCTTACATATAAAGAAATGATGCTCAGGTTTGCTGAAGAAAGAAAATTAAAAAGAATTATTATAACAGTGCCTGTAATGACACCAAAACTATCCAGTTACTGGCTTTATTTTGTTACCTCTACTTCGTATGCGCTCGCAAAAAACTTGGTGGACAGTATGAAGGTAAATGTCGTTTGCAGACCTAATACACTTGCCGCAGAGTTGCGGATAACATTATTAAGTTACCGGGAAGCGGTCGCAATGGCATTTCAGAAAATTGAACAAAATGAAGTGGTGAGCAGCTGGAAAGATGCCTTCAGCGCATTTAATACCAATCCCTCCATTGGTAAAAATGCAGATGTGCCCAGTTACGGATGCTTTAAGGATGTCAAACAAATGGACATTACCGGGCAGCAGGACTATGTCTTTCGAAATATTTGGGGTATTGGCGGGGAAAAGGGCTGGTTTTATGGAAACTCTCTTTGGCGTGCCCGCGGATTTCTGGATAAAGCATTCGGCGGGGTCGGCTTGCGGCGCGGAAGGACACATTCGTCCTCACTGCATGCTGGCGATAGTCTCGATTTCTGGCGGGTATTGGTAGCAGACAAAACCAATCAGCGGTTGCTGTTGTATGCTGAAATGAAATTACCGGGTGAAGCGTGGCTCGAATTCAAAGCCGAACATACGGCAGGTAAAATAGATCTCGTCCAGACAGCTACATTCAGGCCACGTGGTCTCTGGGGCAGGCTGTACTGGTACAGCGTGCTCCCCTTCCATTATTTTATATTTAACGGAATGATAAAAAATATCGTCAGGCCGGCTTCACCCGCCTTGCCAGAAAAAATAGCTGGTTAATATTACTGCTCTTTTTTGTGTATTTCGATGGATGCGTAAAGGTCATTGATAGCCATTCAACTACCGCAGCAAATCGTTGATGATGGTAGCCTTTTCATGCAATAAATTTATTCCTGATTATTGATTGTAAACTTTTGCAACAGCGCTTTTTACTCTCCATACACTTTTTTGCTACCCATCTTGTTCAATTCGCAACCTTTAAAATAACCGTTTCTTTATAATTGTTTTACCTGATATTTTCTTTCTATTTGACCAGTGGGAAATGCCCAATGTCAGACGTCAAAAGCGGTTTAATAACTATCATTCACTCAATCGCAATGCTGCTACCGCCCTGCCGATAAATTGTCCGGCAACATGGCCGCTATCAATTGACGGTTGGTAATGAATGCCGCCATATAAACGCGACTGACCACATTCATTGGAGGCCTGCTCAAAACTGGTATAGCTTCTTGCCGGGTAGTTCCTGAAATCGTATGTATGATCTGTAAAGCCATAATTATCGCCAAACATGGACCCCATCACTTCCATTATAGAAGATGTGATAAAGGCATGAGCTGCAGGATATTCCGGATGTGCCGGTGTTGTCAGTAAAGGCAGCCATGGACTTTCTATATGTTGTTGCACAAAACTTACGGGGCGAATCTGATTGTACAGGTATTTTGATCGCCAGCATACAATGGATGCATCCCAAAGCGCAATGCCTGTTTTTGCATATGCAATCCCCGCCGCTGCCAGTGAGGCATGGGTACTGTCGAGTATTTGCGTAATAATTGATATACAATGGCCGGTAGGCGTATAACCAGTGCCGGCGCCTACATCATTCCAGAAAAGTGCGATATTTTTTTGATCAGCCGTAAGTGACTTTGATGCCTGGTAAACATTATTGACCATCTTGTAAAAATCTGATGAAGGATTTTCAGCGTAAGCAAAGGGGGGAGCCCCGGTGGTGCCTGTTGCATTTATATAAAGGAACGTTCGGCAATTACCTGCATAGGGTGTTGCAGCGGCAGCAAAGGCTGGTGGTGTTCGTATCCATGCACCGGCAAAAACAGGTATTGTATAAGGGTCGTTGGAATGATTATATAAATCGGTGCCCGACCAATTGATAATCCTTGCGGCAATGGAATCGCCAAACGCTTCAGACCTTGTTACAATATCGGCTCCCATAGAGGCGGTAAATTTATCGCGGTATATTTTTTCCAGTGAATCAACTGACGCACTGAAAGCAGTCGTTAGTGCTGGAAAAAGATTTCTTGTAATACCTGCCATGGCCGCATTGGCTGCTATCACCCAGGAGTATGTTTTGTTTTTCTCGGTTGCAGGCATAACAGGCATCTGGTATAAACTTGTTTGCAGGCTTTGCGATACATCCCGCTCAAACCGGGCTGCTTCAAACAAAGCAATACCGGAATAGGCAAACATGCGGCTGGCACCAAGATTGGCCACAGCAGGATTACTGCGCAAAACCAGGTGCAATTGTAATTTGTACCAGTCGGTAGCCACCGTGGCATCGTCTTTTGAAGTAAGCGTGCCTTCTCCACTATTTTGTAATGGTTTGTCAGACGATTTGCCGCAACCGCCAAGTAATAATATTGTTGCAATAAAATAAATAGTGAATATATTTTTGACATTCGCGGCGTATATATTTGCCGGCCGCAGTATAACTTGTTTCATAAAATTAGTTGTGTTTAAGTGAGAATTGAGGAGGATACCTGTTGCAGGGATGCATGGCAACAATAAGGTTGTTCTTTTATTTAAGGAATGATTCTGTTTCATCCATCTCTTCGCCTTCGCAAACCCGGATGGTTACACAGCGGGTTTTATCTTCCATACGCACGAAGTAAACTATTCCTTCTGGCCAGGTTATTTCCGAAATACGGGTGATGGTATAATCAAACCAAACGCTTTTTACCTGCAGCCTGATTGCTTTTGCCAGATCTTGTTCATTGTAATAACGAACTGTGTATGCCCAATTGCCCTTTCCGTCATAGACCGACCTGCATGAAATGCCATGTTCAACAAAATAGGCCATAGGGCCCTGCGGAGTTTGATACCATTTTATTGCCTGCGCATGAGCAAATGATTTTATAAAATCACGCATCACTTTAATTGACACATAACTACGGGCAGGAACAGATTCTGTAGTTGGCTCATATAAAAAAGCTGTTCGCTCACCTTTGACAAGTAATTGGTTATTAGCAGCAACCATTTGCGCAGTAACCGAAATTCCCGAAAAGAGCAGAACGAACAGAACCAGCATGGGGAAAATAAACTTTTTCATTTGGAATAATTTTTAATGGTGATGAATATTAGTACACCAAAAATACATTCGCCTGAAGTGTTTGATTAGCTGCAAAGAGTAGTTGGTTAAAATGAACAGTAACCTGCGGAAATGCAAAGCAGGTTGTTAAAACCATTTCATCAGTGCGTCTTTCCTGCTGCGGGAAACATTTACTGTACTGCCATCGGTCATAATGAGGTAACCGCCTTCTCCCCGTATATATTTTGTTACTTCATTCAGGTTTACCATATAAGAATGATGCACCCTGATAAAAAAAGAAAAATCGCGGAGTTGTTCTTCAACATCTTTTAAAATGCGGCAGGCAATGACCGTAGTTTTATTCTTGAGATAGATATACGTGTAGTTATCATTGGCTTCCAGATAGATAACCTGGTCGGCAGGTATCAGCTCGTACCCTTCAATAGTAGGTACGGCAAACTTATAAAACTGGAACCCTTTGCCTTGCACCTGTTTCAGCAACATTTGAAATTGCTCCGCCACGGGCAGTTGTTGCTGCCGCACTTTTTTTACAGCAATCACCAGCTCATCCGGATCAACAGGTTTTAATAAATAATCCAGGGCACTGAAACGAATGGCTTTAATAGCATACTGATCATAACTTGTTGTAAAGATTATCGCAAAGTTTATTTGCTTAAATTGCTCCAGCATTTCAAACCCATTCATAGATGGCATTTCAATATCAAGAAAGAGTAAGTCGGGTTTATATTTTTCTACCGCCTCCAGGGCCTTTTTTGCTGAACTGCATTTATCCAGCACACTTATTTCCGGGCAATATTCTTTCAACAACAAAGAAAGTGTTGCCAGGCAATGAGATTCATCGTCTATAATAATTGCGTTAATCATAATGAACGGGAATTTGCAAGAGCACTTCCGTGCCACAGGCTGTACCGTCGGCAAGCTCCAGGTCAGCAATATTGATCTGTGCATTCTGCTGATACTGCCTTCCCATAATAGAAATCCTGCTGGCCGTAATTTGCATGCCCATCGATTTATGGCTGGCAGCAGATTTGCTTTTTAATGCAGCGGCTTTTTTTCTGCCGATGCCATTATCTGTTATACGGCAACACAACAATTTGTTTTGCAGGCAAAGTTCAATGATTAAAGTTCCTTTTTCTTCTTTGTGCATAAGACCGTGCCAGATGGCGTTTTCTGCATAAGGTTGAATAATAAGCGGAGGCACTTTAATAGCAGAAATATCAAGATTTTTTTCTACGTTGATGGTGTAAGTAAAGTGATGATCAAATCGCAGGGCCTCCAGTTCCAGGTAGAGACGCAACGATTCCAATTCACTTTCCAGGGTAATAAATGGAGCCTGTGAATTTTGTAAAATCAACCGCACTAACCTTGAGAATTTGGTAAGGTAAGCCGAGGCCCTGCTCTTATCGTTTTCCAGAATAAAGCGGTTGATAGCATTAAGGGAATTGAAAATAAAGTGAGGGTTCATTTGTGCACGCAGCGCCTGCATCTCCAGCTCTGTCGCTTTCTGCTGCAGGCTGGCCTTGGTTTTCTCTGTTTCTGTTTGCTGCAGTTCCAGCGCATGTTCGGCAATGGCACGCCGGTTGGCTTCATTTTTTCTTTTTGCAATAATATTAATTACCAGGAACAGGGAAAGAACAACAACCGCCAGAATAATGGCTAAAAGCAACCTTTTTTGCAGCACAGTCTGCCGCAGGTCCTGCTGCTGAAGTTTCTTTTCTTTATCGAGTAATTCTATTTTTTCTTCATAATTCAGTACGGCCATTTTTGCTTTTACCTGGTCATTAGCAACCGAGTCATTAATTGCGGTATACAACCGGAAATAAATGTTGGCACTGTCTTGCCTGCGCCAGTGATCGTACACGGTATACATCAGTTGATAGCAGTCGCGTATAATTTGCCTGGCTTTTGTTTGTCTTGTCAGTTCCAGGCATTCACGTGCGCAACGCAGCGCCGCTTCGTTATTTGAAAGTGCCAGATAAGTTTTTGCGGTAAAGACAAGGGTTCGTTGTATTTCATTGCGGTCGTTCAGCTTTTTGTGCATGGATAAGCCGCTTAAAAAGTTTTCAAGGGCAGTATGGTATTGCTTCCGCAAAAAATAATATTCGCCTGTACTTACAAGGTAAATACGGTAATAGCGATCGTCTGTCCGGGAAGGTTTGTATAAACTAAAGTAATGCCATGCAGAATCAAACTGACAGAGGTGACTGAATATTTCTGCATATTCCATTTTTACCCAGATGTCCCAATCTCCGGTTACGCGTTCATTGATAATGTCTTTATCATCCATTTGAAATGCGTGCCGGTAGTAACTCAGCGCAGAACGGTAATCGTTAATTTTCATGTACAACTCGCCCATTTGGAACAAAGATGAGCTAATCCATTTTTTGTTATTGGCTTTGATGGCCAACTGGTGAAATTGCTGGCTGTATTCAAAACTCTTTTCATAGTTGCCCGCATCTTTATAAATAGAAGGCAGACTTTCCAGCGCCTCAGCCGTGCGTAATACATCTTTGTTTGCTTGGCCCCATTCGTACATTTTTTGCGTGTAGTATATTGCTTCTTCAAAACGACTTTGCGACCGCAAGGCATACACCAGTTCTGACCAGGCATCGTAAATTCCTTTTTTGTTAGAAGTTTTGTCGTACCATTCCAGCGATTGCCTGCCAAATATTTCAGACTCCACAAAATTATCGTCAAAATGTTTTTCTATTCTTGCCTTACGCGTCAGCGCCACGGCTATACCGTTTATGTAACCAGATCTTTTTGCTTCGTCCAATGCAAGACCCGCAAAATAACCCGCTGAATCTTTTCTTTCAATTTCTGTATAGAAATTACTTATAGTATTGAGGCAATCTATCCTGGCTGAATCTTTTAGTTGAAAAAGCAATTGCTGCAGGCTGTCAATAGAACGTGCCTGAGTAAAAGCAACAATGCATGAAAAGTAGAAGGATATACACAAAAGGAATTTTTTCATGCTCATTATAGAATGATTGCAGTGGTTTTTACCGGTTTATTCAATTGCCTATGCAGCTCAGGTAACCATCAGAGAAGACCCTCTTCAGATATTCTGCAAAGCTACACATTGCTAACCACCTTCATAACCGCACCGGGTAGTTTGCAGTTTACCCGGGTAATTGGCGGTACAGACAAATGACTGGCAACAAGGGGGAGTGTGATTGAATTGCGTATCGAATTGTTTAGTTTGGAAATAAAAAACACCGGAAAACAATCCCGGCACCAATTCATTTTACATCACTAAACATTGATTATTTCCTATGTTTAAGAAGTTTTACCAATTTATAATTCAGGTAAATTTTTTCTTTTCCTGCCTACGCACGTTTTAGAAAATTCTTCCATCCCCAGTTCTTTTAAATAGTTGCCAACAGTTTTTAAATTATCAAGATTATATGAGACAAATTCTTGTATTTATGAGGAGGGAATGGGGGATGAAATTTCGGGTATTTTTTCAAGAATGTTGAAAACTTTGGTTTCGTTATTGCGAACTGATTTTCAATAGCCTTATCTCCTCAGAAAGTGGAGCTAAGGCTTTATACAGGCAATTGTTTTTTGTTCTTTTGATGATTCAAATGTATTGTAATGAGGCGTATAAACAGGAAAAGAGATGATAGCTTTCAAACAAA
>JBDSOC010000284.1:0-5525 GCA_039915085.1 Chitinophagaceae bacterium
TTTTCATCTTTCCCGTCTTCCAGTACATCCAGTCCGTAGCGAAGTGTTTTAGGATCTGTATATTGAAAAGTGCCGAACAGCCGGTCCCATAAAGAAAAAATATTACTATAATTACTGTCTGTAAAAGGTCGTTTATAATGATGGTGTATCTTATGCATGTTGGGCGAAACAAATATCCAGCTGATTGGCTTATCTATCCACGTGGGTACAATAACGTTGGCGTGATTAAAATGCGTAAACAATGCTGCAACGCTGCGGTATAAAAAATACAACCATACCGGCATGCCCATTACAAAAACGCCCAGTATCATAAATGTTTCGCGGAACAACCACTCACCGGGGTGATGGCGCGTACCGGTAGTAACGTCTACATGTGTATCGCTGTGGTGTATCATGTGAAACTTCCACATCCATTTTATTTTATGCATAATATAATGGGGTATGTACTGGCCAAATAGATCGCCCACTACCAAACCAAATATAATTGCTGCCCAGCCGGGAAGTGAAAACCAGTTTATGATACCAATTTTATGCGTTGTTACATAACTGCACGCAGCAATGGTAACCAGGCCAAAGATGAGGTTGAGAACAATGGTGGTAAGTAAAAAAAGCAGGTTAACACCGGCATGCCTGTAGCGTTTAAAAGAAAACCGGAATAATGGATAATAACCTTCCGCCAGCCAGAACAATATCATTCCTCCCAGTAAAATAATAATGCGGTGGGCACTTGAAATATGCTCCCAGTAATGAATAAACTTTTCCATATAGCAATATGTATAAAAAGTACGAACTAAAAAGCAACCGGCTATTATTTGTTAAACATTCTCTTTTACTACCGGGTCTTCCGGCAGATCAATAAATTCAAATGCACAATCATAGCAATGGTATACCTGCTCTGAAGCCAGCGGGTATTTAAAAAGAAACCAGGATACAAGCACAGAAACCCAGTTTTTTACGCCCGGCTTATTGATATATTCAACATTGTGCGATTCACATTGGGGACAGGTAATAGCTTCCCTGTAGTCTTTATCATAGCCGGTTAAAAGCATCTTTGCTTCTTCAAAATCATCCGGTAACACCATCAGTTTTATCCCACCTACAGCATTGGAAAGAAAAGGATCGATGGTGACTGTATATTCATCTTTTAAATAACAGGTAATCCCCTCCTCATCCAGCCGGGCAAGGGTAATACTGGCGCTTATGTAATTATCAAATGTGCGGAGCAACAGGTAGTCCATACAGTAAAATACAAAAAATGCCTGTATTTTTTACGTTTTGTTATTTACCAGTTAAATGGTTTTCTCGAGCTGCGTTTTAAGTTGCACCAGAATATTTTTAAGTGCTTTGGCAGTTGTTTTATTGCTTACAGACAATGCATCAATTAAAAAATTCCAGTGTTCAATGCTCCCTCTTTTTTCACCCATTGATCCTGCTCTTTCCCATAATTCTTTATAGGTATTAAACACTTTGTCATATGTTGGTGGCTGGCTGCTGGCTGATTTATAATTGAGCATCATTAAACAAAGCGGCAGGTTGCCGGCAGAAACCAGGTCCCAGTAATTCATTTCTGCACCTGGAGTATTGGTTAATAAATCCAGTATTGTCTCTATCTCCTTGGCGGCATCTTTCAAAGCCGGCAGCGCATAGGAAGATCCTTTATGCTTTATTGTTTGTCCCCATTTGCGTTTATCTCCTGCTAACATCAGGATGCTTTCCAGTTCATACCAATTTGCCAGTGCATAAGCATTCTTTTTGGTTATGAATGATTTTGCATAATAAGCCGCCGCTTCCTTATAGGCACTCATTTTTTGGGCTTTGGTATTGCTTAATATCGCCCTGCGTTTATAGGCACTTCCCAGCAAATTCAACCGCTCCGAAGTAGGACTGTAGGTAATCAATATATCCAGGTCGGCTATAACAGTATCTATATTTTTTAAAAATGCCGCCTGGCCTTTGCCAGTTTTTAAAAACTCACTTATATAAAATTTTGGCCGGATATTACAATATTGCTCCATAGCAGCAAAAGAGAAAGTAGCGCTTTCCATTTTTAAAAGGCTCTCGTATTTTAATACCGCTTCTTTATACATACACAACCCTGCAAATATCATTGCTTCTTTTTCTGTAATGGCCCCATTCCTTATATCGGCTTTGTCTACAGAAGTGGATATGGCGATGAGCTCTGCCACCAGGCCCTCCGTTGTATACCCGGAAACTTCCAGTTTATTCAGCAGGTTGGCCAGTTCCACTTCCGCTTCTTTGGATATTACATATTCTTTTGTTTTTTGCTTACTCAATCCTTTCGTAAGTGTGTAAAACTGATCGCCATAACATTGATAGGCACCCCAGGTATTGCTCTTATTATATTTATCGTAAATCAGTCTTCTTGCCTGCTGCACTGCCTGCCCAAATTCATCTCCTTCAAACATGCATTTGTAAAATTCCCTGGTAAATTCCAGCGCAGCTGCATCATCAACTGCCCAACCGGCTGCTATAACAACTTTTACCCCATTTTCTATCAATTGCGTACCGATATTGGCGGCCAGTTTAAACCGGTTCCTGAACAGTGCTTCTGCAGCACCATCGGTTTTACCCAGGTAACAGCAGTTTACAAATACAAGTTCTGGTACTACGCTCATCTGGCTTATTTCGCGGGTAGATAAAAAAACATTGTTGCCAATTACCATTCCGGATTGTTTGGCAGGATCCTCATCAAACATACCATGGCCGGCAAGGTGAATAATTTTATACTCCCCGCTAAACAGGGCCTGTATAATATCTGAAGCGGAACCCCTGAGAATTTTAGTAGGTTCATAATCATTGGCTTTTAAGATACCGGCTACCATTTCCCCTTCTTCAAAAGCACCTGGTAACTGGGTTACAAAACCTTTTAAATCCGGATCGCCTATTACCAGCGCTGTATTTTTGGTGGCCACGTTTATTTTCAGCCTGTAATCCTGTGTTGCCAGTTGCCTCACCATACCAGCATTTATACACAACGGCTTTGCATTATTGGTGCTGTCCTGCAAAAGCTCCCACGGATAAGATGCGGTATCCTTGTCTACTATCCAGTTAATATTTGCCTGCTTCTTCAATTGCTCTTTAAAATCATTGGGTACCAGTAGTTCAAAAATAGTTTTCGCAAGTCTTGGGCTCCACCGGTTATCGCCAGACATTTCATTTACCAGCTCCTGTATCATTTCCCTGCCCGTCAATAAATCTCTTTGCTCTTCTCTTGCGCCGCCGGTAGAAATATTAAATTGAAGTCCGCGCAGCGCCGCATTTTTAATATTGTATTCTTTCAGTTGCACGTTGATCCTTGTCCACCATTCATCAGAACTGTCTATTGGCAAGCGTTCTCTCGATCCCAGTAATTTCTTTAATTTCTTTTTTTCGAATACTACATTCAGTGTCTGATCTTCATCTTTTTCAACGCCGTTGAGTACATAAAGAATATTCAGGGCACGGTCCTGGTATTGTTCTACAAACTCAATACAACTAACTGTTTTGGCCCTGTCTAACAGTATCAGCCGTATTTTATTATTGGCATTTTGTACGCCCATAATAATTGCACGTATTGATTTTTCTACAGATAATCCGCCATAAGCACAGGCAATGGGCAACGCAGAAATGCCTATCCGTTCGGTGTCTATCGCATTCAAAGTATAAGCAGCTTTACTGTTAATATTTAGCAGGTATTTGGCAACTCCCTGTTCTACACTTTGTGTAAGCTGGTAAGCGGTTAATCTTCCGGGATCCCCGAGACCCACTATTATAGCCCCATTAAAATCTTTCTGGTGCGTAATCATCACTTCGCTGGTCCCTATTTCTCCGGGGTAAAGGCCAAGCTGGTATCTTTCGTTAAGGGCGCCTTTCATATTATAGTCGATAGCCTTCTCTGCATACAATATACCATCGTTCATAAAATGACCCGCCAATAATGGATAAGCTGCATATTTCAAATCGCCGTTGCTGATTGAAACGCGGATAGCAGATACGCCGGCAGCTGTTTCCTGCTCTTCTCCAAGACCAAGAATGGTGTTTTCCACGCCTTCGGCCGACAAATCAAAATCATTTACCAATGGCGTCCTGAATGAAACCTCTTCGCCCCTGATAGCCGGCCTTGTTTTTTTAAGCATAATGGTGGCTCCGCTGGCTATAATCTCAGCAATTCCTTTAAAAATAGATTCTTCATTTGCCAGGGCGCCATGGCTCACATCTGCATAATAAACCGTATTGTTTTCAATCATTTTTTTAGGAATTCCTGAATCCCATGTTACGCTTGAATCTCCCGCTGCAGTACTTATAAATACCAGGTTGTTATTATCATCGAATTCATAGCCACTGGGTGTAGCTTTATCTTTTCCTGCTATATACACCGCGTTACTGTAATCAATATCCTGGGCTTTGCTGTTAATGTAGTTGCGGTAAATGCCAAATGCCTGTAACACTTTTGAATCTGGTATTGGCCAGGCAGTATCGCCGAGGCCGGTGCTCATTTTTTTCCAGGTAGTATCCTTTGAAAAATCATTGACGGCATCATCAGTAAGTGGCAAAAGGCTTAGCAAACCCGGAAAGCCAGAAAACACTTTCAGCAAATCAGTCTTCGTATGAAAGAGATCTATTTTGCTCAGTTTGTCTATTATAGGATCCTTTCCAAATAATACATAGGGTATACGAAATGAACCACCCAGTGGTGAACCAAGAAACAGTAATTTGAAAGCTGGTGAGGCATTTAGTTTTTGCCAGGTGTCTGTATAATTTATAATAAAATCACGCACCAGTACACCACCCATAGAGTGGCCAATAATTTTTATTGGTTGTCCGTATTTTAATAATTCTATAATTTTCGTGTTGAATATTTTCGCGCTGTCATTTAATGGCAGGCGCCAGTCAAAGGCAAATGTTACTACATCGTAAGTATCTCCCAGGTAATCAACCAGTTTTTTATAAGAAGATTTCATTATTGATGGCGCCTCTACTTTTCCTGGCGAGCTTACTGTTAACGCAGATAATTCTCCTTCTAAAAAACGTAAATAATTTATCCAGATAAGCTTGCCATCTTTTGCCAGGTTAGAACCCATTATACCCGGTACCATAATTGCGATAGGTCTTTTACCGGTAACTGTGTTTTTAAAAACCTGGCCGCCATCAAGATTTAAAATTACATTTCTGTCTGCTACGGCAGCCCCTTGTTCCAGTTTTGAAAAACCGGGTATCAATGCATCGCTGGTTGACTGCAGTGCCAGTAAAATGGCAGCATTTGTTTTTTGATTTTTAAAATAATGAAAATGATCTACCGTTCCACCTTCATCAAAAAAATACTGCACCATCTTTAATCTTTTGGTTCCATTGTACATGGAAGCCGTATTGACTACCAAATCATTTTTTGAATTAAAAAATAATTTACCCGCAATTACCGCCAGTGCTTTGAAACTAAGATTCAGCTGGCTGTTGCCAGATATTACCATTAACGGGCTGTCAATAGGCGCCTGCGGTTTGGGATAGTTCAGCACTTTAATAAATGC
>JBDSOC010000310.1:0-5697 GCA_039915085.1 Chitinophagaceae bacterium
GTTTTGCAATTTCAGCCTAATTACACCGTGCATACAAAAACGATGGCCCAAAAGGCCACGGCTATGGAAAAATGTACTGTTTCTATGTTTAATCTTGATATTACCCAGCAGGTAATGGATAGTATTAAATCATCTGCCAATGCTTTTTGTTATTCAATGGACAGCCTGGTAAACGGCCTTGATTTCAGCAGTAGTACCAAATTGCTGGCCGGGCGCATTAATAAAAAAATACCATTAGACAAATATGGCTATCTTAAAATAAACCCATCGGCTGTAAAAATGGGCAAAATGAATAGCGTAAACGATACTTTGCAGGCTATCCTGGGCATATATTGCTTTCCGGAACTACACAGCGACAGCACTAATAATTACACGGCGACTTTTTTACCACCTTTGCAAAATGCAGATGTAGTGTCTGGCATAACCGTGTATACAAACGCTAAATACGATTACCCTTTTATCAATAGTATTATTAACCAACTGGTAAAAGACACATCTTTTGAAATAGAAGGAAGGAAAGTAATAATAAAAAATGTACAATTAAATGGTGCAGAGAACGGGAAAGTAGAAATACTGGTAGATTTTGAAGGTGATAAAAAAGGAAGCCTCTATTTAACCGGTACCCCCCAGTTAGATACTACCAGCCAGGTGATCATTATACCCGACCTGGATTACTCTTTAAAAAGCAAAGATTTTATGCTAAATGTAGGAAAAGCTTTATTCAGCAATAAAATTTTAAAGACCCTGCGGGAAAAAGCTACCATTAGTATTACTGACCTGGTGGAACAAAACCGCAAAAACATAGATGCCCAGTTCAATAAAAAAATTATGGAGGGCGTTTTTTCAACCGGTTCGCTTATAAATATCAGGGTAATCAGCCTGGTAGTGGGAAAAGATGTCCTGCAGGCCCAAACCTGTACAAGAGCCAGCGCCTCCATTGTAATTACCAGTTTATAAAATATTGAAAGATAAATAATTAAGTAAAAAATATTAGCTGAATATTTTAAGAAAACCCGGTTTTGCGGCACACAAAATATAATAGTTTCACAGGCAACCCGGGCCAAATGTATTTCGTACTAAATCAGATATAAACTAATTTTACTATACCTTCTTACACCAGCTATATTTTGAGCGATGAAGCTGTTAATATATTGACGCTCGTTGACGGATGTTGCAAAAACGACCGCAACAGCCAGGGTGAGTTATACCGTTGGCTGTACGGTTATGCCATGAAGATCTGCTATCGCTATACCAACCACCAGCATGAGGCTGAAGAGCTTACCAATGAATCTTTTGTGAAACTGTATAAAAACATGCATTTGTTTGATGCAGGCAGGCAACTGAATACAGAGGCATTGTTTAAAGCGTGGTTTAAGCGTATCATAATTAACACATGTATTGATTATTTACGCAAGCACCATTCAATGATTAATGGATATGCACACAATACAGACAGCGAATCTATAGCCGATACGCAGGAAACAGCCATTGATAAATTATCGTATGAAGAAATTATTGAAGCCATTAAACAATTAACGCCGGTATACAGAACTGTTTTTAACCTGTTTGCCATAGAAGGAATGACACATGAAGAAATAGCCACCCAACTGCATATAAGTGTGGGTGCATCCAAATCCAACCTGTCAAAAGCCAGGCATAACCTGCGAAAAATTATTTCGCACCAAACCCAGTACAATACGTATGTACAAACCAGATGACAAAGATATTGATCGATTAAGCAGGGATGCTGCTGAGCACTACCAGGCGCCGGGTAAGCCCGGATGGGAGACACTGCAGCAAATCCTGGATAAAGAACTTCCACAGGAAAAAGAAAAAAAACGCCGTGGATTTTTCTTTTTCTTCATTTTATTGCTTGCTGTGTCAGTTGCCGGCAGCGGAATTTGGTACGCTATAAAGATGAATAATAAAAACAAGTCAATTGCTTTAACGGATCAGGCCAATATTAAAAGCAAAAAAAATAACCTTGTTGAAAAACAGTCAGCGGCTACTAATAATGATGCTACGGAAAATAGTATACCTGCATCCGCCAGCACTGTTAAGCCAAAAGATGTTGTAAAGAAAAATAATGATGCAAACGAAAAGGTTGTTCCTGTAACGGAACAGGAAACGGCTGTCAGCAATAATACCACTAACAAAATTATTAAACCTGCACCTTTATCCGTTGCCGGGAATAACGGCAGGGCAGTAACCTCTGCACATAGATACCCAAACATTGATAAGCATATAAAAAATAATGTTTATACAATTAAACAAGGAACAGCTACCGGAAAACCAAAAAATAATTATTCCGGCAAACTGCATACAAACCGTAACAATCAGATAATTCCTGGTGCCGGCATAGCAAACGGTTCAACAAAAAATAACACTGTCATAGAAAAAAGCAACGGAGAGGAGCCTGGTATTGCAGCAAACGACAACACAGATAAAACAAAAAAAGATACAGACGTACCAGTAACCAGCAAAAACAATGACGGGCCTGTTAACGCAGTGCAGGATACACTATTTAACAAACCAACTACGGTAAACGCTGTGCCTGCTGTTGATGCAGTAACAAAAATGGAAAAGAAAGATTCTGCGATAGCAAAGAAAAAGGTTAAATCGAAAAATGAGAAGGCAATTAATATAGGTCTTACTGCAGGACTTGATTTGAGTACTGTAAAATTCACACATAGAGACAATATTGGCTACAATTTCGGGTTAATGGGGGGGTACCAGTTCAGCAAACACTGGTCAGTGTATACCGGAGTTATATACACAAAAAAGAACTATGAGTTGAATGGCGATGATTACCATCCCCCAAAACATTACTGGACACAATATGTACAGCTTGAAACAGTAGAAGGCTATTGCCGCATGTGGGAAATACCGCTTCTTGCCAGGTATACATTTAATCCTGACTCAAAAACTTCGTTTTTTGCAAGTACAGGCATTTCTTCTTATTTCATGAAAGAGCAGGCATACAATTATTCTTATAAAACCATGGGTGTACCAGCCACCACTTCATGGAACAATGATAGTAGTTTTAACCATGTTTTTTCTATTCTTCATCTTTCTGCAGGTTTTGAAAAACGGCTGGGAAAACACATGAACTGGCAAATTGAGCCATATGCTAAAATACCGCTGGGTGGTGTTGGTTTTGGAAACATCAGGCTCAGCAGCTTTGGTATCAATTTTTCTGTACAATACAGACACCCGGTAAAACGTTAACAACCTCCGGTCCAGTATCGCCTAATAAATTTTTATGAAGAAAAACCAGCTGTTCTGCACGGTTCTTATACTATTATTTTCAGCCATAATTTTTAATGCGTGCAGTAAAGGTAGTAGCACTGCCGCACCTGCAGACCCCTGTACCGGTGTTACCGTGGTTGTAACGCTTTCTCCTGCGCCCACAGATGCTGGTTCCTCTAACGGCAGTATCACGGCAACGGCTACGGGAGGAACTGGTTTTACATTCAGTTTAAATAATGGCACTTTCCAGGCGTCGGGTGTTTTTAATAATCTGGCAGCAGGTAAGTATGCAATTACTGCAAAAAATGCAAATGGGTGCAGCAGTTCTGCAAGCAGCACAGTAGTTGCAAAAGCTATCGCCTGTGCGGGGCAGACACCAGGCCCGTTTTTTACAGCTGTAAAAGCCATTCTTACCACCAATTGTGCGGTAACCGGTTGTCATAACGGAACCCAATCACCCGATTACAGGGTGGATTGCACCATTGTTGATTATGCTGATCTTATAAAGCTTCGTGCAGTAGACCAGGCAAGTACTGCCGACCAGATGCCGCAACCACCAAGGATGCCTTTGGTGCAGGCAGACCGCGATAAAATAAATGCCTGGATAGCAGCAGGTAAACGTATTACTGATTAACAATTAATTGTTGTTTGCCAGCAATTTTAAACGGCTGACTTCTTATCCTGAAACCAAACTGGTTTTACATCATTCCAGTCCCCATTGTAATTGATAAATAATTCTTCCCCGGCATTGATCTGTCTCATTGTTGTAATAGTAATTGTTTGCGTGTCAAAATCCATCTCGTACTCACAATTGGATGTATAAGAATGATTATAAATGGGCACATACCCCAGCGCCATGCAGCATTGATTTTTCTGATCTCCCCATTCAAAAATATAATCGTGCAACAGCGTTTCATCCAGTTTTTTTCTTTCTTCCCCAGTCATCACAATTACCGGTGCAATCTCAATAATCGTATCCGGAGCTATCGCTGTATCTGTAAAAACGCCACGGCCCATTTGATCAGAGGGTGCTATAAAAAGATAAGGCTGTATCATTTTTGGCGCTCAATTTTCTTTTTGAATAATGCTAGTTTAATTGATCCCGGATTTATTTTTAATAAGGCTTAAAATTACTTCATCAATTTGCAATTAACAATTGAGCGTTTAAATATAAGAAACGGTAAATTTGAAGCATGAGCTTAGAGATAGAAGAACTTAGTATGGAGGAACAGTTCCTTGAACTAGTGCAGAGCGATGACGTACTGCGCATTAAAGAATTTCTGAATCACCAGAACATCAGCGATGTAGCTGAACTGATTAACAAATACGGGGATTATGAAAGCCAGATTGTGGCTAATATGAGCGTTCACAGAGCAGCCAAAGTGTTTAAAATACTTGATCTGCCTACGCAAAAAAATATTATTCACGAACTACCTCCTCTTAAAACAGCCGAACTCCTGAATGAACTGCCGGCAGATGACCGTACAGCTTTCCTGGAAGAATTGCCCAATGAAGTTGTGAAAGAACTTATTAAAACACTTGACCCGGAAGAACGTAAGGTTACCCTAGCCTTACTGGGCTATCCCGAAAGCAGCGTTGGAAGGCTGATGACGCCGGACTATATAGCGGTTCTGCTGGAATGGACTGTACAGGAAGTATTGCAACAAATCCGGAATGTGGGTAAAGACAGCGAAACCATTGATGTTATTTATGTGGTGGATGAAAAAGGGATTTTTATTGATGATGTGCGTATACGTGAAATTATTCTTGCCAGCCCTGACAAAAAAGTAAGTGAGATCATTGACAACCGGTATATTACCCTTAATGTGAATGACGACCAGGAAGTGGCCAGTCAGACATTTAAAATGAATAACCGTGTAGCGTTACCGGTAGTTGACAATAATAATTTATTGCTGGGCATCGTCACCATTGATGACATATTATGGGTAGCCAGTGAAGAATTCAGTGAAGACATGCAAAAGATGGGTGGTACGGAAGCACTTGATGAACCCTATCTTGAAATATCTCATTTTAAGTTATTTAAAAAAAGAATTGTGTGGCTGGTAGTTTTATTCCTTGGTGAAATGCTTACAGCAACTGCTATGAAATATTTTGAAGGAGAGATTGCAAAGGCTGTAGTGTTGGTATTGTTTGTTCCCCTGATTATTTCCAGTGGTGGCAACAGCGGATCTCAGGCATCAACACTTATTATACAAGCAATGGCAGTAGGTGAAATAACATTGAAGGACTGGTGGCGCGTAATGAGACGGGAAATTATATCGGGCCTATTATTAGGAAGTGTTTTAGGTTTAATAGGATTCATCCGTATTGTTTCCTGGTCACAGATATTCCCCGCTGTTTATGGACCACATTATTTACCCATTGCCTATGCAGTGGGCATTTCATTAGTAGGAGTGGTATTGTGGGGAACATTGAGTGGATCTATGC
>JBDSOC010000006.1:0-66286 GCA_039915085.1 Chitinophagaceae bacterium
GGTGTTTTTGTCGATTCTGTGTACCATGCCAAAACGCGGTAGTACATCTTCAGAAATATCTTTATTTTTTTGGGTAAGGTACCAGGCAACGCCATTAATTAATGTACCCGTGTAATTGCCACAACCGGGATGTACCACCATGCCAGCCGGTTTATTAATAATCATTATATCGTCATCTTCAAATGCAATGTTCAACTGTATGTTTTCCGGAATAATTTCTTCGCCACGTGCTTCCTTATCGCTGTACACTATAATTTCATCCACTGGCTTTATTTTGTAATTAGGATTTACCTGTTTACTGTTAACCAGTACACGGCCTGCTTCGATCCCTTTCTGAATTTTATTGCGGGTTGCATTTTCAATACGCGCTGTTAAAAATTTGTCCAGGCGCAGCGGTTCCTGACCTTTATCAACTTTTATGGAAAGCCGTTCGTATAATTCTTCCGGGCCGTCCAGTTCAAGTAAATCTTCCTGTTCAGTTTCTTTGTGCATGGGTACAAATTTTTGCAAATATACCTTATTAGGCATGGTTAGCAGTTGTTGGCATTTTGTTAACGCCCTTGCCTGGTGATTAGCCGTGGCAATAACTATAAAATTGAATAAATTTGCTGTTCATGGAGCAGGTATATTTTAAAGATTTGGGGCAGATGGATTACAAAACTGCCTGGGATTACCAGGAGGAATTGCTGCGTGCAAATGTGGAGGCAATATCGCAGGTTGCCAAACTTGAATCTGCAAGTAATGATTGGAAAGAGGCTGGTGGAAAAGACAAACCCTTCTCACCCAATGATTTTGAACTTTTATCATCCCGTTCGCCTTCCACCACCCACCATTTGCTCTTCACAGAGCATCCACCTGTATATACCCTGGGTAAAAGTGGTAAAATAGAAAATGTTTTAATAAGTGAGGAAGAAAGACTGATCAGGGGGATTGAGTTTTTTTATACCAACAGGGGAGGAGACATTACTTTTCACGGGCCGCAGCAAATAGTTGGCTATCCAATTATTGACCTTGAAAAATTTTATACAGATATTGGCCGCTACCTGCGCAACCTGGAAGAGGTAATCATTCTTACTATGGCTGGGTACGGTTTAAAAGGTGAACGTTCTGCCGGAGAAACAGGTGTTTGGTTGGAGCCGGGTGTAAAAGGAAAAGAAAGAAAAATTTGCGCTATCGGGGTGCGTTGCAGCCGCTGGATTACGATGCACGGTTTTGCTTTCAATGTAAATACAAACCTGGAATACTTCGATTATATTATCCCCTGTGGTATACAAAACAAGCAGGTTACATCACTTGCTAAAGAACTGGGCAGAGAGATTGATTTTGCTGAAGTAAAAGAAAAAGTAAAATATAATTTTGAAAAGGTCTTCACCGTACAGCTTTCAGATTAAAAATCTTTTGGAACAAACAGTTTACTTTTTTCTTTTAATTGCCCGTCTTCATATAATTCAAATTTAAACCAGCCGGCATGTATAAAATTTGATTTATCCAGCGTAAGCAAACTGTCTTTTATTTGTTTTATTTCAAATACGGGTATATTGAATTCATCAAAAAATTTTATTGTATACTTTTTCTCTTCTGCTAAAGGCAATGAAATCTTTACATTGCCATCTTTTTCTGTAAATACATATTTGGAAGGCTTGTACACTTCCTTGGGTACAAAGGGTTTAATAACAATAGTATCTGCAGTATTAAAGCTTAAAGTATCTCTTGTTCTGAAGGCCAGTGAATCCCTGAACCGCCTTACAGATCGTTCTCCAATCTGGCCAATCAGCGTATCTCTTTTTTTTATGTAAATAATGCGCTCTGGTATTTCCTTTGGTTTAATTATTTCTGGTTTTATAATTTCTTTTTTTTCCGTCTCTTTCGCTTTGGGTTCCTGTGCAATTACAGTTTTATTATTTTCTGGCTTTGGCGTTTCATATACCGGTTGTTCTGCAGGTTTACTTTCTTTTGGTTGTTCCTTTATCCTGATCGTATCTAAAACGGGCCTTTTAGATTTACTGAAAATATATCTTCCGCTGTCCAATAAAATATAGAGCCTGTAATACATGCGATCGTTAACCGCTTTAGTATCGGCATATCCATTTTGCGGAACTGCAGGATCCGGAAGCGTTAAAATTGATTTGAAGTTTATTGTGCTGTCCGGAGAACGCTGTATGGTTAACTGGCGGATATTTTTATATATATTGCTCCAGCTAACGATTATACGATTATTTCCCTTGTTTACAAGCGTAAATGCGGGAAGTGTATTCTGAGCGGATGCCACAAAACCAATACAACTAGCCAGTAATAAAATTCCAAACTGTCGGAGCATGCTTTAGAATAGTTATAATACCTGTTTTTCTTAAAAATGCAAATATAACCGCGCCTGTTCAGTAGTGGTTAAAAAACAAGTGTTTTTAACGGCAGGGATTTATTCCCCTGTAATCCTCCACTGTGAATAACCAGTAAACGGCTTGTTTTTGGAAAATACCCTTTTTTTATTAAATCACAGACTGCAAAAAATAATTTCCCGGTATACACAAAATCAGACGGAATATTGGTTTCATTGTACCATTCATTCATAAATTCAAGTAATGCACTGTCCTTTTTCGCATAGCCACCAAAGTGATAGTCTGTTATAATACTGATTCTTTGCTGCTCTTTTTTTGCGATATAAGCTGAACGCCAGTCATTGAAACCTTTTAAAACAGCAATGCCAATTACTTGCTGCTGTTTTACTGCGCTTACCGCAAGCCCCGACAAAAGTGTACCTGTACCAACAGCACAGACCAGGTGTGTGTAATTTTCGGTACCAGCAAGTTTAGCTATTTCAGCAGCACCTTTTATGCCTGTATAGCCTTCACCACCTTCCGGGATAATGCAGGGGTTGTGATATTCCCGTTGTAATTGCTTTATAAACGCCGGATTTTTTTTTTGATTGTATGTTTCCCTGCTTACAAATTTCAATTCCATACCCAATTGGGTAGCAGCTGATAGCGTAAGGGAAAGAACAGCTGGCCTTTCGCCACGTATTATTCCAACGCTTTTCAGCCCGGCTTTACTGGCGGCGCAGGCAGTTGCAATGATGTGATTTGAATAAGCGCCTCCAAATGTAACCACCCGGTTTTGTCTGTTTTGAAGCGCTTCTTCCAGGTAATATTTTAGTTTAAACCATTTATTACCCGAAATAACAGGGTGAATTTTATCAAGCCTTAAAATATCCAGTGCTATATTATGGTTAATTGTTACCGGCAAATGAATATGATCTGTGCTGACTGCTGAAAGGTTTACAATGTTTTCCAGTAATAAATTCATGGGCTTATTTTGTTCCACAACTTTATTTTATATTTTCGTGCCGGTAAAAACAAATAAATGCAGCAACCTACACTTTTAATCCTCGCCGCTGGTATGGCCTCCCGCTATGGAAGTATGAAGCAAATTCAATCTTTTGGACCAAGCGGAGAAACCATTGTTGATTATTCAATATATGATGCAATACGCGCCGGCTTTAAAAAAGTTGTTTTTATCATCCGCGAAGAATTTTTAGCTGATTTTAAAGAAATATTTGAACGCAAATTTAAAGGAAGGATAGCTGTTGATTATGTTTTCCAGGATTTAAATGCATTTACTGACGGATACCGGGTGCCGGCAGACAGAACCAAGCCGTGGGGCACCGCGCATGCGGTATTGTGTGCTAAATCTGCCATTAATGAACCATTTGCTGTAATCAATGCAGATGATTTTTATGGCCGGGATGCATTCGAAAAGGCATATCAGTTTCTTACCAAAGATGCAGGAGACAAAGTTTATTCTATCATCGGATATGATTTGTTAAAAACGCTTTCCGACAATGGCACTGTAAACCGTGGTGTTTGCCAGGTAGATACAAAGGGCAATCTTACATCTATTGCAGAGCGCATCAATATATCAAGGCAAAATGGTAAAATTATTTGTGATGATAACCAGGAACCAAAAGAACTGCCGTTGCATTCAAGTGTATCTATGAACTTCTGGTGCTTTTCGCCTTCCATTTTTTCTTATTCAGAAAAACTGTTCAATGAGTTCCTGGGTAAAAATCTGACTAACTTAAAATCGGAATTTTTTATACCAATAGTGGCAGATCAGTTTATTAACGGTGGCAGTGGGGTTATTAAGGTTATTCCTACCTCTTCGCAATGGTTTGGAGTTACTTATAAAGAAGATGCGCCGGGCGTTAAAGCAAGCCTGGATGCGCTGGTAGATGCGGGCGAATACCCTGCCAGTTTGTGGAACCTGTAATACAAATGCGAAGTGGTGAAATATGAAAATGTAATGCTCCTATCCGGGAAAATCCCACCAATCCTGTATCAAGATCCGGGCATACATAAGAAAAGCCCCGGAAAGGGGCTTTTATATTATTGGCATTAATCAGGAAATAGTTACTTAAATTATTGGTAAGTTTTAACAAGAAAAACGCAATCTTCAATTTTTTTAATCTGCTGCGGTCTTTCCATTCCTTTTACAGAAGAAAGCGTGTTGATTTTAATATTTTGATAAGTAGTATCTTTTTTCAGTTCATCAAGTGATTTAAAGATGTTTTTTGCTGTTACTGCAAAAACAAATCCCTGTGCCTGCAGTTGGCGTGTACTGAGTATACCCACCACTTCACCATTTTTATTAAAAACCGGGCCACCACTATTACCCGGGTTGGCTGCTACTGCAATCTGGCAACTCATAGTATCCCCGTTATAACCGGTACTTGCACTCATATAACCTTCACCATATACAATTTCATCCCTTGGAAAGCCCAATGTAAAGATTTGCTCGCCTAAATCTGCACCAGTTTTTTTGAAACCATACGGCAGGCTGGCAAAGGGTTTGAACTCATTGTCGTCTATTTTTAGAATAGCCAAATCGCGCTCTGCATCTATTTTAACAATAGAGGCTTTAAATTCCTGGCCATGACTTTGTACAATAATGGTTTTGGCACCTTTTATCACGTGGGCATTGGTAACCAGGTATCCTTTGGCATCAATCAGGAAACCGGTTCCACCGAATTTAAATGTCTCATTTACAGGAACTCTGCTTGTTACTTTGCTACTGTCCCTTACCTCATTGGTCAGGTCATTTTGCTGCTTCTCAAGAATATTAACTTTACGGCTTAATTGCTCAAGCTGGGGCTTGGTTAAATTAGGTGTAAAATAAGCCACCAGCCCGCTGACAGTGATGGCGATAATACCGGCAATAGAGGCGGCAACGGCCCATACACGCCTGTACTTCCTGAAAAGATCCACTACTTTGGTTTTTGGAACAAAGGTTTTTATAGTTCCGTTACCCAATAGGTTATCGTGGATTTCCTCCAGTGATGAGCGGAAATGCTTACGCTCGCCAAATTCATTCAGCTGGCTAAGAAAAATGCTGTGTTCTACCACAAATTGATCTACCTCAGGGTTCGATTTTCGCAATTGCTCAAAGCGGGATAGCTCTTCAGCATCCATCTGGCCTTGCAAAAAACGTTCAACAGCCTCCGATAATTGAATATCCTCCATCATTGGTCCTTGTTTTTATGTTGAGCAAAGAATAGTTTCTTTAAACGCATCAGGCATTTATATTTCTGGTTTTTTGCATTATCTGCATTGGTATAACCAAAACTGCCCGCTATTTCCGTCATGTTCCTTTTTTGCAGGTAATAAGCCTCAATTAGACTCTTACAGGGCTCTCCCAGGTTCAACATGGACTTTTCCATTGCCTGGAACTGGCTATTACGTTGCTCATGACCTTCAATCTCTTCTTCTACCGGCACAGTATGCTCCATATTTTCCAACTGTCCCCCATACCGCTGCAATTGGTGTAAACGCTTGAGCCACAATCTTCTGCTAACAGAATATATAAAAGTTTTAAGCTGACAATGTAATTCAAAAGTACCCGATTTTGCCTTTTCGTATAACACAATCATTGTTTCCTGGAAAATATCCCTGGCATCATCAGCAGAACCATTGTTATTGATAATCAACGCCTGAACCATATTATAATTGTTTTTATAAATGGTTTCCGCCGCCTGTTTATCGCTTTTTGCCAGTCCTTTCAGTAATTCTTTTTCCTGGGATGCTGTTGTCACTTATCGCTGTTATTTAATACTCAAATTAATGAATTGTAACCCAAACAAAGGTTCAAAAACTTTTTTTAAAATGCGGGTTACCTTTTCCTTTTTAATGTATAAAGCCTCGAACCATTATTTTACAAACAAAACACAAACAAATGAAAAAGCTTCTTTTAGTTTTAGCCATTGGCGCTTTCGTAACATCTTGCAACAACTCAACTGATTCAGCTGCTGCTGCTGCAGATTCTACTGCAAAAGCTGCTACTGACACAATTAAAGCTGCTGGTGACAGCGCTAAGGCTGTTGTTGATTCAACAGTAAAAGCTGCTGTTGATACAGTTAAAGCAAAGGCTGATTCTCTGAAAAAATAATTTGACCTTTTTTTCATATGGCAAGCAATCGTTAGAGGCCGTCCTGTTTTCAGGAGGGCTTTTTTTCTTATAAGGTTGAAGGTACAGGGCTTACGGCTTTCCTTTTATCTTAAACCTTTTGCCATTTATTCTCGTAAGGTTTTCTTTTTTACCAGGCATCCAATCATTACTTTTGTGCCCTCAAAAAAAATAAAGTAATGGCACTTTCATCAGTACTTGAACGGTTTAATGAGCCCGAGACATTAAAAATGGCTAAGCTCGGAAGAGAATTAAGAGCAAAAGGAATAGATGTAATAGATTTAAGTTTGGGTGAACCAGACTTTGATACCCCAACTCATATTAAGGAAGCTGCAAAAAAAGCAATCGATGAAAATTACTCCCACTACACACCCGTAGCCGGGTACCTTGATTTACGCGAAGCTGTTTGCGCAAAACTTAAACGCGATAATAACCTGGACTATAAACCTGAAAACATTGTTGTATCTACTGGCGCCAAGCAAAGTCTGGCCAACGCCATACTGGCAATTGTGGATGATAATGAGGAAGTAATTATTCCTACACCTTATTGGGTTACATACAGCGAACTGGTAAAAATTGCCCGCGGGAAAGTGGTTGTGGTAAGAACAACTGTTGAAAATGGCTATAAAATAACACCTGCAGAACTGGAAGCTGCTATTACGCCTAAAACAAAAATGTTTTTATTCTCTTCACCCTGTAATCCTTCCGGCGCAGTTTATAGCAAAGCAGAACTGGAAGCACTCGCTGTAGTATTTCGCAAGCATCCTGAAATCTACATTATTTCAGATGAAATTTATGAATACATCAATTTTGTGGGGAGCCATGAAAGTATTGCTCAGTTCAGCGATTTAAAAGATCGCATTATTATTATTAATGGGTTAAGCAAAGGATTTGCCATGACCGGGTGGCGTCTTGGCTACATAGCGGCAAATGCAGAAGTAGCAAAGGGTTGCGAAAAATTGCAGGGACAGTTTACGAGTGGCGCCACTGCTGTTACACAACGTGCCGCTATTGTCGCGCTTACCGGTGACCTTCGTCCTTCTGAAGAAATGACAGAAGAATTTACACGCAGAAGAAAACGCGTATTGGAAATCATTAAAGAAGTACCTGGTGTAAAATGTTTTGAACCAGAAGGTGCTTTTTATATTTTCCCTGATGTGAGTTATTATTTTGGTAAAAGCGATGGCACTACCAGTGTTTCCAATGCGTCAGAATTTTGCATGTATCTTTTGAATACTGCACATGTATCTTCTGTAATGGGTGATGCTTTTGGTGAACCCAATTGTGTCCGTTTTTCATTTGCAAACAGCATGCAGAACATTGAAAGGGCATGGGTGAGAATTAAAGAAGCACTGGCAAAATTGAAATAAGCGCCGGTTAAAATAATAGAAGAGTTATAGGGTGTTACCTTATAACTCTTTTTTTTGAGTAAGGGGAGGTGCTTTGGTTATGTTTTCCATGCTGTTGGTCCGGGAAGCGAAAAAGAAAATGAGAAGATGGGTATAACTCATTTCCTGTAATTATTTCAGGTATTCTTCTACCGTTTCCATTTTTCCTCCAATCACGCGGATAGTTTTTATGCAGTTTTTACCGTGCATTTGTACCAGGTAAATTTTCGAATCATCTTTTGTAATTTCATTTATCCAGGCAATGGTTAAATCGCTGAACACCATTTTTATCTGTGTTTTTATTTCTTCGGGTAATTCACTTTCATGATATGAGCGCATGCTGCAAATCCGGTTGCCTTTTTTATCATAATCTACCCTTGTTTTTATCCCTTTTTCAGTAAACCGGACTATTATACAATCGGGTAGTTTAATCCAGTATACATCTTCAGCATCATTAAATGATTTAATGAAATTTCGCGCCGCTTTAATGTTTATTTCATTCAGCGGCAAACCTGAAAAAAGAGACTTGTCAAAACCCGGTGTAATAGATTTTTCTTTGTCACGCACATGGCCGGTAAGAAGTGTCATGTATAACTCCTGGGAGTTTGCGCTTATTGGAAATATCGCTGCAGCCAAACAAACGATAATACCGGCGGCAATAAATTTTTTCATAAAAGTAGTTTTAATAAATAATTAATTGTTCCTCAAAAATTGCAGATGCGCGCAAGCAGATGATAACAGATAACCCGGAGGAATAATTACCCACTGTAAGAATACAGCGGGTTTTTGTATGTCTATTGCTTAAGGAAACGGTTTTTTAAAGTGAGCTGGTAGTTGACAACAGGAGGGTTGTATTTCTGTTAATTCTCTTCAAACTCTTCAATTGGCGCCATATCTTCTTCTTCGCAAACCCTGATAGTTTTCCAGGACTTATTATATTTTATATGCACGAGATAAATTAGCTGTTGATCTTTTGTAATTTCCTGAACATAAGTAATGGCGTAATCATAGTATACACTTTTTACGCGGGCCCTTATGTCTTTTGGTAAATCCGCTTCCGGATATGAACGTATGTTATACAGCCAATTGCCTTTATTGTCGTAGCCCGCCCTGTTTTTTATGCCATGCTCAGTAAAATATGCTACAGTGCCACCAATAATTTTAAACCATTTTACATTTTCGGCAAGTTTAAATGATTTTGTAAAATTTTTTACCGCTTTGGCATTGACATCTGACGAAAGGCTGGTGTTAAAAGAATTATTGTTTAATGTGCCTGTATGTGGCTTTTCATCAGGTGAAGGCCGTTTTACATGAAAAGCAGTGTTTGATTGCTGTGCACCTGTAGTGCTGATAAATGACATTGCCATACAAATGGCAAAGACGTTAATGATAATTTTTTTCATTTTTGAAGGTTTAATGATTGATGAATAATAATAATTATAAGTTTCACAAGCTCAGGGTGGTTCTTTAGGACAGGATAATTTTATATTTCAAAGCTAATTATGGTACACATGCATAACAATCCCCAATTGTGGGTAGTAAAACGCAGCCCAGAAAAAGGAGTGTTTTGTGAGAGAACAATAAACGGAGATCTGTATTATTTTTTTAGGGGCTTTAGCGCCAGCAGACCGGTGGTAGCGGCAACATGAAGTATTTTCTCAGATAGTCCTTAGAACGTATTCTGAAAGCCGTTAAAAGTAATGGAAGAAATTATAGAAATAGCAGGCAGGAACTGCCAGTCAGCCGTACGTATCGTTGCGAAACAGGCAAAACACTAAACCCCTGACGAAAAGAGTGCCCTGGGTGCTTTTCAATCAAATGGTTTTCAAATTTCTTTTTGTAAACTCATTTTCTGTATTGCCTGTATTTAGTGTTGCAGAAGGCTCAAACAATAATACTTCCACTTCTTCTGCGGCATTGGGCCGGTGTTCAACTCCACGCGGTACAATCAGAAATTCACCTTCTTTCAATTCTATATTTTTATCACGCAGTTCCATTACGAAGCTGCCTTTTATTACAAGAAATAACTCATCTTCATTTTCATGATGGTGCCAGGTAAAAGGCCCTTTGAATTTTACGAGCTTCACCTGCTGGCCATTTAATTCGCCTGCAATTTTTGGATTCCAGTATTCATTAACAAGCTCAAATTTTTCCAGAAGATTTACTTTTTCCATATTCATTTTTTTTAAGCCATTACCGATATCATGTCCAGCACGGGTTCGGCCAATGCGGCATCTCCTTCCAATACAATATGTTTAATCACATCTTTTTTTCTCCAGCTTTTTGTAAATAATTTCCATGCAATCTCTCCATTGATTGTTGTGTGAGCAGCAATTGGTAAATTATTTGTTTTAGTGAATTCCCATTTTTCTTTTTTGATGAGGAGCCAGTCTCCACCGGCTTCGCCGCTGATACTCACTTTTATAACCGTATTTTCCTTTGCTGTTGTATTTCTGCATGCATAAGGCAATGCCATCATAAAAGTATCCAGCACAGGGTAATAAAATTCTTTCGTCATTATTCCTGGTTTTCCAACTGCATCCCGAATCTGTTGCTGGTGGTGCCATCGTTCTGTGTATTCACGTGCAATATGAAACCAGTTAATTGAATTTGTTTCTCCTGCCCATGAAACGGAGAATATAGCCGGGGCAAAAGGATCCAGCGAAGCTATCTGCTGGTTATATTGGTTACCGGTTATTTCCATCAATGCTGTCATTACCTGCGGGCTCACCCTTTTCATTGCTTGTACCCAGGATGCGTTCAGGCCATTCAGGTAGTTGACCAGGTCTTCATTTGAATATATTTTGCCGGGTGGATCGCCAAAATGATTATCACGCAGCATAGACATGGTTCTCATATTACCATCAAACAAATGAGCAGCCACATCTTTAACTGTCCATAACCTGGCAATAGTAGGTCTATTCCATTCTTCCGCTGTAAGTGATTGTAGCAGTTGAATAAGTTTTTCTTCCAGGGCAGGAAATAAATGAACGGTTGGTATGGGTATATTTTTCATATCTATTCAAAACTACATCATCTGTTGTATTTTTAACCCTGATGAATGAAGAAGAAAAAGTACAAATGTTTCACAACCGGCTTACGAAAGTTTTCCGGCACCTCAGCAAGCAGGCAAAGCGGCTGGGCGTTAGTTGTTATCGTTTATACGACCGCGATCTGCCTGAGTTTCCATTGATCATTGATGTGTATGAAGATAAAATTTATTTATCTGAATACAGGGCCAAGCACAGCCTTACAGAAGAACAGCATGAAACGTGGTTGAATGAAAGCTTACAGGTAATAGCAACTGTAGCGCAGGTGCACGGTGAAAATATTTACCTGAAGCAACGCAAACGTAAAACGGACCGGCAGGATCAGTATCAGAAAACAGGAGAGGAAATGGATTTTTTTATAGTTAAAGAAGCGGGATTGCAATTCAGGGTCAACCTTTCTGATTACCTGGATACAGGTTTGTTTTTGGATCACCGCATTACACGGAATATGGTGCGGGAGCAATCAAAAGAAAAAAAAGTGTTGAATTTATTTTGTTACACTGCTTCTTTTTCAGTGTATGCAGCAGCAGGTGGTGCCGCGTCAGTTGTTTCTGTTGATTTGTCAAAAACTTATTTAAGCTGGGCAGAAGACAATTTTAAATTGAACAAACTGGAGAACGCATCAAAGTATCACTTTGTACATGCAGATGTGCTGCAATACCTGGATGGAGTGGAACCAGGAAGTTTTGATATGGTGATTCTTGATCCACCAACTTTCAGTAATAGTAAACGCATGAAAGATTTTTTAGACATACAACAGGATCATGCTGATCTCATTAATAAATGCCTGCTGATTATGAAAGCGGGTGGGGTATTATATTTCAGCACCAACTATACTAAATTTCAGCTGGCTGCAGATAAGATAAATGCATCGGCTGTCACAGATATTACAAAACTTACCATTCCATTTGATTTTGAAGGAAAATTGAGAAGATGGTGTTTTAAAATAATAAAATAAATCCCAATCCTCTATATCATTTTCTAATTCCCAGTTTTCAATCCCTTCGCCTGCGTCATCAACTTTTCATGCACCCTCAACACTTGAGGAATGAGTGCCTGTTGTTCATCATTAATAATTACTGTGTCGCAGAGTTTCATTTTAATGGCATCATCCATTTGCCTGTTGAGGCGGGCATTTACTTCTTCTTTGCTGATATTGTCTCTTTTCATACTCCGGTAAATGCGCAGTGTAACAGGAGCATACACACCGATAATATAATCAAGATAGCGTTGCGAGCCGCTTTCAAAAATAATGGCCGCTTCTTTTATAGCATAGGGAGTAGTCTGCTGCATCAACCACTTCTCCCCATCACTAATAGTTACCGGGTGTACCATTGAATTTAACAAAACCAGTTTATCTTTATTATTAAAAACTTCGGCAGCCATCCAGGCGCGGTTCAGCAATCCATTTGTATATGCAGCTTCTCCAAAATGTATCTTTAGCTGTTCTTTTAATGCTTCATCTTCATTCATAAGCCGTTTGGCAGCATCATCTGCCTGGTAAACAGGTATGCCCAATGTGGCAAATATTGAAGCAACAGTGCTTTTGCCGCTGCCCATACCGCCTGTTATACCTACCCGTAATGTCATTAAGGGAAATTAATAATTTTAAATTAATAATTAAAAATTAATAAATAGTAAGGTGGGCCGGCATGTTTTGGATCTGCTGTCTTACAAATTTTGCCTGGAGCGGCTCACCCTTTATCTGCACTTCTTAATCTTAAGTTTAGGCTCCTCTTACTACTTTAAACTTTATCGTTTTAAATTTTTTAGAGTGACCCACTGTGAGATTACTGTAATATAATGCGTTTACCGCCCCACAAAAGAGCAACCTGCCTTAATAGCCAATAAAAATCCCGTTGCAGAAATTATGCAACGGGATCTTTATATCAGTTATGTATGAACGTTATTTAGCTGGTTCAGCAGGTTTATTTAAAGCCTGGCTCCATTCAATACTGATGGTGCTTTTTTCTATTTTAAGATAGCTGCCCGGACTGGTTTCAAGCATCAGCGTATTATCATCATTTACTTTATTAATAGTACCATGTATGCCGGCTATGGTAACTACTTTTGCACCCTTTTGCAGGTTCTGCTGAAATTCTTTAGCCTGTTTGGCTTTTTTTGCCTGGGGGCGGATCATAAATAGCCAGAACACCAAAATCATTGCTCCCAGTATAAACATCATGGAGGTAGGATTTTGAGACCCTGCCTGTAAAAGAATCATTGCGTTTGTCATTGTTAATGTATTACTTTTTTAAATTGTTATTATTTTTTTAGTACCTCTACTGTAAAAGTCAGTTCATGGCTTTCGGTTCCTTTGGTATTAGCCATTACTGCAATAGTTTTATGCTGCTGGCCGCTTTTTCCATTACTGTCAAAAGAACCTTTGATTTCTCCTTCTGCACCCGGGGCAATGGGTTCTTTTGGCGGATCTGCTACTGTGCAACCACAGCTGGGATGTACACTTTCAATAACTAAGGGCTTATTGCCTGTGTTTTTAAAACGGAACAAAACTTCCAGTTTCTGGCCTTCTGTTATTTTGCCATAGTCTTTTACTGAATCTATCCATTGCATGGTAGTAAAACTGGCAGTGTCTTTTTTTTCTTCAGGCAGGGCTGCCGCAGCTGGAATTGTTTCCTTTACTTCTTTCTTTACAGGCCCGTTACAACCGGAAGCTGTTATTGCAAGTGCTGATAATAGTATAAAGAATCTCATTGATTTATTTTTGCAAATGTAATAATTGGTTGCTTACTTTTTCTTAACAAAAGAAATTTTGTGCATTTTATCACCTTTCAGCAAATCTTTGTGAATGTTATCCAGTATCCCATTGACAAACTGCCCGCTTTGTGGTGTACTATAATCTTTGGCCAGGTCTATGTATTCATTGATAGTAACTTTTGGCGGTATGGTTTCAAAAAACAGGAATTCACATACACCCATCTGCATCAATATCATATCAAGTACTGCAATTCTGTCCGGGTCCCAGTTTTTTAATTTGGGTTTTATGAGGTCCAGGGTGACTTGCTTTTTGTCAAAAACGGTTTGTAATAATTCTTTGGCAAAAACCAGCTTATCCTTGCTGATGATCTCCATAAAATCAAAGGCGCCGGGTTTTTGCAGCCAGCTCAGTATTAATTGATTTATTACATCACAATCATCATCCCAGTTTGTAAAAGTTTCTTCTACCTGTGAAACAAAATTTTCATTGGGCAGCATGAGGGTTCCCAAAATAAATTCAAGCATCTGTTTTTCAGATTTGCTATCGCGGCTTTGTTCTGTAATGTATGTCTTGTACTCCGGGGTAACTGCCAGTTCCAGGTAAAGTTTCCTGATCTCTTCTTTATCAGCCTGCAGATCAGGCCTGTCTTCTTTACATGCTTTTTGGTAGGAGGGGTCTTCCAGCAACTTCCACAACAACTCGTTTCCAGCCAGTTTTATATTAATATTAAGATCGGCCTGGGTAGGTAAATGTTTAGAAGCTTTTTTGCGGGCATCTGTTTCTGCATAACGGGCTATTTCTGTAAGCACATACACCAGGTAAACTAAAAGGCCGCGGGTTTGATCAAAATGCTTTTGCAGGATGTTTAATGGCTCACCGGGTTTCATTTCTCCTTGCGCGGTTTCTGCGGAATAAAGGGTTTGCATCACTTTTACCCGGATATTTCTTCTGCTAATCATAGTTATGCCAAGAACTTGTTTTGAGGCTGCGAAGATAGGGGTTCGCGGGGAGAAACGCTAAGCCCAGGTGTGAATATGATAAAGAATCATAAACCTCCGTGCGTGACGCCTAAACCCTGTGTTGCTGACAGGACTGAAAGCCAGGTTATCCGGAATTTCACCTCATGCCTGACACCCGGTTGCTCACGACATCTTCCTGCCATAAAATGAAAATTTGGCAAATACCCCGGGTTGTTAACAGTTTAACTGCCAACAAAACCCGTTTATCTGCCAAGAATTCCTTTTTTTGAACTTTTATTTCCTTTGGTATGAAATTCGTTTAGCTTTGCACGCCATTAGAAATTTTCTAATCTAAAACAAAAAAATCAACGCATATGGCCAAGAAGTTAAATTATGAACTCTATGACGACAGGGTTCTTGTTAAGCCAGCAAAAGCTGAAGAAAAAACAGCGGGTGGTATCATTATCCCCGATACTGCTAAAGAAAAGCCTCAAAAAGGTGTTGTAGTTGCCGTGGGAATTGGCAAATATTCTGAGCAATCAGGGACTTTAATACCGGTTCCCCAAAAAGTAGGGGATGTGGTTTTGTATGGTAAATATGCAGGCACTGAAATTACAATTGAAGGTGAGGATCTGTTGATCATGAGAGCCTCTGATATTTTAATGAAGACTGTATAATAAAGTTCCGTAAGTGAAACTTTGTTATAATAATTTAAAAACGAAAACAACTAATTCATATGGCTAAGCAAATCTTCTTCGACATTGAAGCAAGAAATAAAATGAAGAAAGGCGTTGATATCCTTGCCAACGCAGTTAAAGTTACCCTGGGACCAAAAGGCCGTAACGTGGTAATTGAGAAAAAATTTGGTGCTCCGCAGGTTACCAAAGATGGAGTTACAGTAGCTAAAGAAATTGAACTGGATGACCCTATCGAAAATATGGGTGCACAAATGGTGAAAGAAGTAGCTTCTAAAACTGCAGACATTGCAGGTGATGGTACTACTACTGCCACCGTTCTTGCGCAGGCTATCATTAGCGAAGGCTTGAAAAACGTTGCTGCCGGAGCTAATCCAATGGATTTAAAACGCGGTATTGATAAGGCTGTTGCTAAGGTTGTTGAAAACCTGAAAGCACAGTCCCAGACCATTGGTAACGACAGCAAAAAAATTCAGCAGGTTGCTTCTATTTCTGCCAATAATGACGAAACAATTGGTAAACTGATTGCAGAAGCATTTGCTAAAGTGGGTAAAGAAGGTGTTATCACAGTGGAAGAAGCAAAAGGTACTGATACTACAGTTGATGTAGTAGAAGGTATGCAATTCGACCGTGGTTATATCTCTCCTTACTTTGTTACCAACAGCGAGAAAATGGAAGTTGAATTGCAGAATCCATATATTCTTATTTATGATAAGAAGATATCTGCAATGAAAGACATTCTTCATATACTGGAGAAAGTAGCACAAAGCGGCCGTCCATTGGTTATCATCGCTGAAGACCTGGAAGGTGAAGCACTGGCTACGCTGGTTGTAAATAAATTACGTGGCACACTGAAAGTGGCTGCTGTTAAAGCTCCTGGCTTTGGAGACCGCAGGAAAGAAATGCTGCAGGATATCGCTATTCTTACTGCAGGTGTTGTAATCAGTGAAGAACTGGGTTACAAACTTGAAGATGCGGATCTGACAAAACTTGGACAGGCTGCATCTATTACTATTGACAAAGACAACACGATTGTTGTTGGCGGCAAGGGTGTAAAGAAAGATATCACTGCGCGTGTAAATCAAATCAAAGCACAGGTAGAAAATACAACTTCTGATTATGATAAAGAAAAATTACAGGAACGCCTTGCTAAGTTAAGCGGTGGTGTGGCTGTATTATATATCGGCGCTGCTACTGAAGTAGAAATGAAAGAAAAGAAAGATCGTGTAGACGATGCTTTACATGCTACAAGGGCTGCCGTTGAAGAAGGTATTGTTCCCGGTGGTGGTGTTTCTTTCATCCGTGCTACAGAAGCCCTTGAAAAATTCAAAGGTGCCAATGAAGATGAAACAACTGGTATTGCAATCGTTAAGAGAGCAATTGAAGAACCACTTCGCCAGATTGTTATCAACAGCGGTATTGAAGGTTCTATCGTTGTACAGAAAATCAAAGAAGGTAAAGGCGATTTTGGTTTCAATGCACGCACTGAAGTGTATGAAAACTTGCTGAAAGCGGGAGTTATTGACCCTACTAAAGTTACCCGTATCGCTTTGGAAAATGCAGCTTCAATTGCAGGTATGCTGTTGACTACAGAATGTGTAGTTGCTGACAGGCCTAAGAAAGAAGAAGCAGCACATAGCCATGGCGCACCTGATATGGGTGGCATGGGATATTAAGTTGTAGTAATAATTTGTAAATTATAAGTAACTCCCGCGGTTTGTACCCGCGGGAGTTTTTTTGCCTTCATCCCACCCCTTCCCCTCTTTCGCCCGTTTCGCTGGAGAGGGGAAGAGGATGAGGTAAAAAGGGCCACGGATGAGGGCATTTTTTTTCGTACCTTCGCGGCTTCAAAAAAACAAGGGAATTACAAAATGATTAGTGCAAGAAATATAACCCTGGCATACGGCAAAAGGGTATTGTTCGATGAGGTAAATATCAATTTTATTAAAGGCAATTGCTACGGCGTTATTGGAGCCAACGGTGCGGGCAAGAGTACCTTTCTTAAAATATTAAGTGGCGACATTGAGCCCAATAAAGGAAATGTTGAGATTACCCCTGGCGAGCGCCTGGCGGTATTAAAACAAAACCAGTATGAATTTGATGATTATACCGTGCTGAATACCGTAATGATGGGCCATTCCAGTCTTTGGAAAATTATGCAGGAGCGTGAAAAGATTTATGCACTGGCAGATTTTACAGAAGAAGACGGAATGAAAGCTGCTGAACTGGAAGGCGAATTTGGTGAAATGGGTGGCTACACCGCAGACAGTGATGCTGCTACTTTATTAAGTGAACTGGGCGTAGGAGAGGAGTTTCACCAGATGCTGATGAAAGATATTCCCGGTAATCTGAAACTACGCGTATTGCTGGCACAATCACTTTTTGGCAACCCGGATATATTATTACTGGATGAGCCTACCAATGGCCTTGATATTGAAACGATCAGCTGGCTGGAAAACTTCCTGGCAGATTATGAAAATATTGTACTGGTAGTTAGTCACGACCGTCACTTTCTTGATTCTGTTTGTACGCATGTAGCCGATGTAGACAGATCAAAAATAAAAGTGTTTACCGGTAACTATTCATTCTGGTACGGTTCGTCTCAGCTAGCATCCCGCCAGATAGGTGAAAAAAATAAAAAAACAGAAGAAAAACGCCAGGCTTTGCTTGACTTCATTGCACGTTTCAGTGCCAATGCATCAAAAAGCAAGCAGGCTACTTCACGTAAAAAAGCTTTGGAGAAATTAACCATTGACGAGATTGAACCAAGCAACCGTAAATACCCGGGTATTATTTTTCAACCATTGCGTGATGTAGGTAACCAGATATTAAACATTGAGAAACTTGGAAAATCGGTTGATGGCCGCGTATTGTTTAACGATGTTAGTTTTACCGCGAACAAAGGCGATAAGATTGCAATTCTCAGTAAAGATGCGCTGGCAGTAACCGCTTTTTATAATATTATAAATGGCGAAGTAACTGCTGATAAAGGTAAATACGAATGGGGTACCACAGTCACCAAAGCTTACCTTCCGCAGGAAAACAGCCAGTATTTTCAAAACAATCTGAGCCTGATGGATTGGCTTCGTCAGTATGTACCGGCACATGTTACCGATGCAGATGAACCTTTCCTGCGTGGGTTTTTGGGCAAGATGTTGTTCAGCGGTGATGATGTGATGAAGAAGACAAGTGTATTAAGTGGTGGTGAAAAAGTTCGTTGCATGCTCAGCAGGATGATGCTGCAAAACCCCAATGTGGTAGTTCTGGATCAGCCAACCAACCATCTTGATTTGGAAAGCATTCAGAGCTTCAATGAAAATATTTCTGAGTTTAAAGGGGTTGTTTTACTGACCAGTCATGACCATACATTCATGCAAACTACTGCCAACCGTATCATTGAGATTACTCCCAAAGGCATTATTGACAGGCTTACTACTTTTGATGAGTACCTGGCGGACGATCGTGTTAAGCTGTTGAAAGAAGAAATGTATAAGTAATTCAAAAATTAAAATATTAAATCCCGCTGCAAAAGCGGGATTTTTTTTTATTGGTTCGGTTCCTGAATATCACAGGGGTCGCTGTTCATTAATTGAAAAGAGCTCAGGACGAGTCTATTGTTACCGGTGGAGACACCGGCAACGGCGAAAAAGGGTGAGCCGCCCTGACTCATTTATTGAAGAATGCTTTCTTTACAATGGCGACCCACTCCCTGCTCTTCTTTTCCAAATCGCCACATTTTTTCTTTATTCCCCCATTTCCTTTTCTTATCTTCAAAAAAATCACCAAACATGAGAAAACTGCTGCTTTCGCTTTTAATGGCACTTGTTTTTTTTACCACCAGTGCACAAACCAAAACTGTTACTATTATTAAGGCCGGTAAACTCATTGATACGGAAAATGGTAAAGTGCTGGACAACCAGCTGATACTAATTGAAAATGATACCATTAAAGCTGTGGGCAGCAATATTGCCGTACCTAAAAATGCAGTAATAATCGATTTGTCAAAAGCCACGGTATTGCCGGGTTTGATTGATTGTCATACCCACATTACTTCTCAGCCCGGTGGAGATTATTATGCTGATATTTTCAGGAAGACCGTCGTGGATTATGCAGTTACAGCACATATTTATGCTAAGCGCACACTGGATGCAGGCTTTACTACAATACGCGATGTTGGTTCTCAGGCTTTCCTGGATGTAGCGTTGCGCAATGCAATCAATAACGGAGATATACCAGGCCCACGCATGTTGTGTGCCACATTGTTTATAGGTTCTACCGGCAGTCATGGCGATCTGAATGGCTTTTCCCCTTTCTTAGACTGGCAAATGCCAAAAGGAATGAGCGGCGTTGCAAATGGAATTGATGAAATACGCAAGCAGGTCCGTTACAATATAAAATACGGCGCAGATGTAATTAAGTTTGGCGCCAGTGCCGGTGTGTTGAGTGAAGAAGAAAGCGTGGGCGGTCCGCAGTTTACGCAGGAAGAAATGAACGCCATTGTTGACGAAGCAAAAATGTGGGGCAGAAAAACATGTGCACATGCCCATGGAACCATTGCTATTAAAATGGCTGTTAAAGCAGGTGTTGCTTCTGTTGAGCATGGAAGTTTTATTGATGAAGAAGGAATTGAATTAATGAAACAGCATGGCACTTACCTGGTAGCAGATATTTACAACGATGATTATATTATGAGTGAATATGCTAAAATGGGATATCCTGAAAAGATATTAAATAAAGAAAGACTGGTAGGCAAAGCGCAAAGAGAAAATTTTGCCAAAGCAGTAAAGGCAGGTGTTAAAATAGCTTTTGGAACAGATGCAGGTGTATACCCGCATGGCTGGAACGGCAAACAGTTTTTTTATATGGTGAAGTTTGGTTTAACACCTATGCAGGCGATACAATCTGCTACTACCAGTGCTGCCGATTTATTGGGCTGGACTTCAAAAGTGGGGTCCGTTACAGCTGGAAAATTAGCTGATATTGTTGCAGTAAGTGGCGATCCATTACAGAATATAACCGTGCTGGAGAATGTTCAGTTTGTTATGAAAGCCGGGGTGGTATACAAAAACCTGCTGACTAAATAAATGATTTTTTTACGCTTGAATTCTCAGAAAGGTTCTTGCCGGATTTTTACAAGCTTTTATTGTGTTATAACGGCATATGATTATTGGGATTATCCAAAGAGGATAAAATAGCATCAATGATGGTTAAAATATATACAGCTTCTACCGGAGACGTTATCTGTTTTTTGTAGCTAACATTACCGGTATAAAATATATATTTACATCGGGGCTGAATTAGCCATTAACATCCCTCTACCAGCTTAGTGAAAATGAGACTTGCCATATTTTTCATCCTGCTATTTTTTTTGTGCGCTGCCAGCAGTGCTTTTTCCCAAACTACCAAGTTTCAGTTTAATCATATTGATATCAGCCAGGGCCTCTCCAACAACCAGGTAAAAGGTATTATAAAAGACAGCAAGGGTTTTGTATGGTTTGCAACGATGTCTGGTTTAAACAGGTACGATGGGTACCAGTTTAAAATATTCAGGCATAATCCCCGGGATTCCGTTTCTTTAAGTGATAATTATATTCTCAGGATTTTTGAAGGTCCGGAAAAAAAGATTTGGGTAGATACGCACAATGGATTTAATGTTTTCGATCCGGTTAATGAAACAGTTGATCGTAATATTGCCGCTTACTTAAAAAAATTATCATTACCCGGTGTAGCCATTACCAGCATAATAAAAGATAACGAAGACAATTTTTGGTTCCTGATGGCTGGACAATCATTGTATAAATATATTTCTGTTACAGGCAAAACTGTACCCGTTTATCAATTGCCCGCAGGTGTTTCTCCTGTATCTTCTTTAACTCCGGACAACCAGGACAATATCTGGATGGTGCATACCAATGGTTCAATTGAAAAAATTAATAAAAAAACAGGTAAAATTGAACTGCGGTCAGATGCACTGGCGGGTTTATTAAAAAATGAATTACTCAATTATTCCATTTTTGCTGACAACCAGGGCGAACTCTGGTTGTTTATCAGCGCAGGGGCAAAAGGTGTTTTTCATTATGTTCCTTCTTCAGGATTACTGGAAGTTATTGATAAAGATAACCCTGGGTTCAGGTTGAATAACAATATTGTTGTAGGCGTACTACAGGATAATGATGACAAAATCTGGATAAGCACTGATCATGGTGGATTAAATATTCTTGATAAGTCTGCCCGTACAATACAATACGTACTTAACAATGCGGATGATAATAAAAGCCTCAGCGAAAACAGCATCAGTACCAGTTACAAAGACATTGATGGAGCTATCTGGATTGGCACTTACAAACATGGCGTCAATTATTTTCATACCAATATTATTAAATTTCCGCTGGTACGGAATATTCCATCGAACCATGCAAGCTTACAGTTTGATGATATAAATGATTTTGCAGAAGATGCAAAAGGCAATATATGGGTGGGCACCAATGGAGGCGGCCTTATTTACTATGATCGTACAAAAGAAAAGTTTATTCAGTATGTTCATAATCCGGGTAATTCAAACAGCTTATCGAATGATGTGATAGTGACACTGCATGTTGACAGACAACAAAAATTATGGATAGGCACTTATTTTGGCGGACTTGATTGTTACGATGGAAAACAGTTTACACATTACCGGCATAACCCGGCAGACAGTAACAGTCTTCCCGATGACAGGGTGTATGAGATCCTGGAAGATTCACAAAAAAATCTCTGGGTTGGTACACTTTCAGGCGGACTCAACAGGCTGGACAGGGAAAAAAATATTTTCTATCATTATAAGCCTTATGAAGCAAACTCGGTGCATGCATTTTACATTTCAGAACTAATGGAAGACAAAGATGAAAATTTATGGGTTGGTTCTTCCAATGGAATTGATGTGCTGGAGAAAAAAACAGCCAAGTTTGTTTATTACTCAAATTTTACCAACGATCCCAAAGGAATCAGCAACAACAGTATTCTTTCAATGTTGCAGGATAGCCATGGTCGTGTATGGATAGGCACGAGTGATGGATTGAATGTTTTTAATAAGCAAACCAATACATTTAAATCTTTCAGGATTGAAAACGGGCTTCCCGGAAATACTATATTAACTATAGTAGAAGATCAGCAGCAACGTTTATGGGTGAGTACCTATAATGGCATATCATGCATACAGGTACAGCAAAAAAATGAAAATATTGATGAACTCACCATCAGCTGTAAAAATTATGATGAAAAAGATGGGTTGCAGGGTATCGCATTTAATGAAAATGCAGCATTAAAAACCCGCAACGGCGATATTGTTTTTGGAGGCCCCAGTGGGTTTAATATTTTTAATCCGGCCACTATTATACCTGATAAAAGTATACCATCAATTGTGCTGACTGATCTGCAGTTATTTAACAAGAGTGTGGGCATTGGAGAAAAAATTGATGGGCGTATTATATTACCACAGGCTATTTCACACACCAGTTCTATTACCCTGAAGTACAATGAAGATGTTTTATCTTTTGAGTTCGCGGCGCTAAATTTTCTTAATCCTGAGAAAAATAAATATGCCTACAAGCTGGAAGGATTTAATAAAAACTGGATTTTCAGCGATGGCAAAACCCGTAAAGCAACTTATACCAATCTTGATCCCGGCGATTATACTTTTTTTGTAAAAGCAGCCAACAGTGATGGCATCTGGAACGAGAATGCGGTAGCCATGCATATAGAAATACTTCCACCAGTCTGGAAAACACCTGTTGCATATATGCTGTATGTTATTTTGCTGGCATCTATCTTATGGTTTGCCCGCCACCTTACATTGCAAAGAGCCAGGATGCGTTTTGAAATTGAACAGCAAAAGCAGGAAGCACAACGTATGCATGAACTGGATATGCTTAAGATCCGGTTCTTTACAAATGTAAGTCATGAATTCAGAACACCCTTGTCTTTGATATTAACTCCATTGGATAAAATTATCAGGCAGGCGGAAGATGCGGGACAGCGCAGGCAATTTCAACTGATTCACCGCAATGCCAGGCGGTTGCTCAACCTCGTAAATCAATTACTTGATTTCAGAAAAATGGAAGTGCAGGAGTTAAAGTTAAACCCGGTGCAGGGTGATATTATTAAATTTTGCCGCGGTATTTCTTATTCATTTACTGACATTGCCGAAAAAAAGAATATCCAGTTTTCTTTTTACTCTACTGTAGAAAGCCTGCTGATGTCTTTTGACTACGATAAACTGGAACGCATTCTTTTTAACCTGCTATCCAATGCATTCAAGTTTACCAGTGAAAGTGGTAAAGTAGCAGTACAACTGCAGATGCAGATGGAAGACAATAAGCAATTGCTTGCTATTAAAGTGATAGATACCGGAATTGGGATACCAGCAGAGAAGCAGGATAAAATTTTTGAACGGTTTTTTCAGAATGATATTCCCGGCAGTTTGGTAAACCAGGGAAGCGGTATAGGTCTGTCCATCACAAAAGAATTTGTAAAACTACACAATGGCAGTGTTGGTGTGGACAGTGAGCCCGGTAAAGGAAGTTGTTTTACAGTAGTGCTGCCCGTAATTGAAATGCCAGCAATAAAAGAAGAGCCCGTACTTACTGATGATGAAACTATTTTTGAAAAGAAAATACAAACATTGCATGCCGTGGATAAGCCTGTAAATGGAAAAAAAGCCAGGCTGCTGCTGGTAGAAGATAACGAGGATTTTCTTTTTTACCTGAAAGATAACCTGCGCGACCAGTTTTCCATAATTGAGGCGGTAAATGGCAAAGAGGGATGGCAAAAGGCTTTGGGAGATCATCCGGATCTTGTTGTGGCTGATATCAGTATGCCCGAAATGAACGGAATCGATCTCTGCAAAAAAATTAAGCATGATCCGCGTACTTCACACATACCTGTAATTTTGCTGACCGCTTTTGCGGGAGAAGAGCAGCAGTTAAAAGGCCTTGAAACAGGGGCAAACGATTACATGACCAAGCCTTTTAATTTTGAAATTTTACTTTCGCGTGTAAAAAATATACTTGATGAACAGGCCAGGCTGAAAAAAGCATTTCAAAAGCAGGTAGACGTAAAGCCTGCAGACATAAATATTGTGTCTTCTGATGAACAATTTATTTACCAGGTAATGGAAGTGGTGGAAAAAAATATTTCAAACGCCGGCTTTTCAGTAGAAGAAATGAGCAAGGCGCTTTTTATGAGCCGTGTAACGCTGTACAAAAAATTACTGGCTATTACCGGCAAAACGCCTGTAGAATTTATCCGTTCATTCCGCCTCAAAAGAGCCGCACAATTACTTGAAAAGAGCCAGCTTACTATTGCCGAGGTTGCTTACGAAGTGGGGTTTAACAGTCCTAAATCCTTTTCCAAGTATTTTAAAACAGAATTCAACATGCCGCCGTCCGCTTATTTGGCAGAAAAGAAGAAGGACGCCGTATAGATTTATAATATAAGCATTTCCATTTATTCTCCGGTTCATACTAAATCAACCAGATAGTTGTTTTTTTACTTTAGTTACTACTGGATCGCAGTGCCATTGAAAGCACTTTAATCAAAGCTTATCCCGGTCTGCAAAGAGAAGAATAAGCAATTAGAATTGCCATAAAAAATTCACCTTAACATTTTATACCTGTTTTTAAACAGTTTCTGGTCAGGCCTTAACAATTATACCCTCAATCAGAAACATATACATACCATGGCTCTTGCTTGCAGGCCCTACTTTTATATTGATTAATGCTGCCATATATCCAGAAGAACTTTCTACCAGTTGATCCACGACTTCCTGGCCACCAAAACAACGATTGCTATGTATATGGAGATAATGTATTTTCTTCTGCCGCTGATTTCTTCAACGGGAATTTGCCTTTCCACATACCGTCAATTATCTACTAAAACCATTAATTATACTTCAAATAGAGAGGTTCTTACCTTTTCTGTGCCCTGTTATTATATGCTAAACTGTCAGTACAGGGTATTTTTAAGCATCCCTAAATCTATAAAAAATGCACATGAAAAATGAAAACCAACAATAAATATGGGCTGAGCCCGGATAATAAGCGCCGGAAAAACTAATTGCTAACCAATAATGATGATTGCATATGAAAAAATTAAAACCCAGCATTAACTTCAAAGCCCTTTTCTTATGGGCCATCGCCTTTAGCCTGCTGACAGATGCAGGCGCACAAGCACCAGCATCACGTAAAATAAGTGGAAAGATTGCCGCTACAGACGGCAAAGGGCTGGTGGGAGCGTCTGTAATTAACAAAAGAACCAATATTGGAACTTCTACAGATAACCTGGGTGCTTTTACTATACAGGCGCAAACGGGCGATGTATTGCTTGTTACTTATGTTGGCTACCTGCGCAAAGAAATGAAAGTCGGTAGTTCAAATCTTGTTGCAATAACAATAACAGCAGATCAATCCAGGCTGGAAGATGTTGTGGTGATTGGTTATGGTAAAGCAAAACGTGCAAATCTTACCAGCGCACAAACAACCATTACATCAAAAGACATAGACAAAACGCTCAATACCACCATTGAGCAGGCGATACAGGGAAGATCTGCCGGCGTATATGTTACGCAAAATTCTGGTCAGCCTGGTGGTGGCATTTCTGTAAATATAAGGGGTGTAGGATCAATTAATGGCAGCACTGAACCGCTGTATGTAGTGGATGGGGTACAGATTCCGGGCCAGTCAATTTCATTTGGTGCGCAGAGTTCGGCCAACGGACTTGCAGGACTTAACCCTGCCGATGTTGAAGACATACAGATACTGCAGGGACCGTCAGCAACGGCCATCTATGGGTCAAGGGCTACAAATGGCGTTATTCTTATTACAACAAGGCGTGGTAAATCAGGCGATGCCAAGATAAACTATGGCTTTCAATACAGTGTGCAACAGGCGCCCAAACATTTGCAGGTGATGAATTTACCGGAGTATGCGCAAATGGTAAAAGCGTTTCATGTAATAGCCGGCGGAGTAACACCAGTAGAATTTTTAGATTCTTCACTGCTGGGTAATGGAACCGACTGGCAGCATGAATTATTTCAAAATACCCCCATGAGCAAACACCAGTTAAGCATGAGCGGTGGAAGTGATAAAAGTGCATATTACCTCTCTGGTGAATATTTGGATCAGAAAGGTATTGCGTTGGGGTCAGGATTTAAAAGATATGGCATGCGCCTAAATCTTGATAATAAACCAAGGGAATGGGTAACCATTGGTACCAACCTGAGTTTTAATCAAACAAACGAAAATCTTACTGCCAGCCAGGAGAATGTAATTTCAGATGCATTGCAGCTCACGCCGCAGGTGCCTGTAAAAAACCTGGATGGCTCCTGGGGTGGCGGTGATATCATTAATGGCGCCAACGTATTTGCACCCGTTAATCCCATTGCCATCGCCAATTTAAAAACCAACACTTTAGTACGCAGACAATTTTTAGGCGGATTAAATATTGGCATTAAAATAATAAAAGATCTCACTTTCAGAACTTCCTTTAATACAAACATTGGTTATTCCAGCTCAACCTATTACCAGCCTACCTATGCTATTGGCTGGGCAAGAAACGTAACGGCTTCTTTAAGCGATGGAACCAGTGTAAATACTTACTGGAACTGGAACCAGTTACTGGAATATACAAAGCAGATAAAAAAACACAATGTCGGTTTGATGGTCAGTCACGAAGCGCAGGCTTCCAACTGGAAAAACACCAACTCAGGCAGAACTGGTTTTCTTACCAATGATATTTTAGATCTGAATGCAGGTGATCCGCTGACTGCATCTAACAGCGGGGGATCCGGTACCTGGGGCATGGAATCCTATCTTGGAAGATTTAGTTATAATTACGATAACAGGTACCTGGTGGTGGGTACTGTCCGCAGGGATGGTTCCGTAAATTTTGGCCCTGAAAATAAATGGGGTACTTTTCCATCAGTTTCTGCTGCATGGAGAGTTTCACAGGAAAAATTCTTTAATGTTCCTTTTGTCAGTGATTTAAAATTAAGAGTTGAAACCGGTACCACGGGCAACCAGGGCAGCGGTGGTATTTATTCTCCTTTAAGTACAGGGGCCACTCCTTCAGGAACCGGCTTTTTACCTTCACGCTACAGCAACCCCGGTTTAAAATGGGAAGAAACCAAAACAGATAATATCGGAATCAATCTCGGCCTGTTTAAAAACAGGGTTACCGTAGAATTTGATTATTACGTTAAGAATACCAACAATCTTTTAATGGATAATCCACTGCCATGGTATATGGGTACCAATGGTACAGGTGCGGTAGGATCGCCCACTGTAAACCTTGGGTCGCTGCAAAATAAAGGATGGGGCTTTACCATCAACACTGTCAATGTTTCAAATAAGGCATTTAAATGGGAATCGAATCTGAATATGTCTGTATTTAAAACAACCATCAAAAAATTCTATTCTGATGCTGCATTTGTAAGCCGTACGTCCTGGTGGCTGGATGACTGGACACAACGTTCCGCAGTAGGCGAGGCCCCGTGGTTGTTCAGGGGTTATATAGAAGACGGTTTATTTCAATCTATTGAGGAAATAAATAAAAGCGCGGTTCCGGTTGATAATAATGGCAACAGGCTTCCAACTGAACAGGCAAATGGTATATGGGTAGGAGACGTTAAGTTTAAAGACCTCAATGGTCCAAAAGGCGTACCAGATGGTAAAATAGATACGTATGATGAAACTTATATCGGTAACCCATGGCCGAAAATGTTTGCCGGGTTTACCAATAGCTTTTCTTATAAAGATTTCGATCTGAGTATTTTCATTACCGGCACTTATGGAAATGATATTTACAATTTCCTGGCTAAAAAGAATACCAATCCCAATAATATTAATGTGAGCAGGAACCTGTTAATAGATGCAATGAATTATGCGCAGCCAACAAGCGATGCACAGGGCAAGGTGGTGTTAAAAAATCCTGGTACCGATGTGGCCAGAATTTCTTACGGACCCAACGGAAATTATACACGCCCCACCAGTAAATGGGTGGAAGACGGATCTTACCTGAGAATAAAAAATATCTCATTGTCGTATAACCTGCCTGCAACTATTCTTGTAAGGCAAAAGCTGGTAAAAGGAGTAAGACTAACTGTAAGCGGGCAGAATATTGCCACCCTTACCGGTTATACAGGCTTTGATCCGGAAGTTGGGTCTTATGTAGGCAGGGATGCAAGTGCTTCCAACCAGGCTATCGGGCTGGATTATGGGCGTTATCCTTTAACCCCCATTTATACATTTAACATTGGCGTAAATTTTTAAACTATTGAGCATGAAAAATTCAAAAAGTACATATCACTGGTTTGCGGTACTGCTTACATTCGTTATCATATGCGGGTGTTCTAAAAACTTTCTTGAAAAGCCACCATCAGATTCAATTGTTGACGCAAGTTTCTATAAAACAGACGATCAGGTATTGGCGGGTACAGGTCTTTTATACAGTAAGGTTTGGTTTGATTACAATGATAAAGCCTCGTATAACCTCGGTGATTTTCGTGCAGGCACAGCTTTCTCTGCGTATAACGACAGGGGTAATGTGCTTTTTAATACTACGGGCAACACCCCGGAGAATGGTTCTTCCTGGCGTGCATTTTTTATTGTAGTGGGGCAGTCCAATCTTGCCATACAAAACATAAACAAATATGCTGGCGATGCTGTTTCACCACAGGTTAAAAAAATGGCCATTGCTGAAGCAAGATTTATGCGGGCGCTGGCCTATAGTTTTTTGGTGATGAACTGGGGTCCTGTTCCTATTATTGAAAATAACCTCACCATACTTTCCGATACCACTATCAGCAGGAATACCGAGAAAAGTGTCTGGAAATTTATAACAAAAGAGATGCGTGCAGCTTCGGTGGATCTGCCCGAAACCCCGTTCCGCCCGGGAAGAGTCACCAAATGGTCTGCAGAAGGCATGCTGGCACGTTTTTACCTCAGCAGGTCTGGTGTTGAATCAAATGGTTCCGGTGCAAGAAACCAGTCGTTTCTGGACAGTGCAAAATATTTTTCAGAAAGAGTAATCAAAAACAGTAATGCTGCACTGTTGAATAATTATGCGGATTTATTTCTTTATCCATACGATAATAATGCAGAATCTTTATTCTCCCTGCAATGGGTCTATTCGCCTGGTGCCTGGGGTACACAAAATTCTGCTCCTGCTTATCTTGCTTACAGCCCGGATATTGCCAATGGCGACGGATGGGGTGGTGATAAAGGCGCTACCTGGTGGATGATGACACAATACGATGGCATAACGGCAAACGCAACAGGTGATACGCTTAAAGGCAGAACACTTGATCAAAGACTTAAAGCAACTTTTATGTTGCCGGGAACAAACTATCCTGAAATAACACAGACTATAACAGGCGGAAAACAAAAGCTCGTTTATCCATCTACTGCATCTACAGGTGATAATGTTAACTTTCTTGCAATCAAAAAATATGTTACCGGTAAAGCGGAAGATGTAGGCGGACAAGCAGCTTCTCAATATTATGGAAATGATACTTACATGCTGCGCCTTGCTGAAATTTACCTGATATATGCAGAGGCTACGCTTGGCAACAGTGCTTCCACTACTGATCCAAAAGCACTGGAGTATTTCAATAAAGTACACATGCGTGCCGGTTTGCCTGCCTACATAGATCCGCTTACTATAGATGCTGTTTTAAAAGAACGTTTTGTTGAATTTGCAATAGAAGGACTGGCCTGGTATGATTTGGTGAGCCTGCATTATTATAATAAGGCAAAGGCTTATTCAATTCTTAACGCGCAGGACCGGGGCATATTTGCTACTATCCCCGACAGGTTTCCCAACCCAACTACCTGGACTTTTATTAAAACTACATGGGCCACTACAGAAAGAAAAATAACTGCCAATGACGGCAACTTTTTATTGCCCATACCAGCAGCGGAACTGAGCCAGGCACCGAACCTGCTGAAAACACCCGTTGATTATTAAAACAGTAAATAAAATGTTTTTAAAAGACATCAATATGAAAAAAATATTTAAATCACTTTCTGTACTGGTAATGTCTGTGGCCATAGCAGGTATTTACACATCATGTACAAAAAATGATCTCCCCAATGGGGGCACACCTGTTATCAAATATGTGCGTGTTACCAATCCCCTGTCATCAGACTCATTGCTTACAGGTGCTTTCCAGGGAAATCTTATAGCTGTTATAGGTGAGAACCTGCAGGATGTTGTGGAAGTCTGGTTCAATGATCAGAAGGCTTCACTGACACCTACCTATATCACCAGCACCAGTGTATTGGTGAGTGTACCCAGCCCGATTCCGAAAGTAATTACCAATAAAATAAAGATGGTGTTTGCCGGTGGCAATACATTGCTTTACAATTTTAAGGTACAGATCAGCGAGCCCACTGTATCATCTATGGATTGTGAATATGTACTTACCGGTGGAGAAGCAACCATACGCGGAGATTATTTTTATGAACCACTCACGGTAACTTTTGCAGGGGGTGTAAAAGGGGAACTGGTTTCTGTAACGGACAAAATTATGAAAGTAAAAATTCCGGCAGGTGCATTACCAGGACAGATCACCGTCACAACAAATTTTGGTGAAACAAAATCCAACTTCTGGTTCAGGGATAACAGGAATATTTTTCTGAGCAGTGATCCATTTACCGGATGGTGGAACAATTCTTTTGTAGTTACCAGTCCGGCAGCGGGCGATCCGCCGGCCATCAATGGCAATTATATAAGAGTGAAAAAAATAATTGGAGCATGGGCATGGACAGAAGTTGCGGGAGGCCCCGCAGATGCAATGGGCCCCATCAGCAAAAATATACCTGACGAAGCAATACTTACCCCTTCCGGTTATAATTTGAAGTTCGAGGTAAATACAATGAAACCTTATAATAACAATGTTATCAAACTGAATATAGGTTTATTGAAGGAAAATAATGATGCTTACCTGTGGCTGCCTCCGTACGATACAAAGGGGCAATGGCAAACGGTTACTATTCCCTTTGAAGATATTGCGAAAAGCTATGGTGCGCCACTGACGGTAAGCCCAAGCGGATATTGGACGCGGATCTTATTTCATGGTGGGGGAGATTTAGATTGTGATATGTCTTTTGATAATTTCAGGGTGGTGCCAAAGATTATCAAAAAATAAAAATCATTGTTTTACAAATACCCGCATAAAAAATACACCAATGACAAAAATGATATACAACACGAAATTGCTTTTTATTACAGTTTTTCTTATAGCTGCAGGATTTGCGATGTCGTGCACAAAAGATAAAAAAGCTGATTCTGATAAAGTGGTATTATTGAGCTTTGGTCCGTCAGGCGCCAAACACGGAGATACCATCGTTTTTATTGGCAATAACCTTAATAAAGTTACAGCCGTTCAATTAACAGGTGCCAATGTTCCATCATCTGCATTTACCAAATTCACTGCAGAGCGTATCGAATTTTTGATACCAATGTCAACCCAGGAAGGTTATGCAACACTTAAAACGCCCGAAGGCGATATCATAACTAAAACTAAAATCAATTTTACTGTAACAGCTAAAATAACATCCATAACAAAACAGGCCAGGCCGGGAGAAAATATTACTATCAAAGGCGAATACCTGAACTGGGTTAAAGAAGTAAGGTTTGCAAAGGATATAGCCGAAACCACATTTGTAAGCAAGTCTTTAACTGAACTGGTGGTTAAAGTGCCCGCCAATGCGCAAACTGGTACGTTGTTTATTTCCAATGGCGGATCAAAACCCCTGACTATAGAAACGGATAGTGTATTGATAGTAACCCTGCCAGCTATAACAGCCTTATCACCCAACCCTGTTTTACATGCAGCCAATCTTACGATAACAGGTACCAATCTAGATCTTGTAAAGGAAATGTTATTTACGGGGATTACAGATCCCTTCTCCACTTTTGTAAGCAGATCCGCTACGGAAATAGTAGTTAAGGTTCCGGCCGGTACAAAAAAAGGAAAAATAACATTGGTGGCCAATTCAAAAGTTACGGTGCAATCAGCAATGGATTTAGATGTGGTCTTGCCTTCTATAACTTCGTTAACGCCCAATCCTGTTGATCATTTAGCCAATCTTACTATCGCAGGCACCAATCTTAACCTGGTTAGCGGTATATCTTTTATTGGTGTGGCTGTACCCGTTACAACATTTGCGTCGCAGACAGCAACAGAATTGATTGTTAAAGTTCCTGATGGCGCCTTGAAAGGTAAATTAACATTGGCTGTTACAAACTCAACACTGGTAGTAGAATCAGAAGTGCTGGATTATATTGGTGGGTTGCCTCCGCTGGCTGATTTTGCCCTTGCTATTTACACAGACGCGTTGCAAAATACTTTCCAGGACTGGTCCTATACAGGAACCCATGATTTTAGTTCCACTGCTATCGTGCGGCAGGGAGTTAATTCAATTAAAGCGGTGTATGGCGCGGGTGGCTATGAAGGCATAACTTTTCATGCCGGTACAGCACCTTCTACAACAGGCTATACAAAACTTGAGTTGTCTGTATTTGGTACCGTTGGTACAGCAGGTAAAAATTTAAACCTTGTGGTTAACGGTAGTTACGGTACCACTTATTCTATTGCGCTATCGGAAGGAGAATGGAAAACTGTTAGCTTTGATCTGAGCGCTATTGGAAACCCTGCAACCATCAGTGAACTGGTACTGCAGTCGGCAGGCTGGTCGGGAACAGTATACATAGATCATGTAGGATTAAGATAATACGGGTAATTTACGTGCTGCTATATAAAATTACATCCATTGCTACAGAAGTTTTCTGCTGCAATGGATGTTTTAATTTGCGGAAACATATCACAAAGAAGAGGAATTAAATAGTCGTCCCTCAAAAAGTCTGAAACCCTGGTTGACAATTTTTATTCTTCCCTATTGTATTCAAAAAAATACCGGCTTTTTATACTATGGTTACGAAATCTTGCAAAATCCTCTTTTCTAATTACCTTTTGGTACTTTTTTTATGGAAAAAAAGTACCGCAAAAAAGCCAGTCGAAATCGAAAACAGCCCGATTTCGACATAGTTCCCTGATTAGACTTCTGTACTACTGTGACTTCAGCTGCGCCAATCCTACCTTTTGAGGAACGGCTATTTAGTTAGTTTGACCCCAGTGCAGCCCTCTTTTAAGAGAATGAATTTAAATCCCCAATCGTTATTTTTCAGTTCTTTTCAGCAACCATTGGTCAAATCCCACAGCAAGAATTAATATACACCCTAAAATAATTTCCTGCCAGTAACCAGACACACGGCTGATGATAAGCATGTTATTAATCAGCGCCATAAATAATGCACCTAAAAAAGCACCGGCAATTTTTCCATAGCCGCCGGATAAACTGGCACCACCTAATACAACGGCGGTGATCGCCCGTAATTCCATGCCCCTGCCGGAGGTAGAAAGCGCCGCACCTAATCTTGATGAAAGTAATATACCTGCAATACCCGCTAGCAACGCCGACAGCACAAATGCCCAAATTTTCATTCTTTCTACGCGGATACCAGATAACCTGGCAGCTTTTTCATTAGAACCGATAAAATAATACCGCCTGAAAAAAACTGTCCGGTTGACCAGGAACATAAACAAACCTGTTATGATAAGCATATACCACACGGGCGCCTGCAGTCCAAGTAATTTTGACTGGCCGATATAAATAAATTCATAAGGAAAATTTTGAATGCCTGCACCACTCAGCATCAAAGCCATGCCACGCACAATGCCCAGCATAGCCAATGTTTGTATCATGGGATTGATACGGGCTTTTGCAATGAGCCAGCCATTAATAAACCCTATTGTGATTGAACCAGCAAGCGCAGCAGTTATTGCTGCTAAAAAATTTACATTGTGATAATACATGAGATAACCTGCCAGGCCTCCTGAAAAAGCAACCACCGACCCTACCGAAAGATCAAACATACCGGCAATCATCAACACCATCATACCAACGGCAACAATGGTATCAATTGAAAGATTCAGCAGCAATTGGGAAAAATTGTCCAGTGTTGCAAACTGCGATGGAAAAATAATTGCCATTACCAGGCAAAGAAGAATAATAATTGCACTCAGAAAAAATACCTTGTCGCGAAAATAATGTGCAGACTTCATAAAATATTCTTTTCATTTATTAAATGCCTGATGCCAGCGCAGCTATCTTTTCTTCAGTCATCTCCTCTCTTTGCAGGATGGTGCGGGCACTGCCATTATACATTACCATTACGCGGTCTGAAATCAATAACAATTCTGTTAAATCACTTGAAATAAGCAAAATACTTTTACCGGCTGCGGTTAGTTTTTTTAACAGTTCGTAAATGGCTGCTTTTGCTGCTACATCTACGCCGTGCGTGGGCTCGTTTATAATCAGCACATCAGGATTGGTCCGTAACCATTTTGCCAATACTACTTTTTGCTGATTGCCCCCGCTTAATTCCTGTATGTTTTGTGTTACAGAACGGATTTTAATACCAAGTTGTGCAACAAATTCCCTTGCCGCAGTGCTGTTTAATCCGTAATTGTACCAATAACCATGCATTGAAGCAACCCCTATGTTTGACGCAATATCCTGGCTGGCAAATAATCCCAATGCTTTTCTTTCTTCTGGCAGGTAAGCAATGCCCGCTGCAATAGCATCTGCAGGATGTTTTATTTCTGCGGGCGATCCATCCTTTAATAATTTGCCGGCTTGTGGCTGTTTGTCTCCAAAAATAGTTTTTGCCAGCGCCGTTCTTCCCGAACCTTCCAATCCTGCAATGCCAAATATCTCTCCCTTATAAAGTGTAAAACTGATATCCCGGAAACCATCTCCGCATAATTGCTGCACTTCCAATGCAATTTTATTTTGTGCATGCGATATATACGGGGTTTTTTCTAAAACCCGTCCTACCATTTTAGCAACAATTGCTTCTGCTGAAGTTTGTTTTGCATTAAAGCTGCCCTGGTATTCGCCGTCTTTTAATACAGATATGGTATCAGCAATTACCGGCAACTCTGCCATACGGTGAGAAATATAAATAATACCGGTTCCTTTTTTTACCAGCTTACGGATCACAGTAAACAAAATGTTTGTTTCTGTTGTAGTGAGCGAAGCAGTCGGTTCATCCAGTATAAGTAATGATGGCTGTTGTGCAAGCGCCCTTGCAATCTCCACCATTTGTTTACTGGCAGGTGATAATATATCCACTCTTGCTTTTGATGAAATAGCTGACTGTCCAAGTTCCTCCAGCAACTGCCGGGCTTGTGCATGCAATGCTGCATAATCAATTAAACCAATTTTGTTACGGGGAGGGTTAACCGGAAAAATATTTTCTGCCACTGTTAGTGAACCGGCAAGTGTGTCCTCCTGGTAAACTATACCAATACCCATTAGTTGTGCATGCTGTACAGTATGTACCTGAACAGCTTCCCCATTCCAATATATTTTTCCACTATCCGGTAACAGGCTGCCTGCTATAATATGCATGAGTGTAGACTTACCTGCACCGTTTTCTCCGCAGAGTGCATGTACCTCTCGGGCATGAAAAGTAATTGAAATATTTTTCAGTGCATGTACACCCGGAAATGATTTGGAAACATCCTGCAATCGTAGCATTATATTAAAATTACTTTACCGGCAGCAGCAGATTCATAGGCTGCCCAAACCAGTTCTGTCGTTTTTAAATTATCAATACCCGTAGTTTCACATACATCTCCCCTTAGTCCATTAGCAATATCACGGTTGCAATCTACGATACTTGCATGCACCAGGGAATAAGCAGGATCTGCCCATTGATATACCGGAGGCTGAACAACTGTTTCAGTGGTTCCGCTGCGGGTGGTTGTCTTTAATACAAAATCGGTGGTAAGATGAAGGGATCCTTTATCTCCTTCTACCAGAATAAGTGTTTGCGGAAAAGACTCTTTTTCCGGAACAGATGCGTAAGACATTTCAGCAAAACAATGCAAGCCGCTTTGCATCTCCATAAGTACATTGGCTACATCTTCGCCTTTGATGGCAGGGTTCACACTTTTAGTAAGACAAAAGAGATTTTTTGCTTCGCCAAATAAAAACCTGCAGATATCAAGAATATGTGAGCCAATATCAGTAAGAATAAAATGAGGCAATTCAGCCAGCGCAGGCTGGTTATCAAATACCGGAAAGCCTGAACAAAAAGATACCCTCGCTTTAAATGGTATGCCGATGACACCCGTTTGCATGGCCACTTTTAAGGCACGGATGGGCGCCTGCCAGCGAAAATTCTCATGAATGTAAAAAGGCACCTTACGTCCGGCACAGAAGGCTGTCATTTTCCTGGCCTGTTCAAGCGAATCTGCCATAGGCTTCTGGCAAATAACAGGAATTCCTTTTTCTGCCGCCATCCGCGTAAAAAAGGGATGTGTCTCAACGTTAGTAATAATGTCAATAAAATCGGGTGATTCTTTTTGTAATAGTTCTTCTGCATTATCATACACTGCGGGTATGCCAAATTGTTGTGCAATGGCTGTTGCTTTTGATCGTGTGCGGTTGTAAACGGCTACCAGTTCCATGCCTGCTACTTCTTTCCAGGCAGGAATCTGGTATGCAGACCAGAAGCCTGTTCCAATAACAGCAAAACGCAGGGTCTTCATATGCAAACAATTTTTTGACTAAGCTAATACAGGTCCCACCGGCAAATTATACTAACTGCGGGTAATATCGCGCACCTGCATCTTTATATCTTCCATTTCAAATATTTTTTTCCAGTCGTCTTTAAAAAGAATAGGTTTTGCACGCTTGCTTATTTTATAAGCTGCATCAGAAAAAGTTCCATTAACTTCTTTAAACAGCACGGCAATCTGTATACGTAAATGACCCAAGACAAAATCACGCGCAGCAGCTTCCGGTACACCCATTTTTACGATGCTGTCATAGCCTTCCTTCACAACTTCCATACATGTTTGTGCAAGTGTTTCTACCATGGCCGGTTCCAGTATGGCCATCTGCTCCAGTGTAATCCGGTGCACATCTTTAATGGGTGCGTACATATCGCTGGCAATTTTTTCGCCCAGTGCATAATGCGCTTCCGTACCACTCATTAAAGCAACAACAATGGATTGTTTTGCAGTGATACCACCGTAAAAATCACGGAAGGCTTCTTCTGTAGGCTCCCAGTTAAAAACAGAAGGGTGACATGGATGTGCAATTACATAACCAAGATCATCACGGTGATGTATAACCCCATCCAGCGGCGCGGCAGGATCCAATGTCATTACCAGTGCGCCTGGTTTCATAGATGGAATTATAAATGATGAGATCTTTCCGATGGATATATCGGGTACGGCCAGTATTACCACATCTGCCTGCGGTATCACATCTTTTTCAATGGCAGGAACAATGTTGCGGCTTTTGAGGTGCGTTATACCTTGTTCACTTACCTCCAGACAGGCCAGTTTGTACTGCGGACAATTTAAAAAGTTATCAGTAAGCCTGCAACCCATTTTTCCTCCGGCACCAACAAGTGCAATCGTTGTCATAATAATATAGTTTTAAGGTATTCAATACTTTTTCCGGCAAACTGTTTTTCCTTCACCAATGTTGCTTCCATCGTGGCTTCCGGGTTACTCCAGCATTCAAGTATGGCCGTTTTGCATTTATTATAAGGTAATAACTGGTTGATGATCCAGGGAATATCCAGCATTCCATCTCCGGCGGCAATACCTTCTACTATGAACCCCATCTTGTGCTCAGCGCGTTTAATTAAAATATCTTTCAGGTGAAGGTTAACGGTATAAGGTGCCAGTATGGAAACAGTTTCACGGATACTTTCCCCACTGCCAATTGAATTAGCCGTATCAAGGCAAATAGCAACATAATCTGTATCAGTCGCAAGTATTATTTGCTCCAGCACGGCAGCCGGAAAACGATCATGATTTTCAATAGCCAGTTGTATATTCTTATCGCGCAAAAAAGGGAGTACCGTTTTAATTGTTGCTGTTACCTCAGCCACACCTGGTTCAAACAATCCATCGTCAATAACTATTCGCAGAAAAGGCGATTGCATGTGTTCTGCAATGTTTAAGTATTGCAGTATATTTTTTTTCGTTAATCCCCTTGTGCCGGTTTCTATCCGGATACCAAGTTCACCAGCTTTTTGTTTTAATAATACCAAAGCATCCTGCGGGAACAGGTGCAAAGGAAGGTTATCACCAAACTGTACATAACGGATATCACTGGCAGCAGCCATGTGCAAAATAGACATGGCAGTAAGCTTTCCTTTGTCGTTAAAGCCATCGGCACCAACTGCCCAGGGGAAAGTATATGAACCGATTCCTAAAAACACAGTCGCTGATTTTTTTGTAAAAGTGATTGTATGTTTTGATGGTTGGCCTCAAAAAATTGCCTGTTATTTGGACTATTTTATCTATTTTGGATATGCGATGCTTAAATAATGAAAAATATAGTCGTATGAATGAGCCTTCTTTCCGTTTAATTGCCCCCCAGGCTAACCGTTCATTTGTATTTAAATGGGAAGTTTTTGATCTTACCACCCGCTGGCATTATCATCCTGAAGTAGAATTGATTTATTTTATTGAAGGAAAAACCAATGCTGTTATTGGCGAGGGTTTTCAATATTTTGAAGAAGGCGATTTAGTAATACTGGGCGCAAATTTTCCGCATGTATTACAGGAAAACAAGGAATTTGCAAGGCAGCATCCGGCGTGTAAGCCTTTTGGCCTTATCATTCAGTTCACGGAGAATTTTTTAGGAAGCGAATTTCTACAAAAGCCCGAGTTGAAAGCAATTGAGATACTGTTGAAAAAATCACACCGTGGATTGCGGTTCCGTAAATCATCCGTAATAAGGGTTGGCAATGACCTGCTGAATATGCACCAGTTGAGTGAACCAAGAAAATTAATTTCATTGCTTGGCATACTTACCACACTTGCAGAAGACAATGCTTACGATTACCTGACTCCTAAAGATTATGGCTATGATTCTTCGCATGATGAAGAACGCATGCATGCTATCAATCAATATGTGTATGAACATTTTACTGAGCACATCAGTATTAAAGAAATTGCTGCTATCGCAAATATGACGGAAACTTCTTTCTGCCGTTATTTTAAAACCAGGACGCTGAAAAATTTTTCACGCTTTCTTAATGAAGTGCGCATTTCTTACGCCTGCAAATTACTGAGCAATACAAATTATAACATCACGGAGGTTTGTTTTGAATCAGGGTTTAATGCACTTTCATATTTCACGCGCCAGTTTAAGAAAACAACCAGGTTGACGCCCCAGGAATTTCAACGCATGAAACGGGAATCATCAACACGCTTATAGAGAAGCCCTTTTAATAAATGTAAACTTGTTTTTTACCCTGGTTGTTTTTTGTGCCAGGATCAGTTCTGCTGCAGTTTTACCCATTTGATAATGATCTGTAGAAATTGTACTGATGCCATTCATTAATATTTCCATCAGCGGCGTTTCATTGTAGGAGATGATGCCAATATCTTTTCCCAGTACCATCCCCTTTTCCTGTATGCTTTTTATGAGATTTATTAAATCTGCATCTTCTGCCACTACATACACCTGGCCTGGCCGGATATCGTATCCCGGTGTAATTTCGCCAATAACTTTATGTGCAAATTTATGCTGGTTACAAAAACTGCGGAACCCCTTTACAATTTCTGCAGGCTTTGGTATTAAGCGGGGATCTGCATAAATAAGTGTGTCATATTTACGAAGATACACAAGCCCTGTTTCCAGCGCTTCTATGATATCGTTCTCAAAATCCTGGTATACGGCCGTATTACGGAGAAACTTTCCCGCCACTTCTTTATCCAGCAGGATAAGTTTTTCATCAGGAATCCGTTGTAGTATTCCGGCAATGGATTCCGGCTGATCATAAAAATGCGGCATTACCACATAATAATCATACTCGCCCAGGCTGGTGTTTATAATCTCGTCAAATACCCGCGCATTTGAATGATGAATTTTTAATTCCACGGTAGCCTTGTTTTCCATGGCATTTACAAAACCATCATAAATCATTTTTTTATAACTGCTTAATTTATTAAACACCAGCAATATCCTGTATGAAAGATGTATGTCTGTGCGATTAATATAAAAACCTTTTCCTCTTACAGCAGAAATAATTTTTTCTTTTTCCAGTATATCATAAGCTTTTTGTACCGTATCCCTCGACAGTAAAAATTCATTGCTTAGTTCATTTATGGAGAGTATTCTGTCACCCCTTTTGATTTTACCCTGTTTAATGGCCTTGGTGACAGAGTGGGCAATCTGGAGATATTTGGGCGTTCTTCTATTGTTGTCAATTTCAAAGATAGCATGCATGGCAGTCGTTTTATAGCAAAAATGGCGGCCAGGCTGATTTATAAACATTACCCGCAACACAGCGCTGCAGGTAATGCATTTATATACCAGTGCCATAACCGTTACAAATTTGAACCGATGTTTTGAATAGCGCTTTCAAAAAATTACCCCTTATTAGCACGATTATATCCTTTTTTAAAATAAAATATTCATTCTAAGAAAATTATAGTCGCATGAAAACCTTATTCACAACCTTTTACGGCACAGTACCTCACAGATCTTCCTTAGAAATCAGCCCACTACCCCGTCACAGTGTTTTGGTTTAATCCAGTATCTATGCATATAACTTTACAGTTTTTTAATGAACATTATACATGCTGGTTAATGAAAATATTCACTTACATACAATTTGCTATAAGCCTTGCATTATTTACACATGAAGGAAGTGTGGCGCAAAAAATAGTTGGCGATACAAATTATGCAACACGCTTATGGTACAGGCAACCAGCTACTAACTGGAACGAAGCGCTGCCTGTTGGCAATGGCCGTATGGGTGCCATGATATTTGGGGGGATTAAAGATGAACGTTTACAGTTAAATGAGCAAACACTCTGGTCAGGTGCACCACGTAACTGGAACAATCCAGGGGCAAAAAAATACCTGCCCCTTATAAGAGATGCGGTAGTGCAAAAAAATTATAAGCAGGCAGACAGTCTTTCAAAATTTATGCAGGGGCCTTACACAGAATCGTACCTGCCTATGGGTGATGTATTGATCCACTACAATAATATCAATGATTCATCCTCCTATAGCAGGGAATTAAATATTGACAATGCGTTAAGCAAAGTGCAATTCAGCAATAACGGAAATGTTTATACGCGGACAACATTTGCCAGCTTTCCCGACCAGGTGATTGTTTATCATGATACCTGTACAACCAAAGGAATGCTTTCATTTACTGCAAGTCTTAGCAGTAAACTGCATTTCAGTGTACAAAAACTGTCTTCCGGCCATATTGTATTAAAAGGGAAATGCCCAATGCATGTGGAACCATCTTACCTGTGGCGTATTAAGGATGATAAAGCCATACAATATGCACCAGACGATAAAGGTGAAGGCATGAACTTTGAATTGCATTTGCTTATAAAAACAACGGGTGGTACTATAAGCAGCAATGAAAATTCTGTAACAGTTAGCGGTGCAGATGCGGTTACCTTTATTATTGCTGCTGCTACCAGTTATAACGGATATTATAAGTCGCCCGGGCTGGCAGGCAAAAACCCTTCCGTCAATGCAAACCATGATCTTATTGCTGCGGGCATGCAATCTTTTGAGCAATTAAAGGAAAGGCATATACGCGATTACCAGCCTTTCTTCAGGCGTGTACAACTTAACCTTGGAGAAAGCAACAATAAAAATTTACCTACTGATGAGCGGCTAAAAAAAATGGATTCGTACACTGATCCTGAATTGATTGCTACCATTGCTCAATATGGCCGCTATCTTTTAATTGCAGGTTCCCGGCCGGGCGGACAACCGGTTAATCTCAAAGGCATCTGGAATGATAAAGTGCGGCCCGAATACAGTTCCAACTACTGCATTGATCATGATGCACAAATGTTTTATTACCCGGTAGAAACCAATAACCTGGCAGAAATGCATGAGCCTTTTCTTCAGTTCATTGAAGATCTTTCAAAAAATGGCCGGCAAACTGCTATGATCAACTATGGTATGCGGGGATGGTGCGCCCATCATAATACGGATATATGGCGGCAGTCGGCACCCGTGGGTAACTATGGTGAAGGCAACCCGCATTGGGCCAACTGGAATATGGCAGGCCCCTGGTTATGCGCACATTTATTTGATCATTATTTATTTAGCGGTGATAAAAAATTTCTGCAGCAAAAAGCCTGGCCCGTTATGAAAGGCGCTGCATTGTTTTGTCTTAACTGGCTGGTAAAAGACAAAAACGGACGGCTGAACACATTGCCGTCCGTATCGCCGGAAAATACTTTTATCACCGAAGACGGCGATACTGCCATGGTAAGCAGCAACGCTACTGCTGACATTGCTTTGATAAAAGAATTGTTTACCCATTGTATCCAGGCTACTGAGATTTTACAAATAGAAAAACCATTTGGCCGGCAATTAAAAAAAGCCCTTGCCTTATTACCTGCTTATAAAACAGGTTCCAGGGGCCAGTTATTGGAGTGGCAGGAAGAATGGCGGCCGTTAGATCCCTCACACCGTCACCTCTCACATATGTATCCCATTTTTCCTGGCAGCGAAATATCTGTACTGCATACAGCTGCGCTGGCTAATGCCGCCAAAAAAGCTTTAACACTGCGCGAAAAAACAAATTCTTCCTGGGGCTTTGCATGGAAAGCTGCGTGCTGGGCCCGCCTGGGCGAAGGAGACAGCGCGTGGCAGACCTTACAATACCAGTTACGCTACGCAGGTGCGCAAAATAAATCAGCCGGTAAATACGGTTTATTTCCCAATCTTTTTAATTCAGAAGGGCAGGCGACAATTATGAATGGTAACGGTTGTGCAACGGCGGTAATTACTGAAATGCTGCTGCAATCTCATACGGGTGAAATACAATTCCTGCCGGCGCTGCCATCAATATTCACTACAGGAACAATGGATGGAATTTGCGCAAGGGGTGGTTTCGTAATTGATCTTAGCTGGAACAATCATGCATTTAAAAATGCTGTTGTCTGTTCCAGATTGGGGAATGATTGCAAAATAAAAGTTGATGGCCCCGTAAAAATTTATGATGGCGGAAGGGAAATTGTGGCAACAAAAATTGCCAGTAATGTGCTTCTTTTTAAAACAGCGAAGGGAAGGAGGTATACTATACAGGCATTGCAAACTGGCCTGCAGCATCAGGCAATTGCTGATTTTTGAACTTCCCCCCTGCATTTTTTGAGGGAAATAATAAAGTGATCCATTATGCGTTTTAAAATAAGGAGAAGGTAAAATAAGAACAGGATCCGGCAACTTATCCCCAATAAACTGACATGCCATATCTTAATATAAATTCATTAAATTTGACCGTCCATTTTTCTTAACGATAAAAAAACACGCGTATGCCAATATCACTTGATAAATTTCGCGCAAAACTTGTTATCAGGATTTTATATTCCGTTTCCGGGCCGGACGCTGTTAAATATATTAAGAGAACTATCCTTTTACTGAAGAGAAAAAACCTCGCAACAGATACCATTAAGTCCATCATTGACAAAATAATCAGCCAGCTGGAAAGCGTTCACCAAATGACAACCGATACGTTTAAGTGGCAAAATATCGCTATGGCAATTCTTGTACTTTCAGAGATCAGGCAACAACTTTAATAAATAACAGGTAATTTGTGCGGGGCTGATGTAAATATCAGCCCTTTTATATTTTCTACAGGCGGGTAATCATTCAATTTTAATACAAGAGAGTTCGTTTCCATGAAGCAAAGGCATCCTGCATTATTAGTTCCTCATACAGCTCCAGTGCCTTAGTTTTTTTAAGCACAATCCCACTGCAAAACGGCCAGCATATTCTACAAACCTTTGTGTAAGGGATCCCATTTCTTCCATAGACATTAATAAAGCATTAAAATCGCCCAATCTTTCTAAGTGTTACCATTTATTTTGGCAACCCGGTCTTTACTTATTTGCAAATGAACTCCGATCTTCATAGTACTGATTGGTTAACCACATTACTGCGAAACGTAATCGAATGAAAAGTGCCAGCGAAACTAAAAAGAATATACTCAATGCAATAAACATAGATCTGCTTAAAATTGATTTTAAAGAAAAATACCTTCACCTGTTAACTTCCACGCGGCTATTAAAAGAAAGAAAAGAAGCGCTGCAAATTGCATTTGAAGAAATAGAAGACATTTATAACAATGCACCCTGTGGCTATCATTCGCTTGATGATAAAGGTGTTTTTGTACGCATTAACGATACTGAACTGCACTGGCTCCAGGAAACACGCCAGGGGTTTACCGGGACAAAAAAATTTACTGATATACTTACAGCAGATAGCAGGGAAAAATTTAACAGAACTTATCCTGTATTCATGAAAACAGGAATCATACATGAGGAAGAATTCGATTTTGTAAGAAACGATGGAAGCAGTTTTCCTGTATTACTGAGCGCTACGGCTATTTACGATGAAAAAGGAAAGTATAAAATGAGCCGTTCAGTAGTACTTGATATTTCATTGCGAAAATCGATGGAGGAACTACTCCGCAATTCACATAAAGATTTACAGCGAAAAAATGATGCACTTACCATTGCCAATGAAAATTTGTTTTTCATGAACACGGAGAAAAATCATTTTATGGATATTGCTTCTCATGATTTACAGTTGCCACTGGTAGCCATTTCACTGCTCAGCGAAACCTTACTAAAAAATAATATAGCATCAGGATCAGGGGAAGAAAAGAAAATATTTGAAATGATCCATGATGCCTCACTTGAAATGAAATCATTGCTGTCCAATTATCTTTCAGCAAGCCTTTCTGAGAGCGGCAGAATGGAACTTTTTATAAGAGAGGTTGACGTCAATGTCCTCACAAATGACATTGTTAACCGTTACATTCCCATCGCACATAAAAAAAACATACAATTACACTATAAAAACAACAAAAATTTTTTGTTGTTTACCGACAGGGAATGCTGTACACAGATCATAGAAAACCTGCTCTCCAATGCTGTAAAATATACCGCTCCCGGAAAAAATGTAACCATTGCCATAACAGGCAACCAGAAAGAAGTCAAAATAATTATTGCTGATGAAGGCCCCGGCATAAAAAAAGAAGACCGGCACCTGTTGTTTCAGCGTTTTCAAAAACTTTCAGCAAGACCTACTGGCGGAGAATTATCTACCGGACTTGGCCTCAGCATTGTTAAATACCTGGTAGAACAATTAAAAGGCAGTATTACAATAGAAAGTGAATATGGCAGGGGAAGTGTTTTTACTGTTCACCTGCCTTTGAACAACGACCTGTAAAACTGCGCCACACTTTCTCATTTATCACTCCGTAGAATAACCCGTTTTAAAGATTATTTTTTATGAGCCAGGCAGCGCCGCCGCTATTGGGCACCGTTGTGTCACACCCTTATACGGCAACGCTTTATTCAACGCATGTTCTTAGTAGTCTTTTGATAAAATTTCTGATGCTGATTACGGCAATTGCAGCCTGATTAATGGTTATACTAATTGTCCAGGGTTAGTTTACTACAACACATTAAAAGACAGCACAGCACAGTATGCTTTTCTTAGTTTACAAACATAGTTTGAGCCAAATATATTGAACAGTGTGTTGCGGTGGCAATAATATAAATTACCACAGGAATATTTTTCACAATTAATTGATTAAGGCCATTACTCAAATATATTGCATGCATATATCTTCCAGTGCAAAACAGGTAAACTTCATCAAAAAAAAAATCACCTGTTTACTAATTGTCTGCACTTTATTTTACAGTTGCCATACAAAAACAGCCAATAGCAGCTGGGAGCATTATAAAGGCTCAGAAAAAAGCATTCATTATTCATCGCTTACCCAGGTTGATACCCTCAATGTAAAACAATTACAGGTAGCATGGGAATACCATACCGGTGATGCTGATACGGCCAATTATTCCCAGATACAATGCAATCCTGTTATTATCGGTGATGTTTTATACGGTATCAGTCCAAAAATGAAATTGTTTGCCATAGATGCCGCCACAGGAAAAGAAAAATGGCAGTTCAATCCTTTTGATACCCTGAACAGTGACAAGAAGTTTTTTATGGTGAACAATTGCCGTGGAGTTGCTTACTGGAATGATGGAAACAACGATAAAAGAATTTATTATACAGCAGGCGCTTATCTCTGGTGCATTGATGCGCTAACCGGTAAAAAAATTCAAAGTTTTGCTGATAGTGGCAAACTGGACTTACATGAAGGGTTGGGAGAAAGCGCTAAAGATCTTTTTGTTTCTGCTACTTCACCCGGTGTTATTTTCAATGATTTAATTATAATGGGTACAAGAGTAAATGAAAGTCCGCAGGCTGCACCCGGCCACATCCGTGCTTTTAATTTACACACAGGTAAATTGCAATGGATTTTCCATACCATACCCCAACCGGGAGAATATGGTTTTGATTCATGGGAGGATCCCAAAGCATATTTATATACAGGAGGCGCCAATGCCTGGGGTGGGATAAGCCTTGACAAAGAACGCGGAATGGTGTTTGCCTGCACGGGTTCTTCCAATTGGGACTGGTACGGGGGAAGAAGAAAAGGCAATAATCTTTTCGCAGATTGCCTGCTGGCACTGGATGCAGCAACCGGCAAACGCATCTGGCATTTCCAGGATATTCACCACGATGTATGGGATCGGGATCTGCCATCTTCGCCTGCACTCATTACAGTAAACAAAAATGGAAAACAAACAGATGCCGTAGCCATTACAACCAAAACAGGTTTTTTATTTCTATTTGAAAGAACAACGGGTAAACCCATTTATGATATTATTGAAAAACCAGTTCCCGCTAATTCCGATCTTACCGGCGAACAATTATCTCCTACTCAACCCTACCCAGTCAAACCCGCACCTTTTATGCGGCAGCAGATTACAGAAAAAGATCTCAATACATTGTTACCAGACTCATCGTATGCAGATGTAAAAAAACGCTGGTCCATGTACAAGACGGATCACATGTACAATCCCCCTTCGCTGCAGGGTACACTGGAATTTCCTGGCCTGGATGGGGGCGCCGAATGGGGCGGCCCTTCATTTGATCCGCAAACAGGAATTCTATATATCAATGCAAATGAAATGGCATGGATTGTAAAAGCAAAAGCTATTGAAATTACCATTCCACTTCATGAAAATATGGCCCAGGCAGGTGAAAGATTGTACCAGTCCAATTGCATGTCCTGTCACGGGGGCGACAGAAAAGGTTCAAACAGTTTCCCGTCTTTATTAAATATTCAGACAAAATATAGTCCTTCAGCATTTGATACGCTTATACAATCAGGAAGAAGAATGATGCCCTCGTTTAAACAAATGCCGGAACCACAAAGAAAAGCCATCGCTTCATTTATACTGAACATAACAAGTGAAAAGAAAAACCCTTTTACTGATACCATTTTTAAAAAAGATGACCCTTTTAACTTGCCCTATTCGGTTACAGGCATTACAAAATTTTTAACTGGCAACGGATTACCGGCAATCTCTCCTCCATGGGGTACATTAAATGCCATTAACGTAAATACCGGAGAGTATGTATGGAAAAACGCATTGGGCAATGATCCTGATTTTCCGGATAGTAAAACACCTACCGGAACAGAAAACTATGGTGCTTCAGTAGTCACTGCAGGCGGCTTATTATTTATTGCTGCTACAAAAGATGGCAGAATGAGGGCATTCAATAAAAGAAATGGCGCGCTTCTATGGGAAGTAAAATTGCCTGCAGCAGCATTTGCTACACCGGCTGTATATGAATTGAATGGAAAACAATACCTTGTAATTGCCTGCGGTGGTGGCAAAATGAAAACTACTTCGGGAGACAGTTATGTGGCGTTTACATTGCCCGGAAGATAAGTTTACCGCAGTATTAATAATGAAATAATAAAGCTGGTTACATAAAAAATAAAACAATGAAGAAAATAAATGTCATTCTTTTGTTAATAGCCATTTCAGTTACAGGCTTTGCGCAATTCAGCATCAGCGGTAATAAACGCTTCCTGCTTAAAGATGGTCAGCCATTTTTCTGGCTGGGCGATACAGGATGGGAACTTTTTCACCGGCTTGACCGTGATGAGGCAGACAAATACCTGAAAAAACGAAGCGAACAGGGCTTTACCGTTGTACAGGCCGTAGTGCTGGCGGAAATGGATGGACTGCATACGCCCAATGCTAACGGTGATATACCACTGCTAAATGACGATCCGGCAACACCCAATGAAAAATATTTTGCACATGTAGATTATATTGTTGACAAAGCAGCCTCTTATGGTATAAACATCGCCATGCTGCCTGCCTGGGGAGACAAGATTTTTAAAGACAAATGGGGAATGGGGCCGGAAATTTTTAATGACCAGAATGCAGCAGTGTATGCAACCTGGCTGGCCAACCGCTATAAGGACAGGAAAAATATTATCTGGATACTTGGCGGAGACCGTGTCCCACGCAATGCAGATCTTTCCATCTGGCGGGCGATGGGTATTTCGATTATGAAAGCAACAGATGGCAAAGCGATAATCAGTTTTCATCCCCAACCCAATGCACTCGGATCTGCAGAATGGTTTCATGAGGATGCGTGGCTGGCATTCAATATGTTTCAAACAGGCCATTGCCGGGATGCAGATGTATATAATAAGATACAGGCAGTTTACAATTTATCTACTGTAAAACCCGTCATGGATGCGGAACCCATTTATGAAGATCATCCGGTATGTTTTAATGTAAAGGACCTGGGCACATCCAGTCCGTTTGATGTAAGAAGATCAGCTTATCTTGATTTGTTTGCCGGCGCTTTTGGCCATACCTATGGTTGCCATGATATGTGGCAGTTTAATTCGGCCAAACATGAACCCGTAAATGGCCCGCATTATACCTGGCAGGAGGCAATTGATTTACCCGGGGCCAATCAAATGAAATATGTACGCAGGTTAATGGAAGCATTTCCTTATACGGAACGCGTACCGGACCAGTCTATCATCAATGAAAATAATTATGTGCCGGCTGAAAGGATACAGGCCACCAGGGGCAATGATTATTTAATGGTATATACCTGTGCGGGCAAATCTTTTACCATTGTATTGAAAAAGATAAAAGGCGAAAAACTCAAAGGCTTCTGGTATGATCCACGCAATGGCAAAATAACAAATATTGATAGTTTTAACAATACGGGAACCAAAGAGTTTACAGCGCCATCAAAAGGCTATGGCAAAGATTGGGTGCTGGTATTATTTGACTCAGCAAAGTCCTATGAGTTGAAAGCGTAACTGCTGATTGATCAAATATTGAGATAAAAATTGCCTGGATTTGTTTTGAAACCCTGCAATTTCTAATAATATACTGTATGAGAAAAATGCTTTTAATTATTACGGCCTTTATTTTATCGACAGGCCTGTCTGCACAAACATCGCCTGGTAAAAATTTATTTGAATTTGACAATAACAGCACACCCCGATGGAGCAGCTTTGAAAATATAAAAGCTGAAAAAGGGAAAGGTGCTATGGAAAACAACGGCGCAAAAGGACATCCATCAGACGCGTTGGCGCCTGGTGAAACAAAAGTATTAATGAATGTAAATGGGCCGGGAATTATTAACCGGATTTGGGTGACCATCAATGATCGTTCACCTCAAATGCTTCGCTCATTAAAGCTGGAAATGTTTTGGGATGGCGCTGCTACACCAGCAGTATCTGTTCCTTTTGGCGATTTTTTTGGAATGGGTCTTGGCAAAACAGCGGCTTACCGCAATTCTTTTTTTGCAAATTCGGAGGGGAAATCTTTCCAATGCTTTATTCCAATGCCATTTAAAAAAGGCGCCAAAGTGCAAATCACCAACGAATCAGGCAAAAGACTAAGCCATATTTTTTTCGACATTAATTTTGAAAGTATTACCACATGGAATAATAATTATCTATATTTTCATAGTTACTGGAACAGGGATACCGCTACTACACTTGCAAGGGATTTTGAATTACTTCCGTTTGTAAAAGGGAAAGGCCGGTTTCTCGGTGTAAACATTGGCATTAATGCAAACCCGGTATACAAAGATTACTGGTGGGGTGAAGGCGAAGTAAAAATGTATCTTGATGGCGATAAAGCATTTCCTACATTAGCAGGAACAGGTTCAGAAGATTATATTGGCACAGGCTGGGGACAAGGATTGTTTTATAATGATTACGCTGGTTGCCTGCTGGCCAACAAAGACAGCACTGGCTGGGCATTCTACCGGTACCATATACCCGATCCTATCTATTTTAAAACTGATTGCAGGGTAACTATGCAGCAGATGGGTGGCAACAGTAAAGACAAAGTAATTGAGCTGCAAAAACAGGGCGTACCAATGATACCGGTAGCCATTGATGATCTCACAAAGATCAACCCCTTGTATAAAAGAGACAGCCTTGTACAACTGGATACGCCGGGCCTTCCCGGTGGCTTCGCCAATTTTTACCGTTCGGACGATGTATCTGCCACCGCATATTTTTACCTGGATAAACCAAACGGCATGCTTCCGGCGCTGCAATCATTGCAGGTAAGAACAAGCAGGCTGAAAAAATAAGGCAACTTTAGCTGCATATTCGCGCATTAAATAAACTGGAATGGATAGTATGCAGCTATTGTTTTCTTATTCTTCTGAAAATGATTGTCCTTCTCTGTGTAAACCCCATATGTTCATACAAACGGATGGCCCGGTGATTGGAAAGCGCCACATGCAAAAAAGAAATAATACCGGTTTTTGCATGCAGGTTACAAAGCTTTGTAATTAATTTTTGCGCATAGCCACGGCCGGTATATTCCGCAAGCGTGCAAATAGCGCTCAACTCACTGAACCCCGTCAACCGCATCCGCTCCCCAGCCATAGCCACAAGTTTATTTCCTTCTTTGATACCATAGTAAGTACCGAGCAAGCGGGTATCAGTATTATAATAACCAGGTTGCACTGTACTAATGAGATTAAACATTTCCGCGGCATCATCTTCGCCCAATTGCTCAATGCTAACAGATACATCTTGAGTATGCAGTTGTATAGAGGCAGGCGTATTCAACAGCATTTGGGCACAAGGCAATTCATATTCTATTACCCAGTCAGCAGGCAGCAAGGGCAAATAATCACCAATTATATAAAATATCTCACCCCTATTGGTGAAGCCATTAAGATCCTCCATACTACCTCTGTCAGCTTTGCTGTAACCAGCAAAAGGCAGAATACCATGCCGGTACCGCTTCGCATTTTCTGTTCCATGGGCAAAGCCCTTATGCACGCTTATAAGCGCTTCCCATGCAGGGTTGTCCAGAACAACAGTGCTCATTCTATAAATTATTGAGTTTATAAATGTAAGATCGGTATTTGGTTTAAAAACTCAAAGAATGATGCTATTTGTGAATTAATTTCTCCTGTTGCATATTTTAACAGCGGTGACTGTCAATGAATTGTTTTAAACATAATAAAGTGGTAACGGTAAATATTCCTTTCTATGTAAAATAATGATGCAAACAACATTATTTTACGGGAACAAATAATACGGCGTCAGCCACTATTGTACCATCTGCATCTTCGTTTGAAATTTTTACAGTGGCTTTTCTGCCAGCAAAAAAATTGGTTGTAGCCACCAATACCCATTCACCGGATGTTTGCCCGGTTACATTTACATCATTTTTATTAACAGTTGTACTGATGGTCTTTTGCCCGTTAAAAATTTTTACTTTTGTTACTGTTGCTATATCCTGCAGCCTGGGACAATAAATATACACCTGGTATTGTGCGGTATGCTTTATTACAGGAACAAAACTAACAGCGGCCGGTGTTTTGCCGGTATTCTTATTTACCAGTAACGATGGGCCATAACCGCCATTCTTCTCTCTTTTCCATTGCCCGCTGGTAACTGCATGTGCGGTATCGTCATTGTCTACCAGTACTTCCGGAATACTTTTATCTGCCAACGGATTGTTTTTAAGGATTATTTGCAATTGCTTTATATTCACTTTCTGCACGGTGCTGTTTTTATCAATTGCCATACAAGCTGCTACAGCACTGGATTGGGCCAATACCATAAAGACCGGCTCCATCCTGATAGAACCATACGCAATATGACTGGCCGACAGACAAACAGGCACCAGCAAATTGGTGCATTCTTTAGCCTGTGGTATAACAGCCCGGTAGGCTACCGGGTAAGGATGAATGCCATTTATCTGTACATCACCCTCATTCTTTACCATACCGTTAACCACTATACGCTGCGCGTTATGCGAGTCCATATTATACGCTCCCATACCTACCCCATCGGAAACAATTGCTTTACCTGTACAATTTGCTTCAGTCATAATATATGCACCCAACATACGCCTTGCTTCGCGGATGTATAATTGGGGCGTCCAGTTGCCCGTTTTTTCATACTCGTCTTTGGGATACCCCCATTGCAGCATCTGGCTGCGCAGGTATTCAGGCATGCGTTCATCGTGGCCAATAAAATATAAAAAACCTTTGGTATATGCTTCATGTTTTTTGATAATTGCCTCCCGTGTTGCATAATCCCCATCAGGATAACTGTAATTCACACCAATCATATCAGTAGAAAACGGACCATTATTATTGATGTCTGTTTTATGATTTGGCATCAGGTCCATTTTCAAAAATCCATTTAAATCTTTGGAGGGTTTGGATGCCAGGAACCTTAACAATAATTCATACTGCGACGAATCGTATCCTGCTGGTTTTGTAATGGGGATGAGATTGTCAGTATCATTTGTAAGGCAGATCCTGAAATTATAGGTTTGTATCTTTTTATCCCCACTACCCATTGCCGCAAGGATTTCATTGCTGATGCCCCATAACAAGCCGCTTTCTGGTTTTCCGGGTATACGGTAGGGATCTATATTATCCGGAAACTGGTGCTTCTCTTTCAACTGCACCCCATTGGCTGTCTCGTTATACATACTGTTTGATTCTCTTCCCGTAGTGTAACTTACGCCTGCTTTTGCCATTAGATCTCCTTCGTATGTACAATCAATAAATTCTTTAGCATTGATAATTTGCCCTGCCTCTCCGTTTGCATTTTCAAGTGCAATGGATATAATTACTGTACCTGATTTATCTACACTCCTTAAGCGTGTACCGTATAAAACATTGCAATCCGCTTTTTTAATATAATCCAGGAAAATAGATGCCGCTATTTTGGGTTCAAAAATCCACTGCTCAAATTTGCCATAATGTTTGCCCAGCTTCCTGTAAAAATCCCTGGCCAACCCGGTTACCACATACTTATTACCAATATCAGTATATCCCAATCCACCAGATGATAAGCCTCCCAAACGGTATCCCGGCTCAACCAATATCACTTTCTTATGCATCATGACTGCGGTGTAAGCGGCAATTACCCCGGCAGACGTGCCACCATACACACATACATCCACTTTTATATTTTGGGATGGAGGCTGTGCATGCAAGAAAACAGGCAGTAAAATATACAGGCAGGTACTAACAATTTTAAACATTTGCTTTTTATTTTGCATACTAACAAACTTTTATAACTTCCATATTCAACAATGCACCCAGCTTTTCAATTTTTGAACTGATATGGCCAATACCAACGGCGCAATGATGAGCAGGTCCATGACTATTCCAGTCATTGACAAATTTTCTTGCGCCTGTTGAAAATTTATAACGGCTGTTTGTATTACCAATTTGCATAACCGGCCCTTCAACAGATGCTCCTTCTGCAACCAATAACATTAACCCCCCGCCCCTTTTCTCCAATACGGAAAGTAATGTAACCGGCCCATTCTTTACAGACATTTCAACTGATACGCCTTTACCCACTTTGCCATGATACACGGCTAAAGGCCGCACTTTGGTTTTTCCTTCCGCAATGGCTATATGACCGGGTCCATCATGCCCCATCAGTACTACGTCATCGGCAAAATCCATTGCATAATATTCTGTAAAAGATCCACCTGCCCCAAAAGAATCCATAATTTTCATGGCCTGCGCATTTTTTATTTCATATTCTCCTGCTACAGGTATGCCATTGGCGGTTAATAAAGAATTGCCAAGAATAATAGAAGCAACGGCCTCTTCATTTTCTGCATTGCCGGTCCCTTTATAATAATATGCCAGAGACCCAAGCTTATATTTGGCTACCAGCAAGTCTAAGGCTACAGAAGTAATGGCTGCCTTTTCTAATTCGTCAGCAGGACAATCTGCCTGTATATCATAGACATCATTAAAAAGTGCCAACCGCTCTTTTATTTGTGTATGGCTTACGGTTTTTCTCAGCGCAGCCAATTCTTCTACTTCCAGCAATTCTATGTGCCCGCCAAAATGCGCATATTGTTGCGTGAGATCGGTATAAATATCCAGCATGCCACTGTAATAATGCCCCATGCAACCAAGCCGGTTATAAAACATTGTATTGGCAACAGCAGCAGCTTCTACCCATTCGGTTATTTCTGTCCAGCACCCAGGGTCGTCATACAGCATTCCGGTAACCTGTTGAAAACGGATACCGGTGCGGTTAAACACATTGGCAATTTCAGGCACGGGACAAGCTGAACAATAAGCCAGCCATTCACCGGTCATTTTAGTTCTGTCAGTCATGGCATTAAAAGAAGTATAGTCAATAGCCGCTGCGGGAGAAAGATTAAGTATAATAACAGGCACCTTCGCTCTCTGCACTACAGGCAAAACCGTTGATGATAATGCATAGGTAGTGACATACAAAAAAATAATATCAACGTCTGATGTTTTAAATAATTTACCTGCTTCAAAAGCTTTATCTACCGTATCTACCAGCCCGGCATTTATAACCGACCCATGAATAGCCGCAAGTTTTTTATGAACTATTGAAAGATATTCTTCCAGTCTTTCTTTCAGGCCATCAAACTGTGCCCAATACGTGTCCAGTCCAATACCGAAGAGACCAATCTTTAAAGAGTTATTTTTCATTTGAAAGTTTATAGATAACCTTATTACATTTTCCCTAAAGAAAAGAATATTTTATGAAATGGAGTTGTAATTTATTTTATCACCTGGTTAAATTCCAGCCGCTCACCATCCGGGCCAGAAATATTAAAATACCGGCAGCCTTTTTCCCAGAAAGAAAGAAATACAGGCGTATTTTCAAGAATATCAAAAGAAGCATTTTTTAACAGGGAAAATGTTACATCAATATCATCCACATCAAATGCAATGTGATCAATATGCCCGTTTTTTCTTTTTCTTATTTCATCCAACTGCTTACCCGGCAATTGATACAGTTCAATAACAACCGACTTGTTTTTCATCATGATACAAATGCCGGTTTCACCATCCACTGTAAAAAGAGAGCGCATAATATTTTCAAATCCAAGCCTGGCATAAAATGCTTCGGAAACAGCCATATCAGTTACAGGAATGCCAACATGCTGCAGGTGGTTGATGATGCCAGTAAACTGATCTTTCATTTAGTATTGTTAGATGTACGGGAAGTTTTACCTATCTCAAAGTTAAGGCTCCCTTATCTCTCTTACGTATTTATTGCATTAAATGCCTGAACATGCTATTTCACTAATTTTGAACATTTTGTTTTTATTTTACTGGCATAAACAGCATCGTTTTAAACCCTCATTATTTGTATGGAGCCTTAATCATTGTATGCGCCCCTCAATTTTGGTTACCATTTTTCTTATACCAGGCATAACGCCGGTTTGGAAAAAAAAGTAATTCTAAAGTTGCCTTAAAAGCTATTTAACACCTTTTATCGTATTTTTTAGGCTGTTCATCGAAAAACATCCAGCTGGCTATTTTGTAACCCTATATTTGTATTGGTTTTTCATAGGATATTGGATTTTAACCGGGGCAGGATTTCTATCCAGCCCTTATTTATTTATAAAATCTCTGATTTCACAAATATTATAATAAAAGAAGGCCGCCCTGTATACAGTGGCGGCCTTCTTTTTATTTTATCCAATTTAATTATTGGTGTTAATACTTTTATGTACTTCTTTTTGGTTAACGTTTCTTATTATAACTTCTACTCTTCTGTTACACTGCCTGCCTTCTTCAGTCTTATTATCACACATCGGGTTGTCTTTACCAAAACCCCTGGCTATTACCCTTGATTTATTAACCCCGTGTTTAATCAGTGCGTTGGCAACTGCCTGTGCCCGTGCTTTAGATAATTTTTTGTTTACTGCTACGCTGCCTTTATTATCAGTATACCCATCAATATAAAAATTTGAATTCGGTATTTGCTCAGCCATAACAGTTGCCGCATGTGCAAGAATGGTATCTGATTCCGGGCGGATAGTAGCTTTACCATAATCGAAAAGTATGCTTTTAAAATCCGCTGTTATCTGCACAACCACCTGTTCAACAGGACAACCTTTACTGGATGCTGGTCCGGCTTTATCAGGACACAAATCCTGATCATCGGGCACACCATCACCATCTGTATCCGGAATTGGACAACCCTGGTATTTTTCAACGCCTGCTACTGACGGGCATTTATCATCTTTATCAGGAATACCATCACCGTCTGCATCGGGACAGCCATTAAATTTTTTAAGTCCTGCTACAGTTTTACATGAATCTTCTTCATCATTTACGCCATCTCCATCAGTATCCGGTATAGGACAGCCGTTATATCTCTTTAAGCCCTGAATAGCTTTACATGAATCTTCTTCATCATTTATACCGTCTGCATCAGTATCGGGTATGGGACAACCCTGGTACCTGGCGAAACCAGAAACATCAGGGCATTTATCCATATCATCAAACACACCATCCTTATCAGTATCCGGCCTGATTTTCTTCTTATAGGGCATTCCAAAATGTAGTCCAACATGCAGATCAGCCTGTTTGGAGTGATGAACCAACGCTGAAAGCACGCTGCCTGAGCCAATAAAAAAGGGACCAGCCCTGAAAGCAAGACCTGCATTAAATTTCGTCAAATCGTTATAACTTAAAGGGAGTTCTACACTAAAAGTGCGGTTTTCCCATCGTGGCGTAATGCCATAGGCATTGTAATAATATAAAGAAAGAGAGCTGGTGCTATTGGTTTTAAACTGACCGGCAAAATTTAACGCAAAAGTTTCGCTCAGCATGAAATCAATGTCGGCATGGATAGTAGTGGGCAGATTTACTTTATAAGAACTGCCGATAGCCGAGCCGGTAAAATAAGGGCTCGCATCAAGAATGGCTTTGTATTCATTTATAGATTTGCCTGCAAATTGTGCCAAAGGGAAGTTACCCGCAGCCGGAATGTTTACAGCGTAATTGGAAGCCTGGTTAGAACTTCTGTCAAAATTTATTCTTCCCACATCAAGTAATGAAGCGGCAATTTTTAGCTTGTATTTATTGGCGAACCGGTCACTAACATACATCGAATAGTCCTTTGCGGGACGCCATTCATAAACAAAACCGATGTCTGCACCAACACCGTGTCCATTAAATTTAAAAAAATCGCCAAATTTATAATTACCAAAGTCAGCTGCGGTAGTATTAATAGATAAATTGCCGGTAGTAGCTGTGAGGTATGTACTGCCGGAGCCGTTAACAGTACCCGCCAGGTTGTTGGCAGAAAGATAAGAATCTGCAGTACCTGCAATGTATTTTACACTAATTCCACCTTTGAAAAAATGATGGCTTGCTTTGTTAGTAAGCACCTGTCCGATTGATCCTCCGATTTCTGTCCAGCCAGTGGCATGTACCAGCATATTAGTATTAAAATTAAACGGGATGCCGGTATTAGTGGTTCCTCCATCCAGAATAGCACTTGCCAGGTTACCATTTACATTTTTACCATTTGCAAATACACGTGACCGGCTGGTAATAGCAATAGAAGTCTTAGGGCTAAGGCTGAACATAACCGATGGTCCTAGTACATCAACATAGGAAAGACTATTGATGTTTGCAGTACCACGCAGTAATTTTGATTTTAATGAATCAGCATTGAACGAATGTGTAATGTCTTTAAATTTTAATCCGGAGGCACTCGTTCCCACAAAACCATTGACTGCAATAACATTTACATCCCACTTAAACCGGTTGTCCGCAATATTGGCGGGATTAAATATAACACCGTTAACACCGGTATAATTACTTGTTCTGTAACCGGGAAAGGTTTGCGCATTGGCTATAACTGCGCATGCAAACATGCATAAAAAAAGGAGGCAGCACTTACTCATAAACAAAAGTTTTAAAATATTATTCCAGATCTCCTGGAAAGAGTTTACTTTCTACGGTAAGTGTTAACTGGAGGGGTGATTATATATTTAAAGTTGAGTTAAAATCATGCCATTAATATATTCTTCAAATTTGTATAAAATATTCACAAGAAAGCCTTGTTTGAATAAACAAACCCTTGTGTGATTGTGCATTTTTTTTTTATAATTTCTATTTGGGTATGAAAATCTACAAATTTGTAATACCGGGAATAAGTGCTCTTATTTTAAAATACATAAAACAACCGGATAAATCAGGAATAAGACATTGAGAATAGGAATGATTTAATAGAAAAGTTGCTGCAGGAGAAATAACCATTACTATTGCCTGAGAGGCGCGGGGGATTTTGCTAATAAAACAATAGAATTATCCATTTAGACTGCAAAGGGATATTGAGGGGCGGCTTCAGAAAAAAGAACAATTCAATTCAATAAAGATGTTGATTTTATAAGGCTGTTGCGCTTATATGGATAATTCTAAAAAACAAATAAATGGCGCCAGACAAACTGCTAAAAAAAATGCCATTTATATACCGCGTAGCTGGCATAATAACTGTTATTGTTAAGTAAACAAAATATGCCTGAGTTACCCGATATAGAAGTTTTTACACGCAACCTGAACAACCTATTTGCCGGGAAGAAGTTGCTAACTGTAAAAATTGTCAATGGAAAAAAATTAAAGGATAAGCCTGCCGCTTATGCGAGGGCTCTTAATGGTAAAACCCTGGAAAAAATTTATCGCTCCGGCAAAGAAATGCGGTTTGCATTTTCAGGAGGTCAATTACTTGGTCTTCACCTGATGCTGACAGGAGATATTTTTGTATTTGAAAAAGAGTTTGATCACCATTCTATAATTGCAGCGCTTTATTTTAAGGATGGATCCGGGCTTGCGCTTACTGACCGCATGAAAAATGCAAATATTAAACTCGACCCTGTAGATAAAAGTGGTGTGGATGCCATCTCTCCAAAACTCAATTATACCTATCTCAAGAATGCATTTAAAAGAAAAACAACCATTAAGAAATTACTTACCGACCAGCATATAATAAGGGGTATTGGCAATAGCTATTCCGATGAAATCCTCTGGGAAGCAAGAATATCTCCATACTCAGTTGCGGCAGCTATTCCGGATGATAAAATCAGGCAGCTTCCAGCCATTATTAAACGTATTTTAAAAAAAGAAATAAAGCAGATCTATACTCATTTTAAGGGGAAGGTCAATGGCGAAGTAAAAACGTTTTTACGGATTCATACCAAAGAAAAAACCAAAAGTCCTACAGGCTCACCCATTATTATTGACCAAAAAGGCATGATGAAAACCTATTATACCAAAGAGCAGGTGTTATACAAATAAATGAATTTTGTATTTGATCATTTATTACCGGAAAATATTTGGATTAATTACTTCGTCTTTGTTCCTATATAATCTGTTTGCGCAGGCTACAATTATGGCCCGATTTTATAATAAATATTGTTATGAACCCAACCCAGCGTAAAAAACGCATCGCCATTATAGGAGGCGGACCAGCAGGGCTTTTCCTTTTTAAGAAAATAGTTGAAGAAGACAATAAGAATTTTACCGTTGACATTTTTGAAGCAGCCATGCATTTGGGGAGTGGCATGCCTTACAGTCACCGTGGCGCCGATGATGAACATATTACTAATGTTTCGGGGAATGAAATACCCAGGCTGGAGATACCTATTACAGAGTGGATGGCCACGTTGCCATTGGAAACACTTCAGCGGTTCAATATTGAGCCGGCAAAGTTTAGTGAGTACAAAGTTTTTCCACGTCTTTTATTCGGTGAATACCTGAGTGCCCAATTCAATTTATTATTGGAGAAAGCGGCTATAAAAGGACTTTCGACGGAAGTTCATCTGAATAGCAGGGTAACAGATATTGCAGACCTGGTACAGAAAAATAAAGTAATGGTTGAAGTTGCTCATCAGAATAAACTGGAATTTGACCAGGTTATCATTTGCACGGGACATGCATGGCCTTTAACCCATGAAGGAAAGACGCCGGGTTATTTTGATTCTCCTTATCCGCCTTCAAAAATCGGGAAGCGCTTCAATCATACCATTGCGCTTCGAGGCAGCTCGCTCACAGCAATTGATGCCATTCGCACGCTTGCCCGCCATAACGGAAATTTTATGACTGAAACCCCGCACAAGCTTTCTTTTGTTCCGCATAAAGATGCCCAGCATTTTAAAATTGACATGTATTCTATTAAAGGTTTGTTACCAGGCATTCGTTTTCATTTGGACGACCCGCATCTGTCACCTGCGTCACTTCTTTCAAAGGAAGAAATCCGCCAGCACATGAAGGAAAATAATGGATTTGTTTCGCTTGATTTTATTTTTGAAAATGATTTTAAAAGTTCTTTGCGGGATAAGGATCCCTTGTTCTATGATCATATTAAAAATATGCGGATGGAAGAATTTGTCAATGAAATGATGCGCATGCGTGAACTGGCTGAACCTTTTGCTTTGTTTAAAGCTGAGTATGAAGAAGCAAAAAGATCCATCAGGCAAAAAGAATCTGTCTACTGGAAAGAGATGCTTGCAGTCCTTAGTTTCGCAATGAATTACCCCGCTAAATATTTGTCTGCAGAAGATATGCAAAGGCATCAGAAAATGCTTATGCCACTGATTTCGATAGTCATTGCATTTGCGCCCCAGGGTTCCTGCGAAGAAATAATTGCTTTGTACGAAGCTGGTTTGCTTACTATTATCGCTGTGGATGAACAAAGTCATGTTGAGCCCTGCGGGGATGGCGGTGTCACTTACTATCACACCGGTGAAGACGGGCAACAACAGCAAAGAACTTATAAAACATTTATTGATTGCACCGGGCAAAAACACCTTTCACTGGATGATTTTCCTTTTAAAAGTATTGTGCATGATGGCACGCTCAGCCGCGCACGTTTAAAATTCAAATCACCCGAACAGGCTAAAATACAAAAGTCGGAAGGCACTGACGGTATTGTACAAATGAACGATAATAAATTCTATTTACAAGTCCCGGGAATTGCTATAACGGATAGCTTCAGGGTGACAGGTGAAAATGGAGAAGCAAACCCACGTATTTATATTATGTCAGTTCCATACATCGGTGGTTATAATCCTGATTATTCCGGACTCGATTTTTGCGAGGAAGCTGCCACAACAATTGTTGCAGATATTTTCGAAAGGGTGATTGACCCTGTTTAATTAGAAAATCTAACGGCACGACAGCTACGATTTTACCAACCGTTTTCAGCAATATTCCTTTTTTATAAATATAGAACCAAAAGTAAAGAAGACATGGTGGTTGGATAAACACCGATATCACTTAAAAGCAAAAAAAACCGCCAATACATCATTGACGGGTTTTCTTGTTACTGCACCTTAGGCAGTTAATTAAATTTTTGTGGAGCTGGGGAGGATCGAACTCCGCCTATAACCCTATTAATAATCAATTAATTGATAGCTGCTAAACCGCAAAGTCAACAACTTGTACTTATATTGTTCAACTTGTAAGAAGTAGTAAAGGTAATAAAAAATAAAAAAAATTCATACATAAAATTTCGGATCTATAAATCTTCAAGCTGCAACCTCCATTCTAAATTAAACTAAAATCTTATGCAGCAGGCCAGTTTAAACCATATTACTGTGTCTCGAGCGGATTGCTCTCCAGTTTATAATTCATTGAATTTTAAACTGCTAATATTTTTACTCGCTCTATTACTCCCTCAACTTATTAGTTTACTCAATTTTACCCACCCTAACAAACACTGCGTTTGTTCAACGAAGGTAAATAAACTTTTTTAATTTTAAAATGCTAGCGATTGCCAAATTTCACGATTTATTTATTTAGCCAGTTGGAAAAACCACGCACTTTAACCGCGATGCCCCACCTTGATTTAAATGCAAAACGAATGGCCGAACTGGTCTGCGTTGCCGATTTTCCAAAAGACTGGGGTGATTGATCTAAAAAATACCTTGAAATCGGCGTTTGGAAATATAACCCTAAATGGCGCCACGGTTACTATAACAATGACCTATACACTCAACGACAATAGTAATTCGGCACCTGAACAGATAACCCTTCAGTTGGTCTATTACAATAAAAAATCAGATGTGCCTGCCAGCTTGCTAGCCACGGTGTCTGACAAGCTTAATAAAATCCAATACGGGGCTTTGCTGGTAAATGTACCCGGCTCCGGACAGCAATTACGAAATGCCAACCCGCGACCACCAATTATTATTGTAACAAGGTTTGCCTTTTAATAGCCAACTTATAAATAAAAATGAGGTTAAAATTTTAAAATGTAAGTCTTGGCCTCTTCAAGTCAATTTATCTGTTTCCACCAACATAAGAAGTTGACAGGCAAATTGTATCATGTGTATATGCGAAGGTTTTAGAAAATGGTGAGTAATGTAGAAAATATAGAGGGCTATTGTCTAGATGGATGTTGTGTTACCTCAGTGAGTTAACCACATAAATTTTTTTATTCGCTACATGTGGCATCAGCTTCCAATCGATGACCCAGGGATGAAAATGCCAAAGGAGTATTGCGACTGCTCTACAAAATCTCTACCCAGACTTTTAGTTGGCCACAAATTTTACATGCTTGTAAAACTTTAGATCAGGCAAGTATATGTCTATTCCTTTCTTTTCAATAAAGGCAGAATGTTGTATTTTATAATCTTGTATCAAAATATCGAGGGGATAATGTTCAATGCGTTTTAAATGTAACGGGAACAATCCATTCTGGGGGCCTGGCGGAATTTGCCATGGCGATTCCAAATTCATATAATATCCTGGCTTCTGTTGCTGCAGAACGTAAATCCCATTCCGGCCTGATTTCATCAAAAGGGGAATGCGCAGGTGTTATTTTTTGAAGCGAATCAACCTTTGAGGCGGACAATGTAAATGACTGACTTTCGATTCCAGTAAATATTGCAGGAATTCCCTTTCTTGCAAATGCATATTGGTCAGAGGAGGAGAATACGGATCTGCCCGACGGCACCCCGTAGGGTAGATTATATTTAAAAGCGATCAACTGCAGAATAGTATCTGCGGAAGTATACCCGTATCCTGAGTTTTCAAGGGCAACGGCTTTGCCCCACGGACTGAAAACATCCATTCCGATAGCCATGATGGTTTTATCCGTTGGAAAAAGAGGGCGCATAGCATAGGCGTTTGCACCCAATAATCCGCTTTCCTCAGCTGTGGACGCGACAAAGACCATGGAGCGTTTGGGTTTGGTTGCCATCTTAGATATTGCTTTCGCAATATTCAACATTTCTGCGATACCACCTGCATTGTCTGCCGCTGCATTGTAAATCGAATCACCAAGCCGTGCGGGGCCAATTCCATACCCGTCCCAATGTGTCGAATAGACAACGCACTCATTTTTTAGCATGTTATCACTTCCTTCGATAAAGCCAACCATGTTATAGCTCATAAACGGACTTGTCTTTGTTTTTACAGTAATATTTGCACCCGCAGCCAATGGCTGGGGGATAAAATGACGATCGCCGGCAACCTTTTTCAACTTATCAAGGCTGGTATTGCTTGCTTGTGTAACCATTTCTGACCCGGCTAAAGAAAGTTGTATAAATAAAACGGCGTTATTATTACCGGCACGTGTAGTAAAATCAAGCTGTCGCCAGCGTTTCTGATTAGGGGATATTATTTTTCCTGCAGTCAAAAGAATTACACCTGCCGCGCCATGTTCCATCGCAGTCTGCGTTTTTACTGGCGGCGTCCAGTGATAACTGAGACTTCCTTGTTTCCCGAAAACCAAAGGCAGCATTCCATCAGGTTCCATTTCAAGAACGACTGCAATTTTTCCAGAAAGATTCATTGCCTTATAGTCATCCCAGTCAAACTCAGGCGCGGTGATTCCGTAACCAACAAAGACCAATGGTGCATTTTTTAGATCAATTTGTCCATTTGTTTCAGTCCGGATAATTATCATTGAATCGTCCACAGCGAATTGCTGATTGTTATTGGTAAATCTAACGCTACCGGCTGATGAAGCATGTAACAAGGGCACAGGTTGTAAATAACTGTTATTAAATGCAGGGGTTAATCCAACGTCCCCAAATGCTTTTGACAAATAGCTCACTGTCCGTGTCTCACCTATGGTTCCCGGGCGTCGGCCCATCATCGAATCATGAGCCAACGCATGCAGGTGTTTTGAGATAAACTGTGTATCAATCAAATTAACCTGTCCATTAACAATCGCAAACAATAAAAGGCTGTTTACAAAAAAAGCAATTGATTTATACATATTAAATGAAATTACAATCAGCTTGCAAAACTAACAACACCCTGATCGTGGTAAAGTTTTAAAAAGGATGTTGTGCTACCCTTGCACAAACCCGTGTTGTTCCTTCGTGCTTTATATTATATATCTTATTTATTTTTTTCCATCCAGAAGCTTTCACCCCTGTTTTGACACCAAGCCTTTACTACTTGTCCCTGTTCATTTTTTACAAATAAAACAGCTAAGGTCTGTGCGGAAAAATAGTCTTCGCCATTACGGTATAAAAAGAATGGAGCGAAAAATGGAGCGTCTGCCTGCTTATACTGAAGATGGTTTTCTTTAACCTGAATAATCATGTTTTTTCTTCCCTGACTTGCATATTCTCCTTCATACTTTTTGTATTCGTCGGTTCTATTTTTCACCTGCGGTAAAAGACAAGTAGCAATGCTGTCAATTTCTTTAATAACTTCTTTAGTGAAAGTCTCCATGGATATTTGCCCCTTTTTCTTCGTTGCCAAAGCAGCGTAACCGACGATGCCGGTTGGACTGAATACTGTGCCTTCGATTTCTACAGGCGATAATATCATTCCTTGTTTGCCTTTTGCGGAGCTGTCGTTAACTGCTTTACTCATATCTACCAAAGCAGGACGGAGATATAAAACATTTGAAGTTTCTATTTCGTTAGCATGTCCGCCAAAGGCTTGCGTTTTAAGGGCATCTTCCGCTTTTGCAAAGTTGGGACGATCGTATTGGCTGTAACACAGAAGTATTCCTTCCTCAGCAAGTATTTTGGATGCGGTTGCTAAAGTTGGTGTAGTGCTTACGCCAACGTTAATGACGTAAAAGCGTTTAGGTCCATAGCTTGAAAGACTTTTTACTATTCCTAAAATCATTTCAGTAGCCGTCGTAAAGTCTATGCTGGTTGAACCAGGATATTTGAGGAATGCCGGGTAAAAGCCATAATTGACCACAGGTGTTATAATTACATTTCGCTCTAAAGCTAAAAGTTTGGCTGTCCCGTCTGCCTGTATATAATCACTGGAAAGCGGCAAATGCGGACCGTGTTCTTTTGCTCCGGCCCCCAATGGAATAACAACTATTACATCTGGTGTTAGTACCTCTTTGGCAGTTGTCCAGGAAATGTTTTCAAGAAAAACTCCTTTATTCAAGGAAACTTTCTTTTGACAATTTGCCTGGAATACTGTAAAAGAAAACAATAGTATTAATATTTGTTTCATAATTGTTAGATTTTCCTGGTGATGAAATCGCTTGCGCACAACGGGCAAATATTGGTGCCTGCACTGCATTATAACGTCGCACCGGTTTACTAAACTAGTTTAATAAATTGTGTTTAAATTAAATTGATCCGGTTAATACAAAACCGAGCCAGCCTGTTAGCAATGCTTGCATATCAATGGTATACCAAATCCTGCGCCTTTTTTTATTACAAATGATGAATGATAAAATTAAAATATTAGCC
>JBDSOC010000021.1:0-7954 GCA_039915085.1 Chitinophagaceae bacterium
GAGGCATACGCGCGCCTTGGTTGGTGTTGTTACAACAAATTAACGCTAATGGATTGGCGCCTTATGTTTTTTTATTATTCATTCCGTTGAAGAAACTATCTCCTGATGATAACAAAATATTTATCCATACTTATTTTACTGTTTTGCTTTTCTGCAGCACCTGCCCAAAACACCCCCCTGGTCTTTGTGCATTTATCCGATACGCATGTGGGTAGCGGCACCGGTGCAGATGATCTCCGGCGCACCGTAAAAGACATCAATGAAAATCCAGCTATCCAGTTTGTGGTTATCTCGGGGGATATTACAGAATTTGGCGCCGACGAAGAAATAAAACTGGCCAAACAAATTCTTGATAGCCTTAACAAGCCCTGGCATATTATTCCCGGCAACCATGACGGCAACTGGTCTGAAAGTGGCGCCAATACATTTAAAAATGTTTTTGGAGCTGAGACATTTGATTTCAAAGCAGGTAAATATATTTTCCTGGGTACTGCCTGCGGGCCAAACATGCACATGGGGCCGGGCCAGGTACCACGTGAAAATATGCTATGGCTCGACAGTACTTTACAAACTATTCCGGAAAGCACGCCCGTTATTTTTGTAAATCACTATCCGCAGGATGATGCGCTTAATAACTGGTATGAAGTGCTTGATCACCTTAAACAAAAAAATATCCAGTTTATCATTTGCGGCCATGGTCATTCCAATCATAAATTAAATTTTGAAGGTATACCTGCAATAATGGGCCGCTCTAATCTGCGTGCGAAAGATTCAGTGGGTGGATATAATATTGTTACCATCAGTAATGATACCGTTACTTACCAGGAAAGAACAACTGGTATTATAACAAAACCTGCCTGGGCTTCGCTTCAGCTTACAAACCTTCATTTTAAAAATACGCGCGGCAACTGGCCAAAACCTTCCTATACAGTCAACGATAGTTTTCCTTTTGTAAAAGAAATATGGACTTACAATGATCAAAGCGATATTGGTTCAGGAACTTCTTTTAATGATCAACTTATTTTTACAAGCAATACCAATGGTGAAATAGTTGCCCTGGATAAAAAAAATGGAAAACCGGTATGGAAATTTAAGACCGGTGGAAAAATGTATGCCATTCCTGCAACAAATGGAAATGTAGTAATAGCTGGTTCATCAGATAATTATATTTATGCACTTGCTGCTAAAACCGGTAAACTTTTATGGAAAATTCAAACCGGCAAAGCCGTGCTGGCACATCCGCTTATTGCTAAAGAAGTTGTATATACGGGCGCATCAGACGGTCATTTCAGGGCCATTAATATAAAAGATGGCACCATACGGTGGGACTTTAATGATGTAAGCGGCTTTGTAGTTACCAAGCCTCTCATCTACGATAATAAAATTTATTTTGGCTGCTGGCACAATGATTTCTATTGCCTCAGTTTAGCAACAGGCAGCCTGGTATGGAAATGGAACAACGGAAGTTCAAACAGGATGTTCTCCCCTGCCGCCTGTTTCCCGGTTGCAGCACACAACAGAATTTTTATTGTAGCGCCGGATCGGTACATGACTGCGCTGGATGCAAATACTGGAACTGTTATCTGGAGAAAACAAATGCCCGATCTGCGGGTACGGGAGTCGATGGGGTTATCGGCTGACAGCAGCCTTGTATTCGTTAAAACCATGGAAGGAAATGTATCCGGCATTTCAACGCAGGCCGGTGAAATGATGCCTGTATGGAAATCGGAACTTACACTCGGTTATGAAATATGCCCAACGGCCATTGTTGAAAAAAACAATATTGTTTTTGTGCCAGGGCAATCGGGCATAACGGTTGCCCTTAACCGCGCAGACGGTAAAGTATTGTGGAAACACAAAATCTCCAATTGCCTGGTCGCCAATTTACTTCCGCTGCCGCAGAACCAGTTACTGGTGACCACGATGGATGGAAAAGTTTCTTTGCTGGAATTTTAAGCAGATGTTATCCAAAAAATAAGTACGCCAATAGTATGGAAGTAATAATACAAACCAAATCTGCCAGCAGCATCGCCCCAATGGAATAGCGCGTATTCTTAATATTTACAGAGCCGAAATAAACGGCTATCACATAAAAAGTAGTATCAGATGCGCCCTGGAAAATTCCGGAAAGCCTGCTGGCAAAAGAATCGGGACCGTACGTAGTCATCGTACTCACCATCATACCCCGCGCGGCCCCACCGCTCAATGGACGTATCAGGGCAGTTGGCAGGCCTTCCACAAAACGGGTATCTGCACCCAGTAAGGCAAAGAAATTTTTTATCCAGTTGATAGCCATATCAAAAGCCCCGCTGGTACGCAGCATACTAACGGCTACGAGTATGCCCACCAGGTAAGGAATGATACGGATAGCTGTATCAAAACCCGACTTTGCTCCTTCTATAAACGAATCGAATACATCAATTTTTTTGTACACGCCGCCCAGTATAATCAAAAGAAAAACAAGGAGTATCAACCCGTTGCTCAGTATACTTGAAAACGATTGAATACCTGCCGCATTTAAAGTAGTAACATACAAAACCAGCAATGCTATTACCAATGAAATACTTAGTACCCATAAAATAATAACAGGCTGCAATACATTTATTTTTTGTTTGAAAGAAACCACCAGCATAGCAGTTATTGTGCCCACAAACGTTACGATCATACAGGGAATGAATACATCCGTTGGATTACTGGCATGCTGCGAAGCGCGGATAGCAATAACACTGATGGGAATAATATTTAATCCTGCTGCATGCAGGCAAAGAAACATGATCTGTGCATCGGAAGCTGTTTCTTTATGCGGGTTAATTTCCTGAAGGCTTTCCATCGCTTTTAAACCAAAGGGAGTGGCTGCGTTATCAAGTCCCAGTAAGTTTGCAGAAAAATTCATAATCATGTGCCCCATTGCCGGATGCCCCTGGGGAACGCCTGGAAAAAGCCTGGAAAAAAATGGGCCCACAATTCTTGAAAGCAGTCTTATACCGCCTGCTTTTTCAGCAATGCTCATAAAACCGATAAACAGTGCCAATATACCTACCAGTTTAAGGCATATTTCTACGGCATCCCAGCAAGTATCTATAATGCCATTGGCCACCTGCAGTTTTATGGCTACTATTTTTTCCCCGTCTTTTTTATAAATGAGATCACCCTGTTGTATACGGTGGTTTGTGTCAAGAGCTTTTAGCAGTGAGGGATCTGCAGCGGTTAAATTCATTTCTTTTACCTGAACAGAATCGCCTTTTTTGCCGGTGACCATGGCGCTAAATACCTGTTTCTCATTTCCGGAAACGAATTTTGCAGCAGCTACAATGATTGCGATAATAATAAAAGCACTCCATATCCTGCTTAATGCCATAGAAACGGCTTGATTGAGCTTTGAAGTTAATTGATTAAGGTGAATCCACATCAGCCAGCAAAACACTATATTTGCGGCTCGAAAAAAGGGCGTGAGACGTGAGAATTTAAAATTTAAAATTCAACATTTAAAATAACAAAAATGGGTTTACAAGCTGGTATTGTAGGGTTGCCAAATGTGGGGAAATCAACTTTATTTAACGCGGTTAGCACCAGTGCAAAAGCACAGGCCAGTAATTACCGTTTTTGTACCATTGAACCCAATATGGGCCTGGTAAATGTGCCCGATGAACGCATTGATAAACTGGCGGAACTGGTAAAACCAAACCGCACCGTTCCTACGCAAATAGAAATAGTGGATATTGCAGGGTTGGTGCGCGGCGCCAGTAAAGGTGAAGGACTCGGTAATAAATTTCTTGCCAATATAAGAGAGGTTGACGCCATTGTGCATGTGGTACGCTGTTTTGAAGATGAGAATATTTTACGCGATGAGGGCGCCATCAATCCTGTAAGCGATAAAGAAATTATTGATACTGAACTGCAGTTAAAGGACCTGGAAAGTGTTGAAAAAAAATTATCAAAAGCAGAAAAATTACTGAAGACCGCCGATCCAAAACAAAAAGCCGAATACGAGATTTTGAAACGCTGCAAACAGCATCTTGACCAGGGCCGCAATATACGTGAGATGAACCTTGATAAAGATGAAACTGCCGCTATTACTGATTTGATGCTGTTAACCTCCAAACCGGTGCTCTATGTTGCCAATGTAGATGAAGCGTCTATGCATACAGGTAATAAATATTCTGATGCATTAAAAGCTGCTGTTGCGGGTGAAAATGCGCAGGTAATTATTATGAATAATTCCATAGAAGCGCAGATAGCTGAAATGGACAATGCTGATGACAGGCAGTTGTTTATGGATGAATATAAAATGACAGAACCTGCACTGAACAAACTCATCCGTTCCGCTTATAAATTACTTTCACTGTACACTTATTTTACTGCTGGTGTACAGGAAGTAAGGGCCTGGACCATCCACCAGGGATGGAAAGCCCCGCAGGCCGCAAGCGTTATACATACTGATTTTGAAAAGGGGTTTATTAAAGCTGAAGTTATCAGCTACAATGATTTTGTACAATACGGATCTGAATCTGCTGCACGCGAAGTAGGCAAATTAAGAATTGAAGGAAAAGATTATATAGTAAAAGACGGAGACGTAATGCATTTCAGGTTTAATGTGTAGGAAAGTTGTAAGTGCTAAGTTTTAAGTGTTGAGTTTTGAGCGATAAACACATTGCGATTATATAGAAATCCCCGCTTTAAAAGCGGGGATTTCTATATAATATGCATTAGGTCTATTTGTATTTTTTACTTACAACTTACCACTTAAAACTTAACACTTCCTTTATTGCGGAAACAAAGCCTGGTCAATTTTGTGTATCACGCCATTGAGATAAAGCTGATCACTTTTGCCTGTACCGGGTGTAGGATTAAGTAAAATATTTGAAGGGGTTGTATTGTATGCACCAGCTCCTTTTACAGATGCGGCAGCAGCAATCGGTCCTGCCAGTGTTGCCAGCAAACCCACCCCGGGGTAAGGCGCGCCTCCAATTAAAGTAGGCACAACCGTGGTAGTGGTTGGAAAATTTACCGTAAAAACGCGTATCCCAAGAATATGATAAGCAACAATGCCTTTTACAACGGTAGGTGTCAGGCTTCCTGCAACCGCGGGATTAGTAAACACATCGGGCGTAGCGGCTAATCCTGCAGCTGCTGCTGCGGCCGTTGCTGGCGCATAACCTTGAGCAATCAGCGCTACTGTTAACTGTGCAGTAATAGCAGCCTTCATGGCAGAATCTGTAGGTACAAAAACGGTAAGGTTGGCGCCAATATTCAGCATGGCAGCCTGTAAGGTACCGGTGCCGCTATCCGCTCTTTGTACCGCTGCTTTAAAGTAAGTCATATCCGGATCAGTGTTTATCCTGTCCCACAAGTATTGAGAAGGCGGCACTACAACAGCTGCTGTATGATGAATGATGCCATTGGTGGCCACAGCATCCGCAGACGAAAGCGGTACATTGTTTACCCAGGTAATGGATCCTCTTTTACTTGGAAAAGTAGTTAAACGCAGCAAAGCGCTGAGCGCTGGTGCAGGATTAAAAATAGTTGGGTATTGCAAATTAGGAAATGCAGTTGGAAAGCTGGTGGTTGGTAAAGCCTGTGGCACGATGTTATAACTGACTATGGGCAGCGCACTGGATACCGGAATATTAGCAGTAATAAAGCCGGAAAAAACCGCATCGGGTGCATTTAAAGGAACTGCACCCCCCGAAATAGCATTAATAAATGCTTTCATTGCATTATTATCTGGTACAAACATGGTAAAACGCAAAGAAGAATCTGTTATAGTAGCAGGGGTAGCGGATAATATACCCGATTTAATAACCAGCCGGTAGTATAAACTATCGGTGGGTGTGGCCGCCAGTACTTTTGCAACTGTATTGCCCGCAGGTGTAGTGGGCACAGTAACCGGTACCGGATCCACATTTAATTTATTACACGATGTAAAAAGTACAAGCAGTGTAATAACCGTGATGCAGCCTTTTTTAATATTATTAATGATATTCATAAATACGATTTAAATAAATTAACTATTAAAATACATTATAGGCAAACGCTACATAATACAAACCGCCAACCATTGAGTTGCCTATACCATTAATATAATATTGGTTCAGCAGGTTATTAGCACCAATTTTAACCACAGATTTCGAGTTGGGTATTTTATAGCTGACCTGCGCATCAAGCGTATGAATTGCGGGGATATCGCCATTGCCAAAATCACCATCATAAGAAAATGAATCCTGCCAGCGCCAGGTTACATTAAAGCCAAACCTTTTTCCAGTACCAAAACCATTATTGGCAAACGACAGGTTGGTCCTGTATTTCGGCGTACTGAATGAAGCCCTCAATCCACCATCATCTTTTAAATTATCCGAAGACAGGTTGCCACTTATAATAAAGCCTAGCGGTAACCTGTAATCGATGGACAATCCAAAACCATAAGTTTTAACTTTGATGGTAGTATTTGCAGGAACAGAAAAAATCCGGCCCAGGCTGCTGGCAATTGAATTATTGGCAAGACCTTTAACCACATCGGTTATAGTGTTGTGCTGAGTTGGCTGGTCAGGCTGTATAACCAGTGTGCGGTAAAGAAAATCACTGTACTCTCCATAATATCCATACGCATCAATCAATAAACTTTTTGTCACAAGCCCTTTGTAACCTATTTCATAAGTGGTAACTGACTCGGCTTTTGAATCGGGGTAACTGTAAGGGGTGGTATTTACAGTTGGTGGGTTTGAAGTACTTAATTCATAAGTTGGATTGCTTTTTAACTTATAAAAATCAATAAAACTTTTGTTGCCACCAATCAACTGTGTATTTGAACCGATATTTAAATTGATCCATTGTTGTTGCGTACTGGGAAAACGGTAAGCTGTCTGGTAACTTAAGCGAAGGTTATTGTTTTCAGCTACTTTTACAACCAAAGTCACCCTGGGCGTAAATTTGCCCTTAAAATTCTGGTTTTTATCGTAGCGGCCACTTACCTGTAGTTTCACTGCATCATTAAATAACGCTCTTGTTGCCTGCGCATAGGCGCCAAACTCTTCAATACCAATTTTGCCGGTACTGTCAGCAAACAAAGTGCCTTCACTGTTTAGTACATATTTTTTATAATTGGCACCTATAATAATATCCGCCACTTTTTTTGTATAAGGGCTCAGGTTAGCCTGGCCTTCTATCATGTATAAATTTGTTTTATCCAGGAAAAGCCCCCCGCCTTTTGAAATGGGAATACTTCTTACCTGGTCAAACAGCGTTTTGAACTGGTTACTGCCAGGTGCCGGCCTTCCAATATCAGCAGTGGCACGCGCCTGTGTTTGCGCAACAAAATCTGTGGCCCCGCCTAACCTGGCACCAAGATAGGCTTGTGTATATTGCGAGAACCAGCCGGTAGATCCACCACTTGGCTTCCAGGCTTCATTTACTAAACGGGTTGTTACCGTGGCATTATAACTTTCGCCCGCATCTTCCTGCGTGGTATAGGCCCTTAGCATCCAGTTGGGGTTATTAAGCTCAATTTTATACTGGCCAATTTTTAAATTTCTCAAGCTATACCTTTCACTGCCGGTATAGACAGTGTTACCGGTACCCCAGTGGCCCGACAGGATAGCCTCCGTTTTTGATGATAACTTATAGTGAAGTGCGCCCGTTAACTTATAGTTTAATGTATTTTGGTTAACTGCATCATTTTCATTGTAGCCCGTACGCGAAACATTCATAGGCTTTCCGCCATTTAATGTATCCAGAAATCCTTTAAGAAAAGGCGCTTGTGCCGCCAGGCCAGGAAAAACACCCGAACGGATATCTGTCGTGGTTTCATCGCCATATACATTCACACCGTCGTAATTGGGATCTGTAGCCCTGTCGCCATCAATAATTTTCCCATTGGTACCGGTACGGGAATAATTTCTTTTATCATAACCCAGCCAGTCTTTGGCTGCCACCAGTTCCATTCCTATTTTAAAGGCAA
>JBDSOC010000091.1:0-13379 GCA_039915085.1 Chitinophagaceae bacterium
CTTATTATCCCGCCAATCATTTTGTCGATGGACAAAGTGGTAACCCCTGGTTTTAAAATAGCCGCTACCTGTGCAAGCGTTTTGCTTACCAGTAATGCGCTCTGCCGCATAAGTTCAATCTCTGCTGCTGTTTTATAATAAATCATATATACCTTTTTCTGCACAAAAATAAAACCTGGCAATATAATAACTGCCAGGTTTTAAATATGTTTAAAAACATTCATTAAATAGTAGTGGACTGTAAGTTTTGCCTGCCCTGTATTCTTCCGCTCTTCATCAAACCGTCATACTGTCTCATCAATAACTGTGTTTCTATCTGTTGCAGTGTATCAAGAATTACACCTACCATAATCAGTAAAGATGTACCACCGAAGAAGGATGCAAAGCCCTGTGTAACTCCAAAAAGCTGTGCAAACCCCGGCAAAATACCAACAATGGCCAGCAAAATAGCGCCTGGTAAAGTGATACGGTCCATTACAGAGCCTATATAATCAGCAGTTGGCTGACCAGGTTTAACACCGGGTATAAAACCATTATTGCGTTTTAAATCGTCGGCAATCTGTTTTGGATTAAAAATTAATGCTGTGTATAAGAATGTAAATCCAACAACAATCACGGCGTAAATAGTCATATGCCACGGATCTGTAGGATCTGCAAATATCCTTGCTATACCTGCTTTATTTTCGAAATTGGTATAAGAAATCAAAGTGGGCAGAAACATAATAGCCTGTGCAAAAATGATGGGCATTACACCTGCACCATTCACTTTTAGCGGTAAAAACTGCCGGGCACCACCAAACTGCCTGTTACCAACAATTTGTTTGGCATAATTAACAGGTATTTTTCTAACACCCTGTACCAGCACTATAAGTCCCATAATGACAGCTATCAAAACCGCTATCTCAATAATATAAATTAACAGACCACCACCGCCACGGTTGCTTTTTGCAGCCCATTCCTGTATAAGGTTTTGGGGCAGCCTGGCAAGAATACCAATCATAATGATAATAGAAGTACCATTGCCCAAGCCTTTATCTGTAATTTTTTCTCCTAACCACATTACAAATAAAGTACCTGCAGTTAAAAGGATAGTAGTGGTAATAGCAAAATAACCGGTGAAAGCTGGAAGAAGCGCTTCAGCATTTACTGTTTTTACATAGGTAACATAAGCGCTGGCCTGTACAATGGTTACAGCAACTGTTAAATACCTTGTCCATTGATTGATTTTTTTACGTCCGCTATCTCCCTCTTTCTGTACTTTTTGCATTTGCGGAACCAGGATGGTCATCAATTGCATAAATATAGATGCGGAGATATAAGGCATAATACCCAATGCAAAAATAGACGCCTGTGAAAAAGCGCCTCCCGCAAAAGCATCAATCAAACCCAATGCACCCGATGTGGCGCCCTTTAAATTAATCTTATTTGGATCAAGACCTGGTAAAACAATGTGAGAGCCAAAACGGTAAATTAAAAGCAACGATAATGTTACCAGAATTTTACTTTTCAGCTCTGCGATGCTCCAGATATTTTTGAGTGTTTGTATGAGTTTCTTCACAGATGGCTAAAATTTAAAAAATGAGCCTGACAAAAAAGACGCATTATAAAAATGCGCCACACAAGTTACTGAAATTACTTAACAATCTCCAGGGTTGAACCAGACGCCTCGATAGCAGCTTTAGCTTTTGCGCTGATTGCGTTTACTTTAAAGCTCAGCTTGCTCTTTAACTCACCATTTCCCAATATTTTAACGCTATCGGTTTGATTGATAAGGTTATTGATATACAGGTTTTCCAGCGAAAATTCTTTCAGACCATATTTTTCAACCAATTGATCAATCTGGCCAAGGTTAAACACCTTGAATTCAATACGATCATTGTTTTTAAATCCACGTTTTGGTAAACGGCGCTGTATTGGCATCTGTCCGCCTTCATGTGCAAATTTGCTTGAGTAACCAGCGCGGCTTTGTCCGCCCTTATTACCCTTTGTAGAAGTACCACCTTTACCGGAAGCTTCGCCACGGCCAATTCTTTTCTTTTTGTGTGTTGCGCCTTTTGCAGGTCTTAATTCGTGCAGTTTCATTGTATTAATTTTTACTTAACGGGGTTATTTCCCCTCGCGTTATTGAATGTAATAATGTGATGAATGAAAAGATGCTTAGTCAGTATCCGCCCGGATGAATCCTTTCGGACGGGCATTTCCACATTATGCAAGTTCTTCTACTTTTACCAGGTGGTTTACTTTACGTACCATGCCTAATATCTGTACACTGGCTTCCACTTCTTTAGTAGAATTAAGTTTCCCTAAGCCCAGCGCTTTAAGGGTTAGCTTCTGACGCTTAGGCCTGTCAATAGGACTTTTAACCAGTGTTATTTTAATTTTTTTCATGCTTAAGAAGGTTAAAGGCAGAAGGTTAGGGGTTAAGGCCTTACACCATACCCTGCACCTTATACCATAATTTATCCGTTAAAAACTTTCTTCAAAGAGACATTTCTTGTTTTTGCAATATTGATGGGCTCACGCAACATAGCAAGTGCTTTAAAAGTTGCCTTTACCACATTATGCGGGTTAGCAGAACCTAAAGATTTAGCCAATACGTCTGTAACACCAGCACTTTCCAACACTGCACGCATAGAACCTCCGGCTATTACACCTGTACCATGGGCAGCTGGTCTTATCAACACTTTTGCAGCACCTTCTTTAGCAAGCTGGTCATGAGGAATGGTTCCCTTCATAACCGGCACTTTAATCAGGTTTTTCTTGGCGTCTTCAATGCCTTTTGTGATAGCTTCCTGAACTTCTTTTGCTTTTCCCAGGCCATGACCAACCACACCAGCTCCATTACCAACAATTACCAGCGCAGAAAAACTAAAAGCACGTCCGCCTTTGGTAGTTTTTACCACACGGTTAATGGAAACCACTTTCTCTTTCAGTTCCAGGTCACCGGCTTTAACTTTGTTTAAAATTATTTCTGACATTATTTCAAGTTAAAATTTGAATTAGAATTTAAGTCCGCCTTCTCTTGCGGCTTCAGCTACTGCTTTCACACGGCCATGGTAAAGATTACCACCACGGTCAAATACTACGTCGTTTAAACCAAGGTCAATAGCTTTTCTTGCAATAGCTGCACCTACCAGTTTGCTTTTTTCAGATTTAGCAACTTTCTGCGCTGCGATGTCCTTATCTCTTGAGGAAGCAGAAGCGAGTGTTGTACCATTTGCATCATCAATCAACTGAACATAGATTTCAGCATTGCTTCTGAAAACAGACAAGCGGGGTTTCTGAGCGGTACCAACAATTTTTTTGCGTATACCAAACCTGATTTTTTGCCTTCTTATAATTTTTGCTTCCATGATTTCTATTTTACCCCTAACCCCTAAGGTGAATAAGGTTCTATTGAAATAAATTTTTATACTTTGACGACTCCTGGTCTTCCCCCTTTAGGTGGCCAGGGGTTTATTTACCAGCCGCTTTACCTGCTTTACGACGCAATACCTCACCGGCAAATTTCACACCCTTACCCTTGTACGGTTCAGGCTTACGCAGGCTGCGTATTTTAGCAGCTACAGCACCCAGCAATTGCTTATCTGCACCTTCCAGTGTAATGGTTGGGTTCTGACCTTTTTCCTGGGCAGTGGCTACTTTTATTTCTTTTGGTATTTCGAAAATAATATTGTGAGAAAAACCCAAAGCCAGATCCAATGTATTACCCTGGTTAGCGGCTTTATAACCTACCCCTACCAGTTCAAGATTTTTCTTGTATCCATCAGTAACACCTTTCACCATATTATTAACCAGTGAACGGTATAAACCGTGCAATGCTTTGTGCCGGATCTGATCAGTAGGGCGGCCAAATTCCACGTTTCCGTCTTTTACCTCTACTTTAATATCACGATCAACCGCCTGCTTTAATTCGCCTTTGGGTCCTTTTACGGTAACCACATTATCGGTACCAACTGTTACCGTTACGCCATTCGTAATAACAACTGGCTTTTTTCCTATACGACTCATAATAATTTACTATTTGAGAATTAATTAATATAAATATCTGTTGCAGTGGTCAGCCCTGTATAGTAAGGGCTTAATTATCACACAACATGTGTATTCTTTAATAAATGTAGCAAAGCACTTCGCCGCCTACATTCTGCACTTTTGCTTCTTTGTCTGTCATAACTCCCTTTGAAGTAGACATGATTGCCACACCAAGGCCATTTTTTACACGCTTGAAATCTGCAGGTTTTGAATAGGTACGCAAACCCGGACGGCTTACCCTCTCCAATGCTTTAATAGCAGGTTCCTTTGTTGTAACATCGTACTTCAACGCTATCTTAATAACACCTTGTTTATTGTCGTCTTCGAACTTGTATTTAAGAATATATCCTTTTTCGTACAAGATTTCAGTCATGCGCTTTTTCAGGTTAGAAGCCGGTATCTCCACAATACGGTGATTAGCCATCTGTGCGTTACGGATTCTGGTCAAAAAGTCTGCAATAGGATCAGTTACCATTGTTTATCTGAAATTGATAGTTTAAAAAATTATTTACAATGCGATATCCTATGATATCATGTTCTCTGTATTTATATCCAGGAACAGTGCGTGGTATTACCAGCTTGCTTTTCTTACTCCTGGTATTTTACCGTTTAATGCCATATCTCTGAAAGATACACGGCTAAGACCGAAGTAGCGTATATAACCTCTTGGACGGCCGGTTAACTGGCAACGGTTTTTTAAACGTACAGGCGAAGCATTTTTTGGTAAAGCGTCCAGTGCTTTGTAATCACCGGCTGCTTTCAGTGCTGCTCTTTTTTCAGCAAACTGTGCCACCATTACTTCTCTTTTTTTCTGCCTGGCTATTACTGATGTTTTTGCCATTTATTAGTATTTAGATTTTTAGTACTGTATTACTCTGCTTCTTTCTTTGCATTCTTGAATGGCATGCCCAGTTCTTTCAGCAATTCATACGCTTCTTCATTGGTGCCTGCAGTTGTTACAAAAGTGATGTCCATGCCGGTTATCTTGTTCACTTTGTCAATATCAATTTCCGGGAAAATAATCTGTTCAGTAATGCCCAGTGTGTAATTACCGCGTCCATCAAATGATTTTTCATTCACCCCTTTAAAATCACGTACCCTTGGCAAAGCTGTTGAAATAAACCTGTCAAGAAACTCATACATTTTTTCACCACGCAGTGTTACCCTTGTTCCGATGGGCATATTTTTACGTAGTTTAAAATTGGAGATATCCTTTTTACTCATGGTAGCAACTGCTTTCTGACCAGTAATCTGTGTCATTTCATCCAGTGCAATATCAATCAGCTTCTTATCATTTACTGCTCCGTTCACACCACGGTTCAGACAGATTTTTTCAAGTCTTGGAACCTGCATTACGCTTTTGTAACTGAAACGTTTTTGCAAAGCGGGTACCACAACTTTCTTGTACTTGTCTGCCAGGCGTGCGGAATATTTTGTTGTGCTCATTTTTTTGCTTTTAGCTATTAGCTGCTGGCTTATAGCGTTTTCAATAATCTATTCTTTTTGCTATATCAGCTAATAGCTTACGGCTAATAGCTAACAGCTTGTCTTTATTTTATAACCTCACCGGACTTTTTTGATATACGTACCAGCTTACCAGTTTCCCTGCTGCGTTTTACTTTAGTAGCAACACCTTTTTTTGCATCCCATAACATTACATTGCTGATATGGATTTTTGCTTCTTTCTTCACTATACCACCCTTTGTGTTTTGGGCAGAAGGTTTTGTATGCTTGGTGATAATGTTAGCACCTTCTACCAGCAATTTGCTTTCTTCAGGGTATAATTCCAGCACTTTGCGGGGTTTGGTAACGTCTTTATCGTCACCGGTAATAACTACTACCGAATCCCCTTTTTTAATGCTGAATTTTGCTTTAAATCTGTTACTCATTTTATTTAGCTTTTAGCTATTAGCTGCGTAGCCACTAGCCTGTTAAACTTTATTTTACACGTCCTGCTAATAGCTAATGGCTAAAAGCTAACGGCTTCTTACAATACTTCCGGAGCCAATGAAATAATCTTCATGTATCCTTTATCACGTAATTCCCTGGCAACCGGTCCAAAAATACGCGTACCCCGGGGCTCATCGGCCGGGTTCAGCAACACAACAGCATTGTCATCAAAACGTATATAAGAACCGTCTTTACGACGCAATTTCTTTTTCGTGCGTACGATTACAGCTTTGGTAACAGTACCTTTCTTAATACCACCCTGTGGTAATGCGTCTTTTACGGTTACTACAATCTTGTCACCGATACCCGCATAATCCTGTCCGCTATTCCCAAGAACGCGAATAACCAGTACTTCTTTAGCACCGCTGTTATCAGCCACGTTCAATCTGCTTTCCTGCTGAATCATTTTTTTAGCTTTGAGCTAATAGCTGTCCCGATTTTTTTCGGGACGAGTATAGCAATTAAACAATTTTCTTCAGAATAATGTGGGCCAGAAGCTCACAGCTTGTATTACTTATTTCACTTTCTCCACTACTTCCACCAGTCTCCAGCGTTTTGTTTTGCTAAGCGGACGGGTTTCCATTATCTTAACAGTATCACCAATACTGCATTCACTTTTTTCATCGTGCGCATGAAACTTGGTAGTCTTTTTAACGAACTTACCATAAATAGGGTGCTTAACTTTTCTTTCCACCGCAACAGTGACTGTCTTAGTCATTTTATTGCTGGTTACAACACCTATTCTTGTTTTGCGCAAATTTCTTTCTTCCATGATAATCCCTGGTTATATAGTTATTAAAAACCGAGTTGCTTTTTCTTTAATGCGGTTTGCAAACGTGCGATGTCCTTTCTCAGGTCACGGATGCTCATTGGATTCTCCAGCGGAGAAATAGTATGAGCAAATTCAAGTTTTTTCAACCTCAGCTGATCTTCTTTAATGCGGGCACTTATTTCACCATCATTTAAGCCAGCTATGCTTTTTACAAATTCAATTCTCTTAGACATTTTTACTATTTTGAGTATTTGATATTTTGAAAATGTGATATCAATCTCCACTGGTCAACGCACATTCTCTTTATCTTAATTTATTATGCATCAACATCGCGACGCGTAACAAACCTGGTCTTAATGGGTAATTTTTGTGCTGCAAGCAACATGGCTTCTTTTGCAGTTGCTGCTGAAACTCCGTCAGCTTCAAACAGGATACGTCCTGGTTTTACTACCGCAGCCCATCCTTCAGGGTTACCTTTACCTTTACCCATACGTACTTCAGCAGGTTTTGCAGTAACTGGTTTGTCAGGGAAAATTCTGATCCAAACACTTCCTTCACGTTTCATTGCACGGGTCATAGCCTGGCGGGCAGCTTCAATCTGGCGCTCAGTCATGTGCACGGTATCCAATGCTTTCAGGCCATAAGAGCCAAATGCCAGAGTCGTTCCTCTCTTTGCATTTCCTTTAACCGGCATTTTCTGCGACTTCCTGTGCTTTGTTCTTTTCGGTTGTAACATTTTAGAAAGCTTTTTAGCTTCGGGATTTGAGCCCTTGCTTAAGTTTTATTATTACTTTGAATATCCTTTCAACTTAAATTATCTTCTTCCACCACCACCACTTGGTCCTCCAGGTCTTCCACCACCACCTGCAGGCCTTCTGTCTCCACCACCACCGCCGCCACCTCTCCTGTCATCTCTTCTATCAGGGCGCTCATCTCTCCTGTCTGGTCTTCTTTCTCCACCCGGGCCAGCACCTGGTCCACCGTCCTTACCGCTAACGAAATTTGGATTCAAATCACGCTTGGTTAAAATTTCACCTTTACAAATCCATACTTTGATACCAATCTTACCGTAAACAGTAAGCGCAAATACGTTTGCATAATCGATATCCATACGCAGGGTATGCAATGGTGTACGGCCTTGTTTGATTTCTTCTGAACGTGCAATTTCAGCACCACCCAAACGACCACTCGCTTTCACTTTTATACCTTCAGCACCCATACGAAGTGCAGAAGCGATTGCCATTTTAATAGCTCTCTTGAAGTTGATACGGTTCTCAATCTGTTTTGCGATTGTATCTGCAACGATCATCGCATCCAGCTCAGGACGGCGTATTTCAAGAATGTTGATCTGTACATCATCTTTGCCAGTCAGTTTCTTCAACTCTTCTTTTATACGATCAACTTCACCACCACCTTTACCGATAATAATACCGGGCTTGGAAGTATGGATAGTTATGATAAGCTTACCCAGTGTACGCTCGATAACAATTTTGGAGATGCCTCCTTTATTGATACGTGCAATCAGGTAAGTACGGATCTTCGTGTCTTCAATAAGCCTGGAAGCAAAATCTTTTCTGCTTGCGTACCAGTTGCTTTCCCATCCGCGGATGATGCCTAACCTGTTACCAATAGGATTTGTTTTTTGACCCATATCCGTTTTATTAGTTGATTAGTTATTTTGTTTTGTGTCTGCAATTACTTTTGTGTCTACTATAACCGTTACATGGTTGCTGCGTTTGCGTACACGGTAACCACGGCCCTGCGGCGCCGGACGCATACGTTTCAATGTTCTTGCGCCGTCAACAAAGATTGTCTTTACTACTAAACCACCTTCATCGCCATTTTCATTTTTCTGTTTCCAGTTATTGATGGCAGATAAAACCAGCTTGCGTAAAGGAGTAGATGAGTGCTGGGGATGGAACTCTAAAAAAGCAATTGCTTTTTCTACATTCAGTCCGCGGATCTCATCAGCCAGCAAACGCATTTTGCGTGGCGACGTGGGATAATTTCTAAGTTTTGCTACAGCTTCCATTGTTGATCAATTCTTAAATTAATTAAGCTATTTTCTTGCTTGAGTGTCCTTTAAAGTTGCGGGTTGGCGCAAATTCCCCCAGCTTATGGCCAACCATAAACTCTGTTACATACACAGGGATGAATTTATTACCATTGTGTACCGCAAGCGTGTGCCCCACAAAGTCCGGCGTAATAGTAGAACGGCGGCTCCATGTTTTAATAACACCTTTCTTGGATTTACCTTCATTTACGGCCAACACCTTTTTTTCAAGATGTTCTGCTACGTAAGGACCTTTTTTAATTGAACGACCCATATGATAAATGAGTTAATTTGAAATGTTGAAAATCTTATTTTGCTATTTTCTTACCGTCTTTTCTCTGGATAATTAATTTATCGCTGCCTTTACCCCTGGTACGTGTTTTCAGCCCTCTTGAATACTGACCATTTCTGCTGCGGGGCTGACCACCTGAAGCTTTACCTTCACCACCACCCATCGGATGATCCACCGGGTTCATCGCAACACCACGTGTTCTTGGTCTGATACCTCTCCAAACGTTACGACCGGCTTTACCCATGCTCTGTAAACTGTGATCGCTGTTGCTGACAACACCTACAGTAGCGTAGCAATTAATTAATACTTTTCTTAATTCACCGCTCGGCATTTTCAATACACCGTATTTTTCTTCTTTATTGCTTAGCTGCGCAGAAGAACCAGCGCTTCTTGCTATTTTACCACCCTGGGTTGGCTGCATTTCAATATTATGCACCATAGTACCCAATGGCATATTCTTTAACTGCAATGCATTTCCTACTTCAGGCGCAACGCTGTCACCACTTAAAACTGAACTGCCTACCTGTAAACCCTGGGGAGCAAGTATATAACGCTTCTCTCCATCAGCATAAATAAGTAACGCGATAAATGCTGTGCGGTACGGATCATACTCAATCGTTGCAACAGTAGCTGGTATATTCTTTTTATCTCTTTTAAAGTCGATAATACGATACATTCTTTTGTGACCACCACCCATATAACGCATTGCTCTTCTACCCTGCGCATTTCTGCCTGCAGTTGATTTTACTTTTTCCAGCAAACTCTTTTCAGGAGTATCAGAAGTAATCTCAGCATACGCGTTACCAATTCTCCAGCGGGTGCCGGCGGTCATTGGTTTGTATTTCTTCAGTGCCATTTTTATTGTTTTGTGCGAAATTTTCAGCTCCGCGGCTATAATTATTTACTATTTTTTAAACCGTTGCGTACAGATCAATCGTTTCACCTTCTGATACTGTAACAAGCGCTTTTTTATAAGCAGGTTTCTGGCCCTTGATATAACCGGCTTTGGTAAACCTGGTTTTGCTTTTACCTGGTATAACAGCAGTATTTACATCTATTACTGTTACGCCGTAAAAACCTTCAACAGCTTTTTTTATTTCTAACTTATTAGCCTTTCTGTCTACTTTAAAAGCATAGCGGCGCAGTTTTTCCTGCTGGGCGTTTGCTTTTTCGGTTAAAATGGGCTTTATTAAAACTTCAGAGAGTCTCATCTCTTATTAATTTAGTTCTGTTATTAATTATGCAACGGCTTCTACAGCTTCTTCTGAAAAAACTTTGGCTGCGTTTTCTGTCAGTACCAGTATATTGGCATTTACAATATCATAAGTATTGATGTCGGCTAATAAACTTCCACCAACAGATATAATATTGCGCAGGCTTAAATAAAGATTATCATTAAACTCAGGAGATACAAACAGAGTCTTTTTGCCATTCAGCTTCAGATCTTTCAATATGCCTGCAAATTGTTTGGTGCTTGGTTTGTCCATGGAAATTTCTTCAACCACCATGATAGCATTTTCTTTTGCTTTATGCGATAAAGCAGAAATTTTTGCGAGGTCTTTTACTTTACGGTTCAGCTTAAAATCCCAGCTATGCGGTTTAGGTCCGAAAATAGTACCACCACCTTTATACAATGGGTTACGCAGGTTACCCTTACGCGCACCACCGGTACCCTTTTGTTTGTGCAATTTTTTAGACGACCCTTTAACTTCCATACGGGTCTTTACTTTATGCGTACCCTGGCGCTGTGCAGCAAGGTATTGTTTTACTGCCAGGTAAATAACATGATTGTTGGGTTCTACACCAAATATCTCTTCAGGCAATTCTACTGAACGACCTGTCTTATTACCTTTTATATCTAATACATCTACTTGCATCGTACTTCAATTAAATAGTTCTTATTACTTCAGAATATAAACAATAGAATTAATATGGCCGGGTACAGAACCACTGATAAGAATGTAATTTTTATCAGCAAATATTTTTACCACTTTAAGGCCTTTCATTTTCACCCTGTCTGAACCCATACGGCCCGCCATACGCATACCTTTCATTACACGGGCAGCATCAGATGAGTTACCCAAAGAACCGGGCGCACGCGAACGGTCATGCTGGCCGTGGGACTGACCACCTACACCATGAAAACCATGGCGTTTAACAACACCCTGAAAGCCTTTACCTTTTGTTGTACCTACCACACTTACTTTTTCACCTTCGGTAAAAACTTCTACGGTGATGGAGTCACCTATATTTTTTTCTATTGAGTAATCGCGGAATTCGCGGGTAATTTTTTTGGCTGGAGTATTTGCCTTTGCGAAGTGATTTTTTTCGGCGCCTATGGTATGCTTTTCTGTCTTATCGCCGAATCCTACCTGGATAGCGCTGTAGCCATCGGTTTCTTTTGTCTTAACCTGTGTTACTACGTTGGGGCCCGCTTCAATAATAGTACAAGCAGTTTGCTTGCCGTCGGGACCAAAGACGCTTGTCATCCCAATTTTCTTTCCAATAATACCTATCATCGTTATACAGTTTGCGCCGTATGGTTCAAGAGACAATCCGATGATGGTATAAAACCCATTGGACTTCAATCCCCGTTTACCTACCGACCTTTTCCTTTTTGGGGAAGTACCGGCAGTAAACAAACCCTGAACGGCTTGTTTATATGTGACACCCTAAATCCTGGAAGGGATTTTAGAGCATTTAATTATGTCAGAGCTCTTTTCTCCTTTATGGGATTGAGAGATGAACTATATCTTTTATTATAAGAACTATCTTTTTTTCCTGCTCCTCACTACATCCTCTTCAAAAGAGTTGGGGTGAGGCAGGGAATGTTATGCTTTAATCTCAACTTCAACGCCAGAAGGCAAATCCAGCTTACTTAATGCATCCACAGTTCTTGAACTGGAAGTGTAGATGTCCAGCAAACGCTTGTGCGTACTTAACTGGAACTGCTCACGCGCTTTTTTATTTACGTGTGGCGAACGCAATACAGTAAATATTTTTTTATGTGTAGGTAAAGGAATAGGACCTGTAACTACAGCGCCTGTACTACGCACTGTTTTTACGATTTTCTCAGCAGATTTATCTACCAGGTTGTGATCGTAAGACTGTAATTTAATTCTGATTCGTTGAGACATACGTAAAATCCAGTTTTTAATTGGGGATGCAAAGGTAACGGTCTGCAAGTAACGGGCAAAGAATTTTTTGCCTTTTTTTGAAGATTAAGGCAAGTTTTTTGAACCCGGCGGCAGTTTTATCATTTTATGACCCGCGCTGGCGGCGATAAAAGCCTGGTATACTCAATTATTTCAGGTAAATCCTGCTTTTGCCGGGCTATCCGGAAACGTAAACATTACACTGCTGCGCAGAACAAAATAGACGCTTTCACTCACAGCATTTTGCTTTTACCTGAACTTATTCTTCTAACTCCTTTGTAACCAATCCATATAACCACCAATAAAAGAATAGTGGCTATGATAACGGGTACAACAAAGCTTAGTATGGACGCACTGATGGCTACGGCATTCTCTCCACTGGCTACAACCGGGTTGCCGGTACCAAGGGTTGCTTTGGTGGAAAATAACCGCAATAAACCCGTACCTATATGTATTGTGCCTGCAGTGGCACCCCCGGCAATAAGGGCGGCTACCCATCTCAGCAATGGCTCGTTGTTGCCGGCAGGCAGTATGGCAAATGCCAATACAGTACCTGCGGCAATGGCCAGGGGTGCTGCTACAGCGTCCAGTATATTATCAAGGAAGGGGAAATAATAGGCCCCTACTTCTATTATAGCAGCCGTGGCAAAACAAATAATTGCTGGCAAAGTGCCCAGCCATTGCATATCAGCTGAAAAACTAAACCAGTGGTTATAGGCCGCCACCGCACCGGCCAGCATGGGTATAAAAATGCGAAAGCCACAACAGGCGCTCAGTGCAATGCCCAGGGCAATGGCAGAAATAATATGGTAATCAAAATGCATTTTTATATAATCATGCTTTTAGTTTGACCTGCTTTACCGGCCAGGTTAATTTACCGGTTATTAAAGTTATTTCTTTTTCAGTTTAATAGATAAGCTATAAATCCATAAGTTAATTTTTTCTCACTTGCAACCAGATTGCTAATACCCTTATTTTTTATCAGGGTGAATCATTTTATGTAGAGTTTGTTTCTTATCATACTGTAATTAAAATACTGTATCACGGCTTTAAGATGCTGCCGTATCTCTTGTGCCTGCTGCCCGGACAACTGCCCCTGATTTAATAAATCATATTTCAATGCCG
>JBDSOC010000106.1:0-25377 GCA_039915085.1 Chitinophagaceae bacterium
ACAATTCAAAATATTCATTGCTTCCAATACGGTGATGGTGATTGCATTTGGGACAGGTAAATAAATGCTCGCGTAATTCACTCACCGTACATATATAATTACATTCAGGACATTTCACCCATAGTCCTTCAGGTGCTTCTTTTTTTTCAGCAGTAGTAGTTAAGATGCCTTTTTTTATTCGTTTAAACCAACTGGTTTTAGCTTCTTCGCTTTGCCCCTCTTCGCCTGCAAGGTTCGCGTCAAAATCCTCCACTTTTTTTGCCATTCCATTATAGTTTAGGGCGGCTAAGATAAGAAACTACTGTCATTTACCATACGGTTCGCAACAGGCTGTTTACGCCTGCAAAAAAAAAGAGTAATTGTTATTGAACTAACGGTTCCTGTGCTATTTTTGCAGCAATCGCTTTCATAATACCCTTATCTTCAGTTATCAGAGAAAGTCACTGTTTGTTTTTAATTAATACTTCACAAATGAAATGGTCCGATTTTTTTACTTCGTCGGTAGGCAAAAAGTTGATAATGGCGCTGACCGGTATTTCTCTTATTCTTTTTTTGGTGGTGCATGCTGGTATAAACTCGTGTATATGGGCCAATGATGGAGGCGAAATGTTTAACAAGGCAGCGCATTTTATGGGGGGCATGATAGTAATCCGGTTGCTGGAAGTAGGATTGTTTATAGGATTTATCATTCATATTGCCCAGGGATATGTACTGACCGCACAAAATAATAGCCGCCGAACAGTAAAATATGCCGTTAACTACGGACAAGGCAGCAAATGGTATAGCCGCAGCATGGGTTTATTGGGTACTTTGCTTTTGCTGTTTCTTATTCTGCATCTCTCTCATTTCTGGATACCCAGCCGTTTTGGCGGATCCCTTGGAGTGCATCCACTTGAGCCGGTTACCTACATGGATGGAAAAGAAATTCATAACCTGTATGCTGAGATGCTAAAAGTCTTCCAGGGCAATATAGCGGTTGTAATATTGTATGTGTTGGGTTGTATCTCTCTGGCCTATCATTTAATGCATGGTTTCCAGAGTGCTTTCAGAACGCTGGGCATATCTAATAAGCGCTACATTGTTTTATTACAGGCAACGGGACTTGCATTTTCTATTATTGTATCCATTGCTTTTGCAATGATGCCAATAGGCATGTATTTAGGTTGGGTGAGTTAGCAATCGTGAAGCGTCAGACGTTAATTATGAGCAGACGCTGCTTACATTTTCACATTGGTACATTTATCACATTTTCACATTTTTAAGTTATGCTGAATTCAAAAATTCCTTCCGGCCCGCTTGATGCAAAATGGACAGATTATAAAGGTCATGTAAAACTGGTGAACCCTTCCAACAAAAGAAAAATTGAAGTGATAGTGGTGGGCACTGGTCTAGCTGGTGCTTCCGCAGCAGCTTCGCTGGGTGAACTTGGCTATAAAGTAAAAGCTTATTGCTTCCAGGATTCTCCCCGCAGGGCACACAGCATTGCAGCACAGGGAGGTATAAACGCAGCAAAAAATTACCAGAACGACGGAGACTCCGTATTCCGTTTGTTTTATGATACAGTTAAAGGAGGGGATTACCGTTCACGGGAAGCCAATGTGCACCGCCTTTCAGAAGTTAGCGCCAATATTATAGACCAATGCGTAGCACAGGGTGTTCCTTTTGCAAGAGAATATGGCGGCTTGCTCAGCAACCGTAGCTTTGGTGGCACACAGGTGCAGCGAACTTTTTATGCAGCGGGCCAAACTGGCCAGCAACTGTTAATAGGTGCATACCAGGCCCTTGAAAGACAAGTGGCGCTGGGCAATGTAAAAATGTATACCCGGCACGAAATGCTGGATATAGTAACGATAGATGGTAAAGCCCGGGGTATTATCACCCGCAATTTAATCAGTGGCGAACTGGAACGGCATTTCGGTCATGCAGTACTGTTATGCACCGGCGGTTACGGCAATGTATTTTACCTGAGCACCAATGCCATGGGCAGTAATGTAACAGCTGCCTGGAAAGCACATAAAAAAGGCGCATTGTTTGCAAACCCATGCTTTACACAAATACATCCTACCTGTATACCGGTTAGCGGTGATCACCAGAGTAAACTTACTTTAATGAGTGAGAGTTTGCGTAATGATGGAAGAATATGGGTTCCCATAAAACAGGGTGATACAAGAAGAGGCAATGAAATACCCGAAGAAGAAAGAGACTATTACCTGGAAAGAAGGTACCCTGCTTTTGGCAACCTGGTACCGCGCGACGTTGCATCTCGTGCAGCCAAAGAAAGATGCGATGCAGGTTATGGCGTAGGTTCTTCCAAACAAGCAGTATTTCTTGATTTTACGGCTGCTATTGAACGTTATGGAAAAATAGAATGCAGTATACACGGTAAAGAAAATGCACTGAAAGATGAAGTAACACAGTTGGGTAAGGATGTGGTGAAAGAGAAATACGGGAACCTTTTTGATATGTACGAGAAAATTACCGGCGAGAATCCGTATGAGCAACCCATGCGCATTTACCCGGCAGTGCATTATACTATGGGTGGACTTTGGGTTGACTATGAATTACAAACAACTGTTCCGGGTTTATATTCTTTAGGCGAAGCTAATTTCAGTGATCACGGCGCTAACCGGCTTGGTGCATCTGCGCTGATGCAGGGTTTGGCTGATGGCTATTTTGTAATTCCATATACTGTTGGTAATTACCTGGCCGATGAAATACGGACCAATGTTATACCAACAGATCATCCGGCCTTTGCAGAAACAGAAAAAGCGGTGGCAGAAAGAATAGAAAAACTGATGAGTATTAATGGCGGTCAAACTGTAGAAAGTTTCCATAAACGCCTTGGTAAGATTATGTGGGAGAAATGCGGTATGGCACGTAATGCTGCGGGTTTACAGGAAGCCATTACTGAAATACAACAGTTAAAAAAAGAATTCTGGAGCGATGTAAAAATACCGGGTGAAGTTGCAGGTATGAATCCCGAACTGGACAAAGCCAACCGCGTGGCAGATTTTATTGAGCTGGGTGAATTAATGTGTAAAGATGCATTGAACAGGAATGAAAGCTGTGGCGGACATTTCCGTGAAGAAAGCCAGACAGAAGAAGGCGAAGCAAAACGGGACGATGCCAATTACGGATATGTAGCAGCGTGGGAACTAAAAGGCGACAGCGACTGGGAACTGCACAAAGAAGTGCTGGAGTTTGATGTAGCGAAACCAAGCCAGCGTAGCTATAAATAGCTGGATGGAACGCAGATTTTTTTATGATTGTTATGATTTTTTTAGAATGGAGGAAAATTTCAAACACACTGAATTATCCAATAAAATTATTAAAGCGTTTTATATTGTCTGCAATCGCCTGGGCTATGGATTTTTAGAAAAAGTATATAAAAGTGCATTGCTGATCGAATTGAATAAAATTGGGCTGAAAGCAGAAAGATAAAAACCAGTTTAGGCATACTATGATGAAAATGAAATTAGTAGCTACTTGGCAGATTAATTTGGTCTTGATGCCAATTATTATTGGGTTCTAAAATAAATACAATATTTTAAAAAAGAATACAGGTTATCTTATTTTTCATAGAAATTATAATAATCTGCGTTCTATACAAATCCTGAATGAATGGAACATTATAACATGAATCTTACGTTAAAGATCTGGCGTCAGAAAAACAGTAAAGACAAAGGTGGGTTTGTAACTTACCAGGTGAGCGATATTTCTTCTGAAATGTCTTTTCTTGAAATGATTGACGTACTCAATGAAAGGTTAATACGTGAAGGGCAGGATCCGGTAGCCTTTGATCATGATTGCCGCGAAGGTATCTGCGGCAGTTGTTCTATGTATATCAATGGCAAACCTCATGGTCCATGGAAAGCAAATACAGTTTGCCAGCTGCACATGCGTGCATATAAAGATGGTGAAACCATTGTAATAGAGCCATGGAGGGCGGATCCCTTCCCGGTGATAAAAGATTTGATAGTGGACCGGTCAGCTTTTGACCGTATTATCCAGGCAGGTGGTTTCATAAGCGTGAACACCGGTAATGCAGTAGATGGCAATGCTATTCCCATTAATAAAGATGACGCAGATCTTTCTTTTGCAAATGCCATGTGCATTGGTTGCGGCGCTTGTGTAGCGGCTTGCAAAAATAGTTCGGCCCTGCTTTTTGTTTCGGCAAAAGTTTCTCACCTGGCTTTGTTGCCACAGGGTTCACCGGAAAGAAAAAGCCGTGTACTAAATATGGTGGCGCAAATGGATAAAGAAGGATTTGGCAGTTGCACTAATACCGGCGCCTGCGAAGCTACTTGTCCGAAAGAAATTTCCATTACCAATATTGCCCGTTTGAATGCAGAATATTTTGCAGCAGGATTAACGGTAGACAAATAAAATCTGCAGGGGTTGGCTATTAGCTGTGAGCGTCTTGCAATGCTAAAATGATATTACCAGGCCGAAACGGGAATACTACAAATAGATTAAAATAGACACAACATAAAGGATCGGGCCATTTCACGCTTGATCCTTTCAGCCTGTATTCGCCTTTCCCTGCCAACCCTCCTGTGCGAAAAAAAATATTGCGTTATGCGCAGTGCCTGCGCAACCATCCTTTTACCCCATTTTCCCTGTTCACTCTTAGTAAATTTCTTTTTCTGTTTTACCCGCTTAACGTACATTCAGTCCACAATCATCTTTTATGTACCAAAAACTGCTTTCGGGTATAGCCGCTCTGTGCACATTATCATCCTGTTTACTTAATAATAATAATGACGTGAAAACAAAAGAATCGTATAAATGGCCAGAAAACATAACGGCACCAATAGCTGAAATAAAACCGCATAACCGTATGATACACGGAGATACGGTGCCGGATAATTATTACTGGATGATTGACTATTTTAAAAAGGGGCCGGATAGCACCAAAGTAGTTGATTACCTGAAAGCTGAAAATAAATACATGGATACCATGATGAGTGGTACCAAAGGTTTTCAGAAAAAATTATTTGAAGAGATGAAGGCCCGCATAAAAGAGAAAGATGAATCTGTGCCAGTCTTTAAGAATGGATATTTCTATTACACCAGGAATGAGGAAGGCAAACAGTATTATAAATATTGCAGAAAAAAATCTTCATTGGATGCCAAAGAAGAAATTTTAGTAGACGTTGATGCAATGGCAGAAGGTCACCCCTATTTTGCTGCCACCGGCTTTAATGTAAGTGAAGATAATAAGCTGCTTGCTTACGGCATTGATACAGTTTCGCGCAGGCAATACATTATTCATATAAAAAACCTGGAAACCGGGGAAATTTATAAAGACGCCGTCTATAATACAGAGGGTGGTTCTGCCTGGGCCAATGACAGCAAAACATTATTTTATACGGAAAAAAACCAGGAAACATTGCTATCGGAAAAAATCAAACGGCATACGCTTGGTACGGATGCTGCAACAGACGCCGTGGTATACCTTGAAAAAGATCATAGTAATTATATTGGCGTTGGTAAAAGTAAATCGGGTAAATATATTTTTATTGTTTCACAAGCTACCATGTCATCAGAATACAGAATACTGGATGCCAACAAGCCAAACGGGGAGTTTACTGTATTTCAGGCCCGGATAAAAGATGTATTGTATGATGTGACAGATGATGGAAATAAATTTCTAATTGTAACCAACTGGAACGCAAAAAATTTCCGGCTGATGGAATGCGCGTATACTAAAACAGACAGTGCCAGCTGGAAAGAAATTATTGCCAACAGACCTGACGTATTACTGGAAGGGCTGGATGAATTTAAAAATTTCCTGGTAATTATAGAAAGAAAAAATGGTTTGCGGCAGATGAATGTACGGAACCTCAGCAACGGCCATGAACATTATCTTGATTTTGGTGAACCCGCTTATTCAGCCAATCCTTCTGCCAATCCCGAATTTAATACATCTACCCTGCGTTACAATTATACATCACTGGTTACACCCGCTTCAGTGTATGATTATAATATGGAAACCGGAGAGAAGAAACTGATGAAGCAGCAGGAAGTACCGGGCGGCTATAATACCACAGAATATATAACTGAACGCATTTATGCAACCGCAAAAGATGGAACTAAGGTGCCCGTTTCAATTGTATATAAAAAGGGGTTTGTAAAAGATGGTAATGCCCCGCTTTTATTATATGCTTACGGCTCATATGGAAACAGTATGGATGCCAGCTTCAGCAGCGCAAGGCTTAGCCTGCTGAATCGTGGTTTTGCATTTGCCATTGCGCACATACGGGGCGGACAGGAAATGGGAAGACTATGGTATGAAGATGGCAAGCTCATGAAAAAGAAAAATACATTTACAGATTTTATTGACTGCGGCGAATTTTTAATTGCTCAAAAATATACCAGCACCGCACACCTCTATGCACAGGGCGGCAGCGCCGGCGGTTTATTGATGGGTGCCATTGCTACCATGCGCCCGGATTTATGGCATGGTGTAATTGCCCAGGTTCCTTTTGTAGATGTGATTAATACCATGCTGGATGAAAGTATTCCATTAACAACCAACGAATTTGATGAATGGGGTAATCCTAAAAACAAAGATGCCTATGATTACATGAAATCTTATTCTCCGTATGAAAATGTTTCTAAAAATGGTTATCCCAATATGCTGGTTACCACCGGCCTCCATGACAGCCAGGTACAATATTTTGAGCCGGCTAAATGGGTAGCAAAAATAAGGTCACTAAAAACTGATAATAAGCTTTTGCTTTTATACATTAACATGGAAGCTGGCCATGGCGGTGCTTCGGGAAGATTTAATTACCTGAAAGAAATAGCCATGCAATATTCATTTTTATTTGCGTTGGAGAATATAAAAGAATGATCTTTTATACCAACCAGCGTTCGGAAACAACATACTTCACAAAATCAGAAAAGAAAAAAATCTCTTTGAAAATGTTGTTATTGAAGACCGGGTAGTTAATAATGAATTTCCCTTCTTTGAACCACTATTTATAGAAACGGTTTCAATAGTAAAATTTAATTGCTAAAGAAAATATTAAAGGTATTTTGGAAAACTACCGGAAGAAATTATCAGATATTTTTATGTTTTGGATTAACAAAGAATAAATGCATTTTACTTCTTAAGTAAGAAACGGGGATGAGGGTTTACAACCTGTAATTATATCCCACCTGGAAATGAAAGGCATGCGTGGCAAAATTATACTGCAGGTAAACCGTGTTTTTTTTAAAAGTAAAATGATAGGTATTGGAGAAATAAATTAAATCATCATACGGATGATAATAAGCGCCCTGGTATTGACTGTAATAATGCAGCCTCCTGAAATAAGTGCCCGCCGCTATCTTTATTCCAAATTTTACTTTTGACCTGAACTTCATCACAAACTCTGTATTAAGTCCCAGCGAACCTAAATATTTCTTTTTGTCTATTTCAGTGGCCACAGAATCCGGAAGGTTCTTCCTGAATGAATTATAATCGCCAAATTCGTTAAACAAACTGCCTTCTGCGCCAATATAACGCCATTCTCCCCTGCGGCTCAGTCGCCTGGCGGCATTGATACCTGCGTGCAAACCATAAGCGCCAAAAAAAGTCCCTCCTGTTTTGTATGCAGTTATACCATTGTTCTGATAGGAATAATAACTGGCAGCACTGATATCATAAGAACCCAGTGCCAGGGAAGCGCCATAATTGAGCCTGAAATGATTTATCACATGACTACGGTGAAGGCCCGCCTGTAAAGTAAAAACAACATCACGCCAGGCATTGTTCATGCCACCAAGACTGAGGGCACCACTGGTATACGTGGCGGCTTTTATTGAGTCAGATGCAACCGGTATAGTATGGTAGGCATTGTTATTACCCTGCAATGGATGATGAAAATAAGAGCTTTCTATACAAGAGGTGCAAAAAAAAATACTAACAGGTAGTATTAACATGAGGGTTTTGGTTAAGGTCATACCCCCTTGACAGGGTATAAGATTAAAACGCTGCTGTTTAAAAGCAAAATGATTCCCAAATGCTCTTTCCCATTGAAAAACAATAGCTTCGGGCAATAAATAGTGGTTTTAAACGCTAATAAATAAACCATTTCCGGGCTGTGGGGAAGCTGCTGATTTTATGTTTGATCTACTCTGGACTAACCATCTCTTTACGGGCGCAAATTCCCCGTACAGGCCGTCCTGTATCAAACCTGCGCAATAAAGCCATCAGCACAAAAACGAATACGGTCCAGATAGATACTTTAAGCATATTGCCCAACACCTTTTCTCTTCCCGGCATCAATAAAGAATGGTACACGGTTGATTATATTAACGCTACCATTACCTGGAAAAAACAGGTTCCGGTAGATAGTGTCTGGGCGCAATACCGTGTATTTGATGCCAGGTTGAATTCCATAAGCAAGCACCTGAACTACGATAGCATTATGAATAATTTCTTGGGACAACCTTTTGTATTCAATGACAATTCTTTCCGGCAAAGCGATCGTTTCTTTGATTTTGGTACCATTAATTACACGGGCAGCTTTGGCCGCGGTATAGCATTTGGTAACAGCCAGGACGCTGTTGTCACCTCAAGTCTTAACCTGCAGTTAAACGGCTACCTGGCAGACAGTATTGAAATTGTGGCGGCCATTACCGATAATAATATTCCCATTCAACCTGACGGAACCACACAGCAACTAAATGAATTTGACCGGATTTTTCTGCAGTTTAAAAAGAAGAACTGGAACCTGAGCCTGGGAGATATTGATATAAGGCAAAATAAAAGTTATTTTTTGAATTTTTATAAACGGTTACAGGGGGTGGCTTTTGAAACCACCAGCAGGATTGCTCCTGGTATTACGAATACCAGCCTGCTAAGCGGCTCAATCGCAAAAGGAAAGTTTACCCGCAATATTATCCAGGGACACGAAGGAAACCAGGGACCATACCGCCTCCAGGGAGCCAATAACGAGTTTTACTTTGTGCTGCTTGCCAATACAGAAAGGGTTTATATTGATGGAGAACTGCTGCAGCGCGGAGAGGACCGCGATTATGTAATTAACTATAATACTGCTGAGGTTACATTCACCCCTAAAAGAATGATAACCAAAGACAGCAGGATACAGATTGAGTTTGAATATGCGGACAGGAACTATTTAAACGCTAATTTATATTTTACCAACCTGACTAATTTCAGCGACAAGCTGAGGGTCACCGTTAGTGCGTTCAATAACAGTGATGCCAAAAGTTCACCCATTAATCAATCACTTGATCCCACTCAGAAAGTATTTTTAAGAAACCTGGGAGACAGCATCAACAATGCTTTTTATAAAATTGCCACCCTGGATACCTTTTCGGCTGGTAAAATATTGTATAAAAGAATTGATTCTACTTTTAATAATGGTGCCAGCCGTGATTCTGTTTTTGTCTATTCTGTAAACCCGGACAGCGCCATTTATTCATTGTCTTTTGCTGATGTAGGTATAGGCAAGGGTGATTACCTGCCTGACTTTAATGGAGCCAATGGAAAAGTATATAAATGGATTGCCCCGGCTGGTGGTGTAAAACAGGGACAATTTGAAGCAGCGATCTTTCTTGTAACACCCAAAAAACAGCAACTGGTCAGCGTGGTGGTTGATTATGACATTTCTAAAAAAACCAATATAACTACGGAACTGGCTTACAGTAATTATGATATAAACACTTTCTCTAACATAGATAAATCAGATAATAAAGGCTATGCTGCGAAAATAAAAATAACCAATATAAAAGATTTTAACAGCGAAAGAAAAATAAAACTGCTTACAAATGCAGGCCTTGAATATACAGACGCAAGGTTTCATCCACTGGAACGCTTACGGAGTGTAGAATTTTTAAGAGACTGGGGCCTGCCTTATATTGTACCTGCAACCACTGAAACAATTGCAACTGCCGGTGCAGAATTAAATGACCGGAAATACAGTTTTCGTTACCAGGTTACCGATTACAAAAGAGGAACTGATTTTAATGGTATACGCAACAGTATTACTCAAATGCAGAATATAAAAGGATGGCAGTTTAATAACCAGTTTAATCTCTCAAATACAAACAGTACTACAGAAAAAGGTTTTTTCCTGAGACCGGTAATTGATATTTCAAAAAAGTTTACGCAGCTGCGGAATTATACAATAGGTGCCAACTATTCTGTTGAGCACAATGAAGTAAGAAATAAAGCAGCCGACTCTGTAAACGCTACCAGTTTTTCTTTTCAAACATTGCAGTTATCCTTGAAATCTTCCGAAAGCAAAGCCAACCGCTGGGCCATTACTTATCTTACGAGGGTCAATAAATATCCTTTTGGAAAGGATCTTGTAAAAAGCGATATAAGCCATAATATCAATCTTACAGGTGAAGTACTAAAAAATCAGCACCACCAGTTCAGGTGGAATATTACTTACAGAAAGCTGGATATACTTAACAGCGCTGTTACTACACAGAAAGCAGACCAGAGTGTGCTGGGCCGGCTTGAATACCAGGTAAACGAATGGAAAGGTTTACTTACAGGTAATCTTTTATATGAAGCTGGATCAGGACAGGAGCAAAAAAGAGATTACGCTTTTCTTGAAGTGCCTGCAGGGCAGGGGCAATATACCTGGATTGATTATAATTCAGACGGTGTGCAACAATTAAATGAGTTTGAAGTAGCACTGTTCCAGGACCAGGCAAAATATATAAAGATATTTACACCCAGTAATGAATTTATAAAAGCCAATTACAATACTTTCAATTATAGTATAAACCTTAACCCGCGTGCAGTTATTGATGTAAGGACGGCCGGGAGGATAAAGCAATTCATAGGAAAAATAAATCTTCAGTCTTCTTTACAAATCGCAAAAAAAGAAATATCCAGCGGTATTGTACAATTAAACCCTTTTAAAACGCCGCTGAGTGATACTTCGCTTATTAGTCTCAATGCTGTATTTATCAATAGTTTTTCTTTTAACCGCTTTAGTACAAAATGGGGAATTGATCTTTCCAACTCCCGTAACAGCGGGAAATCTTTATTAACTTATGGACTGGAAAGCAGGAGCCTGAACGAATGGAGTTCACGCGCAAGGGTAAATATCAGCAAGACCCTGCAGGTGGATATAACAGGCAAGACGGGGATTAATGAACTAACAACTGCGAATGCCAAATTTGAAAACAGAAACTATAATATCAGCCAGTATTCACTTGAGCCGCGCATCAGTTTTACAAAAGGTACCGTATTGCGTTTTATAACCGGGTTTAAATACACCAATAAAAAGAATAACCTGGGCGATAAGGAAACCTATTCTTCAAATGCAGTAAATACAGAAATCAAATATAATATACTGCAGTCGGGTTCCATACTTACCAAATTTACTTATTCAAATATCAGCTTTTCCCCATTGGCCAATGCAAACACAACAGTAGGCTATAACATGCTGGATGGCCTGTTGCCAGGAAAGAATTTTTTATGGAACATTGAAGTAACAAAGCGGCTGGCAAATAATCTTGAAATCAACATTCAATACGAGGGAAGAAAACCTGGTGAAGCAAGAGTAGTACATGTTGGCCGCGCATCTGTAAGAGCTATATTTTAGGTATTCTTAGTATAAGATTCCAATAGCATAATGTTATGGTATTCAAGTATGATATAACTGTATCGTGTGTATCAGGGTGTACACATCTTTGAATATTACATATTACCTGCATACTAAGTTTACTACTAGTTGTTCTGCAAACAAAAAGCCGACCTGTTAAGAGCGGCTTTTTTATTAAAATAAGTTTAGCTGAAAATACTATCCAAACAAACCACCTTTTTTCAACTCACGTGTTCCTTCTCCAATTTTGAAACCATTGTGATAGATTTCAATTTTGTAGTTACCGCGCTGAAAATCGCTGTTTTGTTTCCATGCAAACTGTACATTTTTCTTTTTTCCTGCTTCAAATTCTACAGGTACTTTAGCTGTATATAATTTGTCGCCTTCATCTCTTGTTGTAAATGTACCTGAACCAAGAGCTTCAACTGCAACAGGTTTACCATCAGGACCTGTAATAGATACATATATATCTGCTGAACCTGACTGAACAATGCGATTATCAACATCAAAAGATATTACAAGTTTGTCTACACGTTTTGCAGTAGTAGTTACTTTTTCACGACCATTTTTCTTTTCATTAATAGGAGTGATAGTAATGTTTGAAGCGTTGAATGTAGAGGCTATTTCAACTTTCTTTTCTGCTTCAACTTTTGCAGTAGATGTAGTTTGCAAATCTGTAGTAAGTTGTGTTGTCTTACCTTTTTCAGAAGTTAAATCAGTATTTAACTGTGTGTTCTGAGCAGTAAGTTCTGTAACTTTTTGCTCAAGGCCGGCAATTTTATCATTCAATTGGCCGATTAATTCTTTTGCCCTAGTAAGTTCTGCTGCAGTAGCATTTTTCTTACCTAAGATACTACGGATTTCTGCTTTTCTTTTAGAAATATCACTGGTTGCTTCAGTCAGCTTACTTTGCAACTGGTTGTTGCTTCCTGTTACTGAATCAAGACGTGCTAAAGAAGCATCAAAGCTGCGTTGAATTTCACTTTTTTCATCAGTTACTCTTGCAATCTGGCTGTCTTTAACCATTATACTTTGTTCGTTCTTATTGTTATTCCAAAGTAAATAGCCCCATGTACCTAAAAGACCTACAGCAAGAAGACCGATGATCAGGCCTCTGTAATCTTTTTTTGGTGCCTGGCTTTGGGGAGTGGCAGATGGATAATTCGTAGTACTCATATTAGATTGTTTTTCAAAAAGTTATTAAAATACGTTCCCTGTAAACGGACTGATTTTTTTCAGTCATTTACCCTTTAGTCTAAAACCATGCCAAAATCATATTATACTATTAACAAGTGTTGACAAAAGCCTTTTTGACCACGTAAGGCCATGAAAACCAACACCAGCGTGCATTTCAAGATACGGCCTGCATGAAACAAAAAATTAGTTATCTACCTGAAAATTTCTGCAAACCGATCCTTTTTTAATTTGCCTAATATTGCAAATTATGTCTGTAGAAAAAATACTAACCGACTGGAAAAAGAAAAACTTCAAACCTGTGTACTGGCTGGAAGGTGACGAAGACTATTATATTGATGAAGTAATGAATTATGCCGAGCATCACATTTTAAGTGAGTCGGAAGCAAGCTTTAATCTGACTGTTTTTTATGGCAAAGATGCTTCGTGGGCGGATATAGTAAATGCCTGCATGCGCTATCCCATGTTTGCAGAGCGTCAGGTGGTGCTGCTTAAAGAAGCACAGCAAATGAGGGATATTGATAAACTGGAAGGATATATTGCCAATCCGTTGCTATCAACCATTTTTGTTGTCTCCTATAAAGAAAAAAAAGTTGATGGTCGCAGCAAACTGGCCAAATTACTGAAAGAAAAAGGAGAATTATTATCTACCAAAAAAATGTATGACAACCAGTTGCCTGAATGGGTTGGCAACCTGGCGGCTTCCAAAGGTTATAGCCTTTCGCAAAAAGCATTGATGCTGCTGGTAGAACATATTGGCAACGATCTTTCAAGAATAAACAATGAAATTGATAAGCTCGCTGTTAATTTAGGTGTCCGGAAAAAAATTACTGAAGATGATATTGAAAAATATATTGGCGTAAGCAAAGAATACAATGTATTTGAATTACAGGATGCGCTGGCAAAAAAAGATTTGCCCCGGGCTATCCGTATCATTGGATATTTTGAAAGCAATCCCAAGGCAGCTCCCATACAACTTGTACTGCCTGCTATCTACAATTATTTTTCTAAAGTATTTTCTGTTTTTGGAATGACCGATAAGAGTGAGAATGCTGTAAAACCGCTTTTTTACAATAACATTTTTGCCGCCCGCCAGGCCCTGGAAACACTGAAAAGTTATGGATATGAAGGTGTGGAAAGAACCATTCTTCTTTTACATACATATAACCTGAAAAGTGTAGGTGTTAATGATATGGGCACCGCAGATGCTTCCCTGCTAAAAGAACTGGCTGTTAAAATGATTATGTAACCAGCGCATGAATTTGCCTTTTTACAATAAGTAATGCAAAGCACTTTCCCTGTCTCTTGCAAGCTGTTCCTTTAATGAATCAAGGCCGTTGAATTTTTGTTCGCCGCGCAAGTATTTTTTCAGGTACACACGCAATACGGATCCATAAATATCTGCATCAAAATCAAAAATATTTACTTCAATAACTCTTTTGGTACCATCTACGGTTGGCCGCACACCAATATTCATCATTCCTTTATAAGGTGGAATAAGACGGGTAGAAGATAAATGACTTTCAGTGTCAGGTGTTGTTTGTTTTATAATTGCTGCACGTACTGCATATACGCCATTGCCCGGCACCAGTTTATCTTCCGTTTGCAACTGCAGGTTAGCGGTAGGGTAACCAATTGTTCTGCCTAATTTATTTCCTTCTGTTACAAGCCCCTCAAAAAAATAATCATACCCAAGAAAGCGGCTGGCCACTTCAATTTGTCCGTTAAGCAATGCTTCGCGTATTTTGGTAGAGCTTATACCTGCTTCATCAATTACCTGAACAGGTATTTCAATCAGTTCAAAAGCATGCTGCCGGGCATATTTTTCAAGCAGGTGAAAATCACCACTGCGGTCTTTGCCAAAACGGTGGTCATAGCCTATAATTACCGTATGCGGCTGAAAACGGCTTACCAGGAAGTCTTCTATATAACCATTGGCCGGTTGATTGGAAAAAGCTTCGGTAAAAGGAACCACTACAAGGTTATCAATACCCTGCTGTTCGAGTAACTCAATTTTTTCCTGCAGTGTGTTAATTAACTGGAGTGCTTTGGTGCTAATAATTTTACGGGGGTGGGGATCAAAAGTAACCAGTACCGTTTGTCCGTTAATGCGCTGTGCCTCTTTTTTTAACTGTGCAATGATTTGCTGGTGCCCCAGGTGCACCCCGTCAAACGTACCTATGGTAACCACAGCCCTGGTAAAAGCGGGTAATTTTTCTATATCGCTGTATACTTTCATTATAAAGTGGTGCAAAACTAATTGATAATTGAAATTGATAATTGAAAATTGAATATTTAGTTTTGCGGCTCAAACTGCATCATGAGTTTATATTCAAAACGGGGGGTCTCAGCGCAAAAAGAAGAAGTACACAAGGCAACTGAAAAATTAGACAAGGGATTGTATCCCTATGCATTTTGTAAATTATATGCTGATTTCCTGGGCGGCGATGCTGATTGGGTGAATGTAATGCATGCCGATGGCGCCGGTACCAAAAGCATCCTGGCTTATTTGTACTGGAGAGAAACAGGAGACATTTCTGTCTGGAAAGGCATTGCGCAGGATGCCGTGGTAATGAACCTTGACGACCTGCTTTGTGTGGGTATTCACGATAAATTATTGTTTTCATCTACCATTGACCGCAACAAAAGACTTATACCTGCAGAAGTGCTGGAAGCAATCATTAACGGCACACAGGAATTATTTGAAGAGTTGAAAAAATTTGGGGTAAATATCAGCTACCTGGGGGGAGAAACTGCCGATGTGGGCGATATAGTCAGAACCATTGCAGTTAATGGCACCATGGCTGCCAGGTGGCCAAAAAACAAAGTAATTAGCAATGAAAAAATACAGGCCGGTGATGTGATTGTAGGCTTTGCCAGTTACGGGCAGGCATCTTATGAATCTGCCTATAACAGCGGTATTGGCAGCAATGGGCTAACCAGTGCGCGGCATGATGTGTTGCATAAAACCTATGGCGCCCGTTTCAGCGAGTCGTACGATACTGCGCTGGATGAAGAAGTAGTATACATAGGACCACATTTTTTTAATGAACAAATAGTTCCTGAAAACTATAGCAGGGGAACAATACCTGTTGATACACCCCTGACTATCGGGCAGTTGCTTTTATCACCAACAAGAACATACGCACCCTTGCTAAAACTGATCCTGGAAAATCACTTTGATAAAGTACACGGGCTTATACATTGCAGTGGTGGCGGCCAGACAAAATGCATGAAATACCTGCCAGGTAATTTTAAAATTGTAAAGGATAATATGCTGAACACGCCGCCGGTTTTTGATATCATTCAGCAATCTTCACACTCAGATAACCGTGAAATGTACCAGGTTTTTAATATGGGCTGCCGGCTGGAGATTTTTACCAGTGAAAAATCAGCCATTGATCTGATAGCTATTGGTAAGCAATTTGGCATTGAAGCAAAAATCACCGGAAGGGTGGAACATAGTGACAAAAAAGAATTATTGCTAAAGGTGGGGGACGAAGAGATTGTTTATTGAGCGTGGTAAAAAAATATTGAATCCTGAACCCGGGGTTTTAAATTTTTAATTTCTCCAGCAACATATCACTGTATGAAATATTTATCAAATCACTTTCTGCAATAGCAAACTGCTGCATATAAAAATTACATTGCTCATTCAGCTTCTCCGTTGATAAGGGCGCATATTTATTACTGGCTTCTATTTCAACAAAACTTCCCAGTTGGTGCAGGGTGTCCAAATGAAATTTTACATTGTCAATAAAATAAATTTCTCTCTGCTTTTCTACTGCTACTTTAATCCCTATGGCGGCAGCCAGCATGTCTTTTAATCCGGCAGCGTCCGGCACTTCTACCAGGCTGAAATTTGACTGTTTTGGGCCCGCCTGGTTTTCTCTTTCATAATATATCAGGTTGTTTTCAATAGTACCCTGCCTGAGCTTAAGCCTTCCTTTAGCAGTATTGAAATACGTATCAACCTGCAAATCGGTGCCTTTATATATTGCATTATTGGTTAGCAGAAAGCTTCTTATTTCAGCAGCCCTGGTTGTTCGGGCTTTTATCTCAATATTAATAAATGGCATAGACGAAGTTTTGGTAAAAAAAACGGTCCCGGTTGATTTTCATATCAACCGGGACCGTTTACTATATTATTTTCAGATCATACCTTTTCAACCTGGCGAACCCTGGCTTTTCCGGTAACTGGTGCCATTATTTGCTTCGCCTTTTTAAAACGACTGGCAACCCAAACATTATCCAGCTCAACCTTGTCTAAATCTTCGAAACCAGCCCCATAACCTGCATCTGCGGTGCAACCCCAGGTGCAATTACGGTTTAAATTTGTGGCAATCTTAGAAGAAGTTTTAGGATAAGCTATCCACAATTTTGCCTCACTTTTTAATGCAGGTAAAACTTCGCGCAGGATACCACTTAACTGGCTCTCACTGACTGCAAAAACAAGCGCAAAATCAATCTTGCGGCTTTTTAACAAAGGAGTTACATTTTTGGAGAAAGACAATTTGGTAAATTGTTTTTCAATTGAAGATGGAAGCCCTTGTATTAGCAAATTTCTCTCGTCCTGAATCAGGAGCTTTTCAAACATTGTTTGAGACATATTTAGAAATTTTTGTTTTAGGGTTGATTTAGCCGGGGAAGTGCAAAGGTAAAACATAAGCGCGAAAGAATACTATACTTCATGAAAATACCGTCATAATTTACTGACGGTATTGTTCTTATCTTGATCTAAATCATTATTTCAGAGTGTCTTATCTCCCAACCGGCTTATAAAAGGTCAAAGCTTCGGGCATTTGCTCTTTAAGACGTACAATACGATTGCCTTCAGAAGGGTGTGTACTCATAAATTCAGACGGTTTGTTACCAGCAGAGGCCTTTTCCATCCTTTCCCACAACGGAATTGCTTCCTGTGGATTATAACCTGCCATGGCGGCAAAGTTTAATCCAAACTTATCGGCTTCATATTCATCTTTGCGCGAGAAAGGCAACATAACCCCCACCTGGCTGCCTACTCCATAAGCATTCATAAACATAGATTGTGTTTCTGCAGGCTTATTTGCAACCGCTACAGACAATGCTACCCCGCCTAATTGTTGTACCAGCCCCATGCTCATGCGCTCATTGCCATGCTGTGCCAGTGCATGGGTAATTTCATGCCCCATAACAACTGCCAAAGCTGCTTCGTTTTGCGTTATGGGCAGCAAGCCGGTATACACAACGATTTTCCCTCCCGGCATGCACCACGCATTTGCCTCTTTTGAATCTACCAGGTTGTATTCCCATTGATATCCGTCCAGTACGTTGGCTTTACCCTGGGATGTATAATAAGTGGTTATAGCAGCGGTAAGCCGCCCCCCCACCCTTCGTACCATTTCTGCGTCTTTGCTGACTGCAGAGCTGACAACCTTATTGGCAGTTAAAAATTGTTTATATTCTGTAGCTGCCATGGTTTGCACTTCTCCATCAGATAATAGTTTCAGCTGATTTCTTCCTGTTACCGCATTTCTTGAACAACCGCAAAAAGAAATAACAAGTAGAATTAATGAAAAATAACGAATCATAGGTTCTTTTATGTAGTTTAAAATCAATTGTTGTACCAACTTAGGAGATGTAAAAAATAAAAGACCGGTTGCAACCAGTCTCTGTTTAAAATAATATAGTTGTATTGTTTATTTGATACCAAGCCGGCGTTGCCTTCTTCTGTCGCGATGTTTTAAAATAGGTACTTTACTTTCATTTCCCTTGAGTAGTCTTCCAATATTTTTCTGGTGTGTAAGAATTACCAGGAGAGCAACACCTACAGCAAATATTCTGTAAGGATGGTTATCTACATTGAAAATTACCAATATAAAAATTGGAAAGGCAGCACTTGCCAATATTGAGCTTAGTGAAACAAAGCGGGTAAGGTATAATACCATCAAAAAAACGCCGCTGCAGCAAAGTGCGGACCATGGGGAGATACCAAGCACCAAACCAAATAATGTAGCCACTCCTTTACCACCCCTGAAATCGGCCCAGATTGGATATATATGACCTACTACAGCAGCAAGCCCCAATCCTATCTGCAAACTTGTGCGTGCAAGATCATGATCAAAATAATAAGGAAGTAACCATACCAATTTAACTGCAATCAGACCCTTCAGCATATCTCCAATCATCACAAAAGTGCCCCATTTTCTTCCCAGTATCCTGAAAGTATTGGTAGCACCTGCATTTCCACTTCCATACTCGCGTATGTCTATATTAAAAAAATACCTGCTTACCCATACTGCCGTAGGCAGAGAGCCAATCAGGTAAGCTGATAAAATAATAAGTAACTCTTTCATCAGAAATATTGGTTGAAGTGGAAGACGAAAATACTAAAAACCGCCCGAAACAGCCGCAGAAATCTTAGCTGTTTATCATCACTAAACATATCCATCCGTCCATCTCTTTCCTATGCTTCAGCCTTAAATGGTGTTTGCGGGCTTCTTCAATAATTAACGCTTCATCACCTGTGAGCAAACCGCTCAATAATAAAACGCCATTAGTAGCAAGATGTTGCTTAATGGTTTCCAGGTTTTGCAAAATAATATTTCGGTTTATATTAGCAAGAATAATGTCATAAATCGAATTTGATGGAATTTCTTGCGAATTGAATAACAGGATCTTAGAACAATTATTTGAATTAAAATTTTCTATTGCATTGTTGATACTCCAATCATCATTATCAATGGCCGTAATACTGCCGGCACCAGATTTTTCTGCAAGTATTGCCAGCACGCCGGTACCTGTTCCAAAATCAAAAACCGCCTTACCGGTAAACTCCAGGTTTTCCATTTCCTCCACCATCATATATGTTGTGGCATGATGGGCTGTTCCAAAACTCATTTTCGGTGTTATAATGATGTCATGTTTCACAGATTTATTTTCTTCATGAAAACCGGCCCGGATAGTGCAAAAATTTGCTATTACAACAGGTTTAAACGCTGCCTCCCATTCCGCGTTCCAGTTTATATCTTCAATTATTGATACCGAGAAAGTCAGGCCATATTGCTTAATAATATCTTTAGATTCAAACTCGTTGTACTCATCTTCTTTTATAAACGCTTTAAGCAGGTTTTTTTCTTCTTCAAAACCAATTATGCCTATTGCTGATAATTGTGCAATGAGCATCTCTTTCTGAAGGCTGTCAGTTACCGCTATTTTTAATTCTATATATCCTGGCATTGTCTGTTTTTATTTCTGCAGCTTACCGGTAAAAAATACTCCGGGCTCATTTTAATATAAAAACCCCGGTGCTGTTTTTATGCAGTGTCCGGGGTTTAAAATATGATGACTGTTAATTCGTCGTAAATAGATGGATTAGTCTTGTCTTTGCTGTCCTTCTGGTTTTGGCAATAGCACTTTCCTCGATAATTTGAATTTGCCTGTTTTAGGGTCTGTGCCGGTCAATTTTACTTTAACGGTATCTCCTTCATTCAGCACACCTTCCAATGTTTCGAGGCGTTTCCAGCTTACTTCAGAAATATGCAATAATCCCTGTTTGCCCGGCATAAATTCTACAAAAGCGCCGTAAGGCATAATTGATTTCACTTTTGCTTCGTATACATCGCCTACTTCGGGAATAGCAACAATACCTTTAATCCAGGCTACTGCTTTTTCAACACCTTCTTTATTGGCGCTGAATATGCTAACCTCTCCCATTTCATTCTTTTCTTCGAGGTTAATAGTAGCACCCGTTTCACGCTGAATTTCCTGTATAATTTTACCACCTGGTCCTATCACCGCACCAATAAATTCTTTGTCAATAAACAATTTAACCATTCTTGGCGCATGTGGTTTCACATCTGCACGGGCTGCAGGTATGGTAGCATACATTGCATCAATAATATGCAAACGGCCGGCACGCGCCTGTGAAAGCGCCTGGCGCATTACATCCATGCTTAAACCATCCACTTTTATGTCCATCTGCACGGCGCAAATACCATCGCGGGTACCGGTAACTTTAAAGTCCATGTCGCCCAGGTGATCTTCATCGCCCAGTATATCTGTAAGTACAGCGAATTTTCCTTCTTTGGAGATTAAACCCATGGCCACACCACTAACATGTTTTGGAATGGGTACGCCTGCATCCATTAATGCCAGCGAGCCGGCACAAACTGTTGCCATAGAAGAAGAGCCATTTGATTCCAGTATATCGCTTACTATACGTACGGTATAAGGATATTCACCCCCTGGCATCATTTGCTTTAATGAACGGAGGGCAAGGTTACCATGTCCTACTTCGCGGCGGCCAACACCTCTCATCATTTTTACTTCGCCTGTTGAGAAAGGAGGAAAATTATAATGCAAAAGGAATTTTGAATATTCAGATTTTGCGGCACTCTCAATTAACAAAGAATCCAGCGGCGTGCCCAATGTAACAGTAGTCAGCGACTGTGTTTCACCACGTGTGAATAAAGCTGCACCATGTGGTGATGGAAGAATATCAATTTCCATGCTCAGTGGACGAACCTGGTCGAGACCACGGCCATCCAGGCGCACTTTATCGTTCAGGATCATATCCCTTACAACATTGTATTGAACATCGTGATAATAATGTTTAGCAAATTTCTTAACGTTGTCTGCAAGGTTTTCACCTTCAGCAATATTGTATTCCGTTTTTAAATGCACCGTCAGTTCTTCCTGAATCTGGTCGAATTTATCACTGCGTTCATGTTTGCTGCTGCCGCTTTTTGCTACTTCATAAACTTTAGATGAAGCAAATGCATTTACTTTTTCACGCAACACTTCATCATGCTCAGGCCTTTTATATTCTCTCTTGGTGGTAACGCCTTTTAATTTGCGCAGTTCTTCCTGTGCTTTAACCTGTATGCGGATGGCATCGTGCGCCAGTTCAATAGCTTTAATTAAATCTTCTTCAGCACATTCTTTGGCTTCACCTTCCACCATCATAATATTCTTTTCAGTGGCGGCTATAAGAAATTCCATATCTGCCTTCGCCAGTTCACTGCGAAAAGGATTCACTACAAATTTGCCATCTATTCTTGCCACCCTTACCTCAGAAATAATTTCCTGAACCGGAATGTCAGAAACAGCGAGGGCAGCCGATGCCGCAAGACAGGCAAGTGCATCGGGCATTACTTCTTCATCGCTTGAAACAAGTGTAACAAGTACCTGAACATCACAAAAATAATCATCGGGGAACAGAGGGCGGAGTGCACGATCTATCAAACGAGAAGTAAGAATTTCATAATCATTCAGTCTCGCTTCTCTTTTAAAGAAAGATCCTGGTATACGGCCTGCGGAAGCAAATTTTTCCTGGTAGTCTACGATTAGTGGAAAAAAACTTTGTCCTTCCTTGGCTTCTTTATTGGCTACAACAGTAGCAAGTATGATACAATTGCCCTGGCGAACTGTAACTGCACCATCTGCCTGGCGTGCAAGTTTGCCGGTTTCTATGATAACCTCACGGCCATCACTGATAGTAAATTTAGACTGAATTGGTTGTGATAACATAAAATTTGAATTACTGAACTAAGTGCTGCGTAATGCATCAGGTAAGACGGGAGGGAAACCGGGCAAGTCGCGTAGCCTTAATATTGTGTGATAAATAGATTAAACTGCTTTCTGCAAAAACATCTAAAGACAATTATTCCCAACCTGGTATGGGTTGGGAATAAGTCAAATATATAGTTATTTTCTAAGTCCGAGTTTTTGAATCAAATCGCGGTAACTGGTAAGGTTATGTTTGCTTAAGTAAGTAAGTAAACGTTTTCTTTTACCTACCATTTGCATTAATCCGCGGTTAGTGGAGAAATCTTTCTTGTTTTCCTGCAGGTGCTTGGATATTTGGGAAATACGCTCAGTAAGCAAAGCAACCTGTCCTTCAATAGAACCAGTATTGGTTGATTTACCTCCAAAATTGGTAAAAAAGTCAGCTTTTTTTTCTTTTGTTAAATACGGCATCTTAATTTTTTTTAGGCATCCGATAATTATACTATATCAAAATTTCGTGCAAAACTAACTAAAATTTTGCAATTAAACCGGAGATTTGATGTTTTTTTGACAGCATTAACGGGGTGCTTGGGAGCACTATAGATTTGGATCAAAAAAATGGATAATACCGGCAAGGCCAAAGATGTAGTTATTTGGATACAAACAGAATATCTTGCGTTCGGGTGATACAGTTTTAATATTAAGCTATAATAATCATTGATAGCTGATTATCATCTATTTAGAAAATAATCCGGCAAAAAAGCATACATAAAAAAATAATCGCATTCATTGAAGTCTATTATACATATAGTTGGCAACCGGCCCCAATTTATCAAACTGGCTGTTTTATACAGGGAACTGGCCGAATCCGGGTTATTTACCCAGAAAATCATTCATACAGGCCAGCATTTTAGCCATAATATGAGCGATTTATTTTTTAAGGAACTGAACCTTCCCGATGCGGACATCAATTTTGATATTAATAATCTGAAGGCAAATCAATTTATAGCCAAAGCGGCAGATGAACTTGAAAAATATTTTATTAATAACAGTCAATGTATTGCTATAGTATACGGTGACACAAATACTACGCTGGCTGCAGCCATTGCCGCAAAAAGATCAAATATTTTACTGGTGCATTTTGAATCCGGCGTACGCACAGGAGAGCCTGCTATGACTGAAGAAATAAACAGGATACTTACAGACAGGTTAGCGGATATTAATCTTTGTTGTACGGCCAGCAATTATTCAACCATGCAGGCCGAAGGATATGGCTCCGGTATAAACTCAAAAGTTTATTTAACGGGAGATTTGATGCTCGATGCTTTTACCAGTGTAAAAAAGAATTACAAAAAGATTGTACCGGAGGATAATTATATCACCTTCACAATACACAGGTCCGGCAATGTTAACAATGGCGATAAGTTGCAGGAGATTATTACGGGCCTGAATGAAATCAACGATACATTCCCTGTTATTTTCCCGGTACATCCAAATACCAGGAACATGATAGAAAAATTTGGTTGCAACCCGGCATTTAAAATGCTTGACCCCCTTGGACATGCAGATATGATATCATTATTGGCAGGATCAGATTTTGTAATTACTGATAGCGGGGGAACTTGCAGGGAAGCTTATTTTCTGCATAAGTATGCGTTGATTGTAATGGAAAGACCTTTCTGGCCGGAAATAATAGAAAATAATTGTGCACTTTCATGCGCACCCGATAAAGGAGAAATAATAAAAACATTCTTTGCATTACCCGGCTTAAAAGGAAATTTTGAAACAAATATTTTTGGCGATGGCAACGCTGCCAAAAAAATAAAAGAGATATTAGCTGACATACAATAGTTATCAAATTTATTAATGAATAATAAACGCATTGCTGTTTCAGTTATTTCTGATTTGGTTACCGACCAGCGGGTTATACGTATTTGCAACACGTTGCACCAAATGGGTTTTACTGTTACTGTAATTGCGCGGCGTTTTAAAAACAGTTTGCCCCTGGATAAGTATTTATTTAGAGCCGAACGCTTACATTGTTTTTTCAAAAAAGGTATACTTCAATACGCAGAATTTAACCTGAGACTTTTCTGGAAATTGCTTTTTATTAAAACTGATTATTACCTGGCTAATGATTTGGACACCCTGGTGCCGAATTACCTGGTGAGTAAATGGAGAAGTAAACATCTTTTTTATGACACCCATGAATATTTTACAGGTGTTCCCGAATTACGCAATTCCCCCATTAAAAGAAAGACCTGGAAATTTATTGAGACCTCGATTTTTCCAGGCTTAAAAACAATTTATACGGTGAATGATTCAGTGAAGGAAAAGTATTTTAAAGAATATGGAAATGATATAAGCGTAATAAAAAATGTACCGGTAACGACCAATGTAAAAGAGGCAGTCATACCCCCAGCCTGGCAAAATAAAATTATCCTGCTGATGCAGGGCGCGGGTATAAACCAGGGACGGGGCGGAATAGAGTTACTGACAGCCATGAAATATTTACCCGATAATTATTTACTGGTTTTTATTGGCAGTGGAAACCAGTGGCAAATCATTAAAGAAAAAAAGGTGGAATGGAGATTAGAAAACAAGGTGATAATGATGGAAAAAATGCCGCCTGCCGGATTAAAACAGTATAGTCGTTTGGCCCATATTGGTTTTAGTTTAGATTCGTTTGAAGACCTTAATTGCCTGTATAATTTACCCAACAAAATATTTGATTATATACATGCTGATGTGCCGGTTATCGCTACCGGGATTCCTGAAGTAAGAAGGATTATCGAACAATATGAGTGCGGTATCTGTATTAATAGCAGTGATCCTTTGCTGATAGCAAAAACCATTGAAAATATGATTAATGATAAAGCTTTACACCATGCATATAAGTCGAATTGTGCCAAAGCAGCAAAAGAATTGTGCTGGGAAATTGAATCAGGTAAGTTAATAGCCATTTATCAGCCTTATTTGTGACCCAAAAGCATTTACATATAGTTTGCCATGATGTTCCTTACCCTCTTGATTATGGTGGCGTGTTTGATCTTTTCTGCAAGTTAAAAGCATTGAAAGATGCGGGTGTATATATTTACCTGCATTGTTTTGA
>JBDSOC010000138.1:0-10752 GCA_039915085.1 Chitinophagaceae bacterium
TGCCCGACTGGTCATTCAGGCGGGGATTTCGACTGGCTTTTTTGCGGTACTTTTTTTCCATAAAAAAAGTACCAAAAGGTAAATTGGAAAAGATGATTTTGCAAGATTTCGTAACTATTGTATAAAAAGCCAGTATTTTTTTGAATTCAATATGAAAGAATAAAAACTGCCGGCAAGGATTTCAGACCTTTTGAGGGACGACTATTTATCAAAATTTAACTGTTATGAAACAAAAATTGCAATTGCATATACCTGAGCCCTGTCATGAAAACTGGGATACTATGACAGGGACAGAACAAGGGCGTTTCTGCATGTCCTGCCAGAAAGAAGTGGTAGATTTCAGCGTGATGACGGACAAAGAAATTCTTCATTACATTTCAAAAGCCAGCAGTAATATTTGTGGCAGGGTACAGGATGATCAATTGGGCCGTTCCATCCATGTACCTCATGAACGAAAACAATACCCGTTTAAATATTTCTGGAGTGTGCTTATTACTTCTTTTCTTATTTCAAATGAGTCATCAGGACAGGTTATGTCGCCAAAAGATACGATGATTAGCTTGCCTGCAGGTCTGCAGATAAACAATGAACCTATAGTTTTTATGGGTGGCATGTCAACAGTTAGAAAAACCAATGTTCCTAAATGGCAAATTAGTGGGCGGGTTGTTGATGAAAATAACAATGCGGTTCCTTATGCATCTGTAATAGTAAAAAGAACAAAGCAAGGGACGATGACAGATAGCGCCGGACTATTTTCATTAGAGACAAAAAGTAAATTGGATAGGATTGAACTGCTGATCAGTTCAGTTGGTTTTATACAGCAGACAATTACATTAAACAATGCTGCAACAATAAAATCTTTGGAAATTGAAGATGGGGCAGTTAAGGCAGGCATAGCAGATGTTTTACTCATTTCGTTAAAGACAAATATGATGGGGGAAGTAGTAATTACGGCGCCGGCAATTACTACAAAACGTATGGGTATGGGAGCAATGATTTCCTGCGTAAAATATACTACACTTGAAAAAGTAAAAAATAAATTGCTTGGAACAGATATTATAAAAATATATCCCAATCCTGTTTCCCCACACAGCGTTTTTAATATCATTTTTAATATTAAAGAGGGTGAGTATGCCTTGCAGTTTACCGATGTATCCGGCAAAATTATTGGAGGTAAACAATTGTATATTTCTGCAAAGAATCAGTTGGAGCGTTTCAATGGAAATATATTCAGCGGAAGCGGAATGTACTTCGTGAGTGTAATCTGTAAACAAAACACGAAAATGTATACAGCCAAACTGCTGGTGCAATAGTTTTACACTACACTTTCCCAGGCGATGTGTCCGCAGCAGGAATTATAAATTTTTAGGGATCATCTGCCGCACTCGCCGCATCAATGAAGCAGATTAGATTAACATAAGCCACCGGGTCCCGCGCAAGTTTGTATAAGTTAGAAGTGCCTGTCGCGTAGACAACGGCGGGAAGGTTTGAAACAGTTAGCCGGTGCCTTAATTCAGGGTGAGCCGCCCGAAAGCAAAGGACGACCCACCCTGGTCACTTAAACGCCGGATGAAAATTTTGCAGCGTTTTTCTTAGGTATTCCCTGTCAAGGTGCGTGTAAATTTCTGTTGTAGTGATGCTCTCATGTCCCAGCATTTCCTGTACGGCCCGCAGGTCGGCGCCACCTTCTACAAGGTGCGTGGCAAAAGAATGGCGCAGGGTGTGCGGAGAAATGTTTTTTGTAATGCCGGCCAGTTTGACCAGGTCTTTCAGCAGTAGAAAAATCATTACCCTGCTCAGCTTGCTGCCCCGGCGGTTTAAAAATAAAATATCGGCATTGCCTGGCTTAACGTTTATATGTACACGTATATTGGCGCGGTAAATATTGATGTATTTGATAGCGCTCCGGCCAATCGGAACCAATCTTTCTTTGTCGCCTTTACCCAGCACTTTTATAAATCCTACGTCCATATAAAGATTGGATATTTTAAGATTGACGAGTTCGCTTACGCGTAGTCCGCAGCTGTACATTGTTTCAAGAATGGCTTTGTTGCGCCCGCCTTCTGGTTTGCTGAGATCTATCTCTCCAATGATGGCTTCAATTTCTTCGAAGGTTAATACGTCGGGCAATGTCCTTTTGAGTTTGGGTGCTTCCATTAAAACAGTAGGATCTTTTTTTGTGATATTTTCCAGCAAACAGAATTTATAAAAACCACGGAGCCCTGAAATGATCCTTGCCTGCGAAGTAGCCGTCATACCCAATTCTGTAATAAACCGGAGGAATGCCTGAAGATCTTTCAACTGTACCTGTTCTGGTGTTAGCAGGTTGTTCTGGCTTTGCAGGAACTCTGTTAATTTTTCCACATCCCGCAGGTAAGCTTCTACAGAATTATCTGAAAGTGATTTTTCCAGTTGCAGGTAAGCTTTAAATCCTTTTTTATATGATTCCCACATGTGGTTACAACTATAAAGATGAATGATTGTTGATTGATATGCGTATTTTCGGTTCATCAAATTTGGATAATAAAATCCACAACTGATAATTTTCAATATGCAATTGGTAAATCTGCGCTCTTTTAAACAGAAGGTGAGGCATAACAGGAGAAGGTTCCGCTTATTTCTTTCAAGACTGGAGAAGGCGCCGCACAAAGAATTAAAGCTGATGACTATTGCGGCTGATAAGCATGCGTGGAGTGAAACCGATTGTCTCAGCTGCGCCAATTGCTGCAAAACCATGTCGCCCACTTATACGCCCCAGGATATTAAACGCATTTCCACTCACCTGAATATGACCAGCAAAGCTTTTAAAGAAAAGTGGTTATATAAAGATAAGCACGATGGTGACTGGATGAATGTAAAACAACCCTGCCAGTTTTTAAATCTTACAGACAATAAATGTTCTATCTACGAAGTTCGCCCGGCAGATTGTTCTGGCTTTCCACATCATGATAAAAAGAAAATGACTGATTACATACACGTGTATAAACAAAACGTGGAGCTTTGTCCTGCCACCTATAAATGGGTGGAGAAGATAATGACGCTGATAAAGGAAGATCAGTTAAAAGGTTGAATGTGAAAATGAAAAATTGCTGATTTCTGTATCGTGAGATTTTGAGATTTCTTTTGGTGTTCAACGCAAACATCAAAATCCAGCAATCATTATAACAGGCATTTACAAATAAACGTCTTCAATAAAGAAATAATCTGCGGCATTGCCTGATTGAATGCTAATCGACAATACATCATACTGTACGCGTTTCCATTGCGGGTACTGGTATTGGAATTCTTCACCGGCTTTCATAAGATTAATAATCTTTTTTTTGTCAACGCTCTCCTCGGGCTCACCAAACTTTTTATTGCGCCGCGTTTTTACTTCAATAAAATGCAGCACATTCTCCATGGAAGCAATGATGTCTACCTCATAATAAGAATGCCGCCAGTTCAGGTGCAGCAGTGTAAAGCCTTTATCTTCCAACCATTTTGCGGCCAATGCCTCTCCGCCTGCACCCAATAAATTATGCTTTGCCAATCCTTTGCTTTTTTTTTATTATTTTAACGCCTTTAAATGTATGTGCCATCAAATAAATGGTAACGATTCATACGCAAATAAAAATTATGAGTAATAAAAATAGCATATTCAGGTTAACAGGAAAAGTGCAACACTACCAATGGGGCGGATTTGAATATATACCTGCATTACTGGGGATTAAAAACAGTGAACACAAGCACTGTGCAGAATACTGGCTGGGTGCGCATGACAATGCACCAGCATTATTAGAAAATGGCCAGGCATTAAATGAGTTTATTCAAAAAAATCCGGGATGCCTGGGAGAAAAGACTGAACAACAGTTTGGCCGCCTGCCTTACCTTTTAAAAATACTGGATGTAAAAGACATGCTTTCCATTCAGGTGCACCCAAACAAAAAAGCAGCTGTGATTGAATTTGCCAATGAAAATAAAAAAGGCACTCCCTTAAATGCGCCCGATCGTAATTACAAAGATGATAACCATAAACCGGAGTTAATGATGGCACTCAGTGATTTCTGGCTGTTGCACGGATTTCAAAGTCCACAAAGGCTTACAGCGTCAATAGCAGCTGTACCTGAGTTTGATTTTATGCCACCTGTGTTTGAAAAAGGAGGTTACAAAGCTTTGTATGAACTGGTAATGATAATGGATCAGGCAAAAGTGAATAAAATTTTAGCGCCATTGTTAAACCGCATCATTCCATTGTACCAGGCGGGTAAACTGAAAAAACAAAATCCGGATTTTTGGGCAGCAAGAGCAGCACTTACTTTTAATGAGGGAGGTAAAATTGATCGCGGTATCTTCTCTGTTTATCTTTTTAATATTGTAAGCCTTAAAAAAGGAGAAGCTGTTTTCCAGGATGCCGGCATCTTACATGCTTACCTGGAAGGGCAAAATGTAGAAATAATGGCCAATAGCGATAATGTTTTACGGGGAGGTTTGACACCTAAACACATTGATGTGGCTGAATTGATGAAGCATGTAATATTTGAACCGGTTGACCCCCGGATTATACCGGGCCAATCTGTCAGCGAAACAGAAAAAGTATTTAAAACACCGGCCCCGGATTTTGAGCTGAGCAGGATAATGCTGGTGCGTAACCAAACCTGTCACCTGGATATTTTATCCGCCGACATATTCCTTATTCTTGATGGAGCAATTGAAGTAAGCAGCCAGGCAGACAAATATTCGTTCAAAAAAGGCGAAGCTTTTATAGCAGTAAATGGATCAGTAATTAGCATAGAAGCCTTGCCAGGTGCGGAAATTTATCGTGCTTCCGTGCCTTTAAAGGCTGAAAGTTAGCGAGCAATCGCTAATAGCTGTTTAAGTTTGCCCGGCAGTATAATTTCATTATTTTTGCGCAATAGAATAACTATCATGAAATCTAATAAATCGCTTATCTGGACGCTGGTTGTTTTGATTGTAATCGCAGCTTTATACCGTATCATTCCTGGACGCCCCTGGGGTTTTGCCCCGCAAATTGCCATGGCTTTATTTGGCGGTGCGGTTATTAAAGATAAAAAATGGGCTTTTGCACTGCCTGTATTTTCTATGTTTTTATCAGATTTGCTTTACCAGGGTTTGTTTAGTGCCGGGTTGTCCAGTATCTATGGTTTTTACGACGGGCAATGGCTGAATTATTGCCTGTTTGCCCTGATGGTGGTAATCGGTTTCGCTGTTAAGAAAATAAATGTGGTGAATGTTTTAGCAGCATCTCTGATAGCACCAACCGTATTCTTTTTATTATCAAATTTTATTACCTGGAGTGGCCTGGCAGGACTGCGTGGCTTAAACAGGCCCTTTACTTTTGAAGGATTATTGATGGCTTATAATGATGGACTGCTTTTTTATAAAGGAGCAGTATTAGCAACCTTGTTTTTTAGCACTGTCCTTTTTGGCGGTTATTATCTTTTGACTAAAAATAATACAGCTGCAGCAAAAGCAGCGCATGTATAAACACATTTCCCCTATGTGTTGTGGAAAGCCATCCTGTTAACGCGGGTGGCTTTTTTATTGCAGTTAGTTTTCCGCTTCGTAAGCCTCATCCACCAACAAACTTCTGCTATCGGCTGCAGCAGTGGCCAACTCATCGCACCGGTTATTAAATGCGTTGCTGGCATGGCCTTTTACCCACACAAATTTTATATGGTGTTTTTTGCTTAGTTCAAAATAGCGCAACCATAAATCCTTGTTCTTTTTACCGCCCTTAAAATCAGTGGCAATCCAGTTTTTTAGCCAACCCTGCTCAACCGCTTTTACCACATACTGGCTATCGCTGTAAACCGTAATATGCAGGCTTTCTTTTTTCAAGGCTTCCAACGCTGCAATTACTGCCATCAGTTCCATGCGGTTGTTGGTGGTTTTTCTATAGCCTCCGGATAATTCTTTTTCTGTGCCACCCCATTTTAGTATGGCACCGTAGCCGCCAGGACCCGGGTTTCCACGCGATGCGCCATCTGTATAAATAGTTAACCCGCTTGTTACCATGTATGTTTTTTTGTTACCGCTTTGTTGCGCAATTGTACTTTGTTAATACGCTGCTTTCCCTTTAGCAGCGAAGGGTTAAATATTGGTTTAGCCGGTTGGACTGACTAATAACTCACAGCTAATAGCTTTCTTCACACTTCTATTTCTCCCCTCATATACGTTACTGCATTGCCGCTCATTAAAACCCTGTTGCCGGCAAGCTCACAATCAAGATAGCCCCGGCGTTTTGAAAGCTGTATCGCTTTTAAAATTGGTTTATTTAATTGCTTTGCCCAAAAAGGCACCATAATAGTATGCGCTGAACCGGTAACCGGATCTTCATCTATACCGCTTTGCGGATAAAAACAACGGGATACAAAATCTGCTTCATCTCCTTTAGCAGTCGTTATTATACCACGGCAAGGAGTTTGCGCTAATTTTTTAAAATCGGGCGTGAGTGCTTCAATTTTTTTTTGAGAGGGCAAAACAACCATGTAATCAAATGAGGTTTTAAAAACAGGTGCGGAGTCAATGCCCAGCCCTTCAAATATACCAGCCGGTGGATCTTTCATTTCTTCCGGAACATTGGATGGAAAGTCAAGCATCAGTTTTCCATTATCCAGCCTGCTTACTTCCAGGGGACCGCTTTTTGAATGAAAAGTGATGCTGTTTCCGCTATGCCCCAGGATGGTAAACAATATATGGGCAGCGGCCAGTGTGGCATGGCCGCAAAGTTTTACTTCGGTGCCGGGCGTAAACCAGCGTATGTCATAATCATTGTTATTTTTTACGAGATAAGCTGTTTCACTCAGGTTGTTTTCCACAGCTATTTTTTGCATCATTTCATCGCTTAACCATTCCTGCAAGGGACAAACAGCGGCGGGGTTGCCGCCAAATAATGCAGTAGTAAATGCATCTGCCTGGTAAATAGGTATTTTCATTGTATAATAAATTTGTTGATTTTATACCTGTAAAACGCCTGTTTTGAATACAGGCAAATCAGGATTGTGATTGGCCGCGTTAATGGCCTCTATTATGACTTTTCTTGTATCAGCAGGGTCGATAATATCATCTACCCAAAGCCTTGCAGCTGCATAATAAGGGCTGGTTTGTTTTTCATAACGTCCCTTTATATCATCCAGTAATTTTTTTTCATCGTCAGCAGTAATGGTTTTGCCTTTTGCTTTCAATGAAGATACCTGTATTTGCAGCAATGTTTTGGCGGCCTGGTCGCCACCCATCACCGCTATTTTTGCCGTGGGCCATGCATAAATAAAACGTGGATCATACGCTTTTCCGCACATGGCATAGTTACCGGCCCCAAAAGAATTACCAATGATGATAGTAATTTTTGGAACTACTGAATTCGCCACAGCATTAACCATTTTGGCTCCATCCTTTATAATACCGGAATGTTCACTTCTTGAGCCTACCATAAATCCTGTAACGTCCTGTAAAAAAACAATCGGAATTTTTTTCTGGTTGCAGTTCATAATAAACCGGGCGGCTTTATCCGCACTGTCATTATAGATAACACCGCCCAGTTGCATTTCTCCTTTTTTATTTTTTACGATCAGCCGCTGGTTGGCTACAATGCCCACCGCCCAACCGCCAATTCTTCCGTATCCGCATACGATTGTTTTGCCGTAATCTTTTTTAAAGGGTTCAAATGCTGAACCATCGGTAATGCACTCAATCATCTCCGTTATATCATATGGTTTGGTATTTCCTTCAGACATAATAGTGTACAAAACACTTTTGTCTTTAAGCGGCTCACGGCTTTCAGTTCTGTCAAAACCTGCATTTTGGTTCATATGGCCCAGCTTCGACATTATTTTTTTAACCTGGTCAAGGCATTCCTGTTCTGTTGCAAATTTATAATCGGCTATACCGCTTAATTCTGTATGCGTTACTGCACCACCCAATGTTTCAGCGTCCGTATCTTCTCCAATAGCGGCTTTTACCAGGTAAGGGCCTGCTAAAAAAATAGATCCATTGCCCTCTACCATCAGTGTTTCATCGCTCATAACAGGCAAATAGGCGCCACCCGCCACGCAGGCACCCATCACTGCTGCAATTTGTGAAATGCCCATGGCACTCATAGTAGCGTTGTTGCGGAAGATTCTGCCAAAATGTTCTTTGTCGGGAAATATTTCATCCTGCAATGGTAAAAAAACACCTGCACTGTCTACCAGGTAAATAACGGGTAAACGATTTTCCATAGCTATCTCCTGCATGCGCAGGTTTTTTTTGCCGGTAATAGGAAACCATGCACCAGCTTTAACAGTTTGATCATTAGCAACTATAACGCATTGCCTCCCGCTTACATAACCAACGCCTGCCACGGTACCACCGCTGGGGCAACCACCATATTCTTCGTACATTTCATAACCGGCAAATGTGCCAATTTCAATAAAAGGCTTGTCTGCATCACGCAGATATGCTATACGTTCCCTTGCAGTCAGTTTCTTTTTCTCACGTTGCTTCTCAATGGCTTTTTTGCCACCCCCCAGCGAAACAGTTGCAAAATGCTCCCGCACCTGGCTCAGCAGCAGTTTCATGGCGTCCTCATTTTTATTTTGCACTACGTTCATAACAGCAAATTACTTTTTTCTTTTGTTATAAAAACAAGAAGACCGGAAACGGCCCATTTTATGCCGGAAACATTTTAGTTTTGGTGATTATGCATACAAAAAGGAAAGCATGGCTCATTATAATTGTTTTGGTAGTGCTGATTAAAATTTTTTCGATTTTTCCTGTAGCGGTGGAAAAGTATTATTCAAATGGGATCTACCCGCTTATCAGCCGTACGCTTCGTTTTTTATTTGGCTGGCTGCCCTTTAGTGCAGGCGATATAATGTATGCGGTAGCCGTTATTTACTTAATCATAAAACTGGTGCGATTTCTAAAAATAGTTTTCAAAAAGAAAGCAAACAAAACTTTCTGGTGGAACGGCATACAATGGCTTGGTTTTTACAGCCTGCTGGTATACACGGTATTTAATATTTTTTGGGGATTGAATTATAACCGCCTGGGAACTGCTTACCAGATGCAACTGCAGATGAAACCCTATTCAACAGATGAACTTAATAAAGTAATGAACATTGTAGTAGACAGGCTGGATAGTACCGCTGTAAAAGCGCTGCAATCAAGAAATGTCTATTTAAGTAAAGAAGCACTTTTCACTGAGGCCTTCCAGGACTACCAGCTGGTAAAGCCCCAATACCCGCATTTGTCCTATGCAAACAAAAGTGTAAAGTCTTCTTTATTCAGTTACCTCGGAGATTATATGGGGTATACCGGCTATTATAATCCCTTTACCGGTGAGGCACAGGTGAATACTACAGTGCCTGTTTTTGTGCAACCATTTACTACCTGCCACGAGATGGGGCACCAGTTAGGCTATGCAAAAGAAAATGAAGCAAATTTTGCCGGTTATTTGTCAGGCAAATCTTCTGCTGATGCGGCGTTTACCTATTCTGTTTATTTCGATTTATATAATTATGGTATCCGTGAATTATACGGACGCGACAGTGTGCTGGCATTGGCCTTGATTAAACGAAAACCATTGCAGGTAAAAAAAGATATTATTGCGCTGCGGCAGTTTTATGATGCGTACGAAAATCCCATTGAACCTTATATCAGGAGATTATACGGGCAATATTTAAGGGCAAATGAACAGCCCTCCGGTATGCAGAGTTATAATGAGGTAATGGCTTTTTTAATTGCATATTATAAGAAATTTGGTGCCGCAGCTTTGTAGGTGTGCGTAAACGTGAAGATGATACGGTAATAGTGATACCTGCGGCGGCAGCGCTTGAAGGACTTTGATTTTGCCACTTACATCTGGCACCTGTAGCTTCACTGATTGCGACATTGGTATGCCAATTGATACGTTATCGTACACAACCCAAATCACAAGCAACATGAGCAACACCGCAAAGCTTATCATTTCAATTGTATTAACGACAGGCATTGGTTTACTGGGAGGCATTTTTACGGCGCCTGAAATACAAACATGGTTTTTACATTTGAACAAGCCTTTATGGAACCCGCCCAATTGGTTATTTGCGCCGGTATGGACAAGCCTTTATCTTTTAATGGGCATAGCTTTTTATTTAATATGGAAGGCAAAAGCGGGTATAGACACCAAACGATGGGCGATTATTATTTTTATCGCGCAGTTTGCATTAAATTTTATGTGGTCTTATATCTTTTTTAAAGAGCACCAGATGGGCTGGGCATTTGTAGAAATTGTAGTGTTGTGGATAGCCATTTTTTGTACCATCATCGCTTTCAGCAGAATAAATACTACAGCCGCCTGGTTGCTGGTACCTTATATAAGCTGGGTAAGTTTTGCTGCTATTTTAAATTATACGATCTGGCAGATGAATACATGAGTGGTGAGTCGTAAGATGCGCAGCGCAAGGCGATGCGCATCTTACGACTCACAATTAAAACACGTTCTTCCACATCATACTCTCAACCGGTTTATTTGGCTGGCCGCTGTATTTGGCGTCTTTCTTTTTATTATAAGCAATTTCAATTTCTCCTTCAACCGGGAAATAAATCAGCTGACCAATGGGCATGTATTTATAAATGCGAACTGGTTGCTTAACAGAAATTTCCAGGGTCCAGTTGCCGCAGAAACCAACATCGCCTTTGCCCGCTGTCGCGTGTATATCAATACCCAGGCGGCCGGTAGAAGATTTGCCTTCCAGGAAAGGAACATGCGCATGTGTTTCTGTATATTCCTGT
>JBDSOC010000230.1:0-4737 GCA_039915085.1 Chitinophagaceae bacterium
CGTGTCAACCACAAAAACCCCCTAATGCTACGCCTGATTGTTTGTTTATCAATAATGGCCCTGCTGGCCACCGCCTGCTCAAAAAATAATGATGGCGATGAAAGTCTTTTGTACGGCACCTGGGTAAAAGGCGCCAATACAGGAGATACCCTATGGTTTATGAGAAAGGATGGTAAGAATATTATGCGCAGCAACCAGTCTTTCAACCCTGCGCTGCCCGCGTATACAGAAACAGCATACCGTTTTAAAGATGGCAAACTGACTAAAGTACTGCCAATAACCAGCTCCGCCTTTTCGGGTTTCGACAGCTTTGCCTGGATAGAAACAGGAAAGCGATTTGAAATACTGGGTTACCAGCTGTACATGTTTATGTCTTCTACGGCAACAAAGTTTGCGTTCAAAAAAATATAGATGGAACGCAGATTATCATGCGTTCTATTTTCTTTAGTTTGTGTCTGGCCCGTTGTTATGGCCTTCCATTTCTTCATTGCTCTTTTTAAATTCAAGCTTGCCAAACTTCCACATAAAACTTACCCCAAAAGATCTAAAGGGCAATTGCCGCAGGCTGTTCAGCACAAATTGCTGGCCTGTTACTTCAGTTTCCTGCTTTACATATTTATTAAACGGGTTGGTAGTAGTAAAACCAACGCTTCCTTTTTTATTCCATATTAATTTGCGGAAAGCAAAATTATAAGAAGTAAAAGAAGGATATTTTCCCTGCACCTCATTGCGCGGAGAATTAAAGCTGCCAAAGAATTCGGCTACCAGCGTTTTACTGGCCTGGTAACTGGCATTCAGGTTAACACGGTAATTAAAACTGCTTACACTGGTATTGCTTACAAAGCGGTTAATAATATATTTATCAAACAATGAAAAATTGCTGCGCAGCGTAAACTTTTCACCCACCGGCAAAGACCCGTACAGGCTAAGGCCAAACATGTGCTCCGTACCAATGTTTTCAAAAGTATTCACCGATACATTGCTGTAAATAGAATCGCCTATCATAAAAGACGGGTAGTAAATAATGTAAGGCTGTATATCGTGCCGGCTGCCGCGGTAAAATAAATTGACATTGAGCGATCCGCCTTTTTCAAAATTGCGGCTATAGCCCAGTTCGGCATTATCACCCAATTCCGGTTGCAGGTCGGGGTTACCACGACTAATATTTTTAGGGTCCAGCGCATTGATAAACGGATTTAAAAACCGGTAGCCCGGCCTTTGTATGCGCCGCGTATAACTAAGTTTTAATGTCTGGTTGTCGCCAAAATGATGTGCAAACAATAAAGAAGGCGCAAAAGTATTATAGCCACGCACCTGTGTATTGGCCGCCTTGGAAAAATCGGGCTGTGTTTCCGTTCTTTCATAGCGCAGGCCGGTTTTTACTTCCAGCCATTTGCCAACAGGAAAGATAAGGGATGCATACGCCGCGTATACCTGCCGCCTGTAATGCAAAGTATTTGATTGCGCCGTATCAAATGCATAGTCAGGGTGGGCAGGTGTAAAAGCAAACACATCAGATGAACTCCGGATATCGCGGAAACCAAATTTGCCACCGGTCTCCAGTTTAACTTTGTCTGAAATAGGCTGCTCATAATCCATCAATAGTTCACCCGTATGCTCGCGGCCGGGGTTACTGGTTTGCAAACCACTGAAAATAGAATCACCTGCCACGTTCAGTTGCTGTTGTGTATAATGCTGGCCGGAAATACCATAACTGGTATTGTACTGCACCGTTAGTTCCTGCCCTTCTTTTACAAAATTTCTTTTGTAGTTAAGGCTGTAATCATAAGAGCTGACATTAAAATGATTGTCCGGAATAAAACTATTTTTAATATCAGATAAAACATTACCCGAACCAAGGTCCTGTGTTATCAACTGCTGCTGGTTAATACCGGTGCCCTGGTTACTAAAGTTATCGTAGCCAAAATTGCCCGATAAACTATTTTTTTTGTTTAGCTCCCATTCAAAACCAAGACCTGCATTCATTCCATTCCGGTGAAATTTGCCGTAGCCATCCTGCAATAAGTCAGCACGTGTTTGATTAATGGTATCAATTGAACTGCGGTGTAAACTTTTAATGGTGGTGGAACTAAGCTGCCCGTTGCCACTTATATAGCCGTTCAATCCAAAACTGCCCTTGCGTGCGTGCAGGTTAAGCGAGCCATTCTCCAGGCGGCTGCCCGCTGATAAATTAATGTTGCCATTTATGCCGCGCACCCGGCTATCTTTTAATATAATATTAATGATGCCCCCCGTTCCTTCCGCATCATATTTTGCGCCGGGGCTGGTAATTACTTCAATACTTTTAATCTGGCTGGCGGGTATCGACTGCAATGCCTCGGCCAGTGAATTACCAAATATGCTGCTCGGCTTGCCATTTATAAGAAAACGGATATTGGCATTACCCTGCAGTTCCACGTTGCCATCTGCGTCTACAGATACCTGTGGAATTTTTTTCAGCAGATCTGTAGCAACGCCACCCTGCGCCGTTACATCCCGCTCTGCGTTGTACACCATCTTATCAATCTTGTTTTCTATAAGTGGTTTTTGTGCCACCACTACAACTCCTTGTAAAGTCTGCGATTTTTTAGTCAGCAATATATCATGCAGCTTTAGGGTCATTTGTTTGCTGGTGATGGTTGTATGAATGGTATCGGCCTGGTAACCGATAAAATCTATTACAATGTGGTAGCTGCCTGTATCCAGCCCGCCTATAGAAAAAACACCCTTTATATCAGAAGTAGCGCCATTAACGGGCTTTTTACTGCCAACAGTAAAAACAGCAATGCTGGCATATTCAATGGATGATTTTGAGACGATGTCCATCACTTTGCCGGAAATGACCCCTTTTTTCCCGGTGAATGGTTTTGTTTGCGCAATTGTTATGTAACCTGTTAACAGTAATATGAAAATGGTAGCACAATACTTTGGAAGGAAATGTTTTTGCATACAGGCTGCAAAAATGGGTAACAATTCTGAATAAATGCTGAAGATTTTGAAGAAAACTATTAACTGTTAGCCGTTAATTTTTGCGGGTAATGATATGGTTTTAGCAACACATACCTGATAAACGGCCAGTTTACCCGGAATATATAAAAACCTGAACTGCCGGTTAAAAGTTTCAAAACGGTTATTGGTTAAAAACCAAGCACAAAAAAAAGGGACCAGGATAAAAATCCAGTCCCGTTTATAATCCAATATCCTATGAAAAACCAATTAGATGTTTTCAAATGCTATGCCAATAAATTTTACGTTTAAAATTTTAATGTGCGGGGGTTTTTATTCCTATTATTGGAATAAGTTATTCCATCCCGGGAGTAAACGCGATTAACTGTAATGATGGTTTTTTATGATTAGTAAAACTGAATGACGGGAATTGCGCTTTATCAATCAATTTCATCTTTTCGTTTAAACCCAATTTTATTGCGTGGAAGTACCGGCGGGTTGAGCAGCTGTTTCAGGTAATCAAAAATTACAGTAATATCCTGATCATGCGTAGCAAGCTTATTTTCCATTTTTTCCAGTTGCAGTAATATGTCTTTATGGGTTAGCAACAGTTCACGCATTTTGGTAAATATTCTTATAATGCGGATGTTAACCCGGATAGCGGTTTCACTGTGCAGAATGCCTGATAACATGGCTACACCCTGTTCGGTAAATGCTAGTGGTAGCTTTCTTGTTCCTCCCCAACTTGAAGTCGCAAATTGCGACTTCAAATTTTCAAATTCTTTTTTGGTAAGGCGAAACATAAAATCAGCGGGAAAGCGTAATTTATTCCGGGTAACCTGTTCGTTTAATCTTCGTGTCTCTACCTGGTATAATTCTGCCAAATCTTTATCCAGCATTACTTTTTGTCCCCTGATAAAATAAATTTTATTCATCAGTAATTCGTCAGGTATCATTACTGATTTTGTATTCTTGTTCATTAGCTAAGGTTTGTTTGATATCGCAAATTGCGACTTCAAATAAAAATACAGCTTTTTTTGAATTGATATAAAACACAGATTATATGACAGTGATGATTTTTTATGACGAAAAAAAAATCTTATTTGATCATGAAAATAATTACCTGCGTTCTATTTGTCCCACCAAAGAATTACGTTCCATCTTTCTAACCAGGGACAACAATGTTTTTTCTATTTTACCGGGTTTCAGATCGCATTCCCAAATGGTAATTATTTTCCATCCATCTTTCTTTAAAGCTTTCATTGCTTTTTCATCATTGGCCTTGTTGGTATTTATTTTATTAAGCCACCAGCCTGTTCTTGTTTTTGGCACTACATAATATTTACAGTTCTGGTGACCATGCCAGAAACAACCATTCACCAGTATAACCGTTTTATATTTTGGTAAAACAATATCCGGCTTACCCGGTAATTTTTTGCTGTGCAGTGTATAACGGTAACCGTGTCCGTGCAAAAATTTGCGCACCAGCAGCTCCGGTTTTGTATGGGCACTGCGAATACGGCTCATGTTATAACTACGTGTCTCTTTATTGTGTACATCGCTCATAATGAAAACTGATTTGGCTTCCTTCTCTGCAGGAGAAGGACGGGAGCATGAGGTCCCGGCTCATGTTATAACTGCGTGTCTCTTTATTGTGCACATCGCTCATAATGAAAACTGGTTTAGCTTCCTTCTCTGCTGGAGAAGGACGGGAGGATGAGGTCCCGGCTCATGTTATAACTACGTGTCTCTTTATTGTGCACATCGCTCATAATGAAAACTGATTTAGCT
>JBDSOC010000222.1:0-10237 GCA_039915085.1 Chitinophagaceae bacterium
AAGCCACTCTCCGCTGCTGAAAGCAGGGCCGAATTGAAAAAATGGGAGGCTACCCCTGATGGTATAATGTACAAAAAATGGGAAGCGTCTCCCGCAGGTAAAAAAGTGTATGCCGCTGAAGGTACAATAAGGAAGCAGATTAAAGACTATAGCAATATGGAGGCAGTTGTAACCGCTCTTTCGCTTCCGCCAGGCTCAAGATTAGGTTTCGGAGTGATGGTCAGGATTAATGGTGACGATTACATTCTTAGCTTTGGGCCGGAAAAGACCAACGAGAATTTTTGGGACTTTAATAATGAATTTCAGCAATTGCATAGCCTGAAAGTTAACGACAAAATAATTATAAGAAGCCATACCGTATCGCACGCGCCCAAGTATTCATATCCAATAGTATCGGGCGACTATGTAGAACGGGATAGTAAAATAATTTATAAACGTGCACCTCGCAAAGGCGGTTGCTGAGTAAATAAATTATGAAATACATATACGTATACGCTTTAATCTGGATGTTTGTTTTTTGCACTTCCTGTGGAGGACAAAACAAACCAGACGCCGCAAAAGAAAAAATCAAGGCTGAAACCAAAAACGTAGTCACTTCCTCCGCATCCATTGAAACTAAGTATGAGTATACTGATCCAATGGGTAAGCTTCTAATAATACAAAACAGCTTGCCAAGAGGTGGAACAAAATACACTGACCCTGATGGCGACGTATATAATTATGTTGTATTTTTCACTCAAATAATCAATGAAACAGGTAATCCTCTGGAATTGAAGATCGACTTTCCTGTAAATTCATATGAGGTTCCGTCTTTACCTGGTAAATACTTTAAAATATTGGTTCCTCCCGACACAATGACACCTGATAAAGAACCCTTGTTTAACTACGGTCTGACGGATTTAGAATCTTTTTTAAATAATGGTATTCATAACCCGTCTTCGTTGAAAAGAACTATTGATCCAAAAGACTCGAGTGGTTTTTATGTTGTAATGCGCTGTTTGATTGAAGGAGCGCATGGTACCATGCGAACAGGTCTTAGCCTAAAAGGGCAAGATCTTTTTTATAGAATAAAAATTGATGGATCAAAAAGTAACACCAGATCAAGCGATAAAGAAATTCATGTTGGAAGTATTAATTTAAAAAATTTAATGTTGAAGAAATAAACTTCTGAATTCACCATAAAAGGCTTTAACTAAATTCAGATCATGTCGCTGACTTCACTTTGGCTACTGCTATATTCACCAATAAAACCAACTCATGGAACAAAGACTACATGTCATCACAAACCTGGGTGGACCACCTCCCTGCACAAAAAGCATTTAACGCCAACCCAATCCGGGTGCAACATGCTCAAGGATAGAAGACAATACATGTACATTGTACGCTACGCCTAAGGTATTGGGGATTGTCAGCAGCAGCGTATCCGCTTCCTGGATAGCTTCATCCTTTGCTAATTCTTTTATGAGTTGATCAGGTGCTGCTGCATAGCTTCTTCCGAAAACAGCACGTTTCGTCGGCTCAATCATTCCAAATTTATCGGTCTGGTCGGCGTCCCTGCCAAAGTAAAGCCGGTCTTGTTCTGTTACCAGGGCAAAAATAGAGCGGCTTACAGATACCCGGGGTTCACGCTGGTGCCCTGCTTTTTTCCAGGCGTCTTTGTACAACCTTATCTGTTCAGCTTGTTGTATATGAAAGGGCTTACCATTTTCATCAAATTTCAAAGTAGAGCTTTGCAGGTTCATGCCGTTTTCGGCGGCCCAAACAGCGGTAGCGTTGGAAGCAGCTCCCCACCAGATACGGTCCCGCAATCCTTGTGCATGCGGTTCCAAACGCAGCAAGCCAGGTGGGTTAGGGAACATAGGGTTCGGATTGGGCTGGGCGAACCCAGCGCCATTTAATTTATCCAGGAACTCTGATGCTTTACGTCTTCCCATCTCCGCATCTGTTTCTCCTTCGGCGGGTTTATATCCAAAATAGCGCCATCCGTCTATTACTTGTTCCGGCGACCCCCTGCTGATCCCAAGTTGCAGGCGTCCTTCAGAAATTAAATCAGTTGCGCCCGCCTCTTCCACCATATACAGTGGATTTTCATAACGCATATCAATAACGCCTGTTCCCATTTCTATTTTACTTGTCTTTGCAGCAACAGCAGCAAGCAAAGGAAAGGGCGACGCTAACTGGGAGGCAAAATGGTGTACCCGGAAATAAGCACCATCGATACCGATTTGTTCTGCAGCAACCGCCAAATCAATAGACTGCAGCAAGGTATCAGCTGCACTGCGGGTTTTATATGCCGGATGGTCCGCCCAATGTCCAAACGATAAAAATCCTATGTTCTTCATAAAGCTTTTAAACAGATAATAGGGCAATTTGTTCCGTGCCTGATTTTACCAATCTAAGCTAAGCTGACGGTAAATACAATTCCTATCATTCTTCTATTGAAAAATTGCTTGCTTGTTAAACACAACGCATGCAGCGATGAAACAAGGCCGCTTGAAAATGCTTAAAAACATTTATTTGCTTTTTTTAGATAACCATATTTCAGCAAACCATAAAATGATTTAAAAAAACTCAAAACGAAATTTTTTATATTGTTTGTCACATTTATTACAGTAAATTGACAATCAACTTCAAAATTATTCCTGACGAGACCACATCATATTTCGTTGTATCCAGCTATCAATAAAGATTTCATCGTTTAAATACTTTAAATCCGTACTACAAAAATTATCCTGCGCCTGCATGCATCCCAAAGCATTTTTGTAACTTCAAAAAATGAATAAACATTTTACCATAATTTACAACAACCAGGTGATAATGGTAGATGCAGGTAGCACTTACCTCCTTAAATTCTCTGATGGCCGGTGGCTTTTACTTGAGCGGCAGGCAGGAAACCCGGAATGGTATATTAAAGATATTTCTGGCAAGAAATGGCTGACAGAAGACCGGGTGCAGGAGATTGGTAAATTGTTAGCCCAAAAAGAAGGCGGGGATAATCCGGCATTTAAATAACAAGAACCATCTTGAACCACTGAATTCTGCCGCTTATTTTTTTACCGCAGGTTCCCGATAAAACATTTTCCAAAATAAATTTGCGTAAGTAAATCCTTACATATTTATTTATGTGAGCTAATATTTCACAATATGTCCTGTGTGTAAGAAGAGATGTTTCCAGGCCATTGCCGACCCTACCCGGAGGAAGATTTTCAGTTGATAGCCGCCCGGTCGCTCAACTTAACGCTTTCGCAGAGAAATTCGATGTCAGCAGACCGGCTATTCACACCATATAAAAAACCTCACGGATTGTGGTCTTATTGATATTAAGAAACAAGGAAGGGAAAGATTTTGTGAAGCCAGATTGCAAAAGCCGGATGAAGTAGCCGTTTGGGCAGAACCGGAAACTTTGGGCCGATAGATTGACGCAGTTGATAAACTGCTGGTTGATATGCAGGGGAAAGAAAAAAAACTACTTGAAACCGCACAAAAGAAATAAATTTTTTGAGTGAAGCCTGCAACGCACAGAACAATTATTTCATAGTTTTAGAAGATGAAAATCTCAACAATTTTTAAAGATTTTTCAGAAAGTGAAAAAACCAGCGGCTTTGTTTTAATTGGTTCTACTCTTGTTTCTCTGATTATTGCCAATAGCTTTGCTGGTGAATCCTATACACATTTTTTTCATGAGAAACTCAATCTCTCTTTTTTTAATCTTGATTTGAATTACAGCGTTGAGCATTGGATCAATGATGGCCTGATGGCAATATTCTTTCTATTGGTTGGTCTTGAAATTGAAAGAGAATTATATATAGGTGAGTTATCAAGTTTTAAAAACGCGTTACTGCCTGTGCTGGCTGCTGCCGGAGGAATGTTTTTTCCCGCACTGATTCATTTTATATTTAATGCAGGCACCGCTACACAAGCGGGTTTTGGTATACCTATGGCAACCGATATTGCATTCGCGCTCGGTATACTTTCCCTGGCCGGCAATAAAGTTCCTGTTTCCCTGAAAATATTTTTAACTGCACTTGCCATTATTGACGACCTGGGTGCTATTACTGTTATTGCATTATTCTATACCAAAGGATTTGCTATTTATTATTTTGCTGCTGCTATCCTTATTTTCCTGGTGCTCTTTATTGCAGGAAAGAAAAAAATGTTTTACCTGCCCGTCTACCTGCTGGGCGGAATTATTATGTGGTATTGTATGCTTAAATCCGGTGTGCATGCTACCATTGCCGGCGTATTGCTTGCTTTTGCCATTCCCTTTCAAAAAGAAAATACAGGAGGCTTGTCACATAAATTGCAGCATTTTTTGCACAAGCCGGTTGCATTTATAATCTTGCCAATATTTGCACTGGCCAATACGGCTATCATTTTCCCTGCCAATTTGCTTAACAGTTTTACAACAAATAATTCTATAGGGATCATTGCCGGTTTGTTGCTGGGGAAATTTGCCGGCATATTTCTTATTTCATGGCTGGCAGTAAAAATGAAACTCGCCAGTCTTGCAGCAGATTTAAACTGGAATCATCTGCTGGGCGTATCATTACTGGGCGGTATTGGTTTTACCATGAGCATATTTATCACCAATCTTGCTTTTACTGATGCCGGTATTATTACTGCTTCTAAAATGAGTATCCTGCTGGCATCAGTAGCTGCCGCTATTTTGGGGCTCTTTATTCTGAAGTTCAATAAAATGTAAGCAGGTCATCCATCATGCCGTTCGCCTTTTTTTACAGCAAACACATGCAGCACCTGGGGGAATAAAGCATCCATGGTTTCATTAACCCCTTTTACAGAACCTGGAAGCGTTATAACCAGGCTGTTTTTTATAAAGCCAGCTATCCCTCTTGACAACATTGCATAGGGCATTCTTTCCTGTCCATAATTACGGGCGGTTTCCATAATGCCTGGAATCTCTTTATCAAGCAAAGGCCTGATAACATCTGGTGTAATATCGCGCGGAGAAACACCTGTACCACCGGTAAAAAGAATTAAATCGTGACCATCATTACTCAATGTTATGGCCTTTACTTGTATGAGTTCTGCGTCATCTGGTATAATATCATATACCGAGGCCTCCAGTCCATATGATTGCAGCTTTTCTATAATTGCTTTTCCTGCTTTATCTGTTTTCTCACCTCCTGATATTGTATCTGAACAAACAATAACAGCACATTTTAATGAAGAGGGAGTCTGCCCAAAACCAGACTTACCACCTTCTTTACTGATTAATTTTATCGTACTTATTTCTATTCCTTTATCAATGGGTTTTAGCATATCATACATGGTAAGTGCAGTGATGGACGCCCCATGCATTGCTTCTACTTCCACACCTGTTTTATAAATAGTATGTACTTCCACCGTAATAATAATAGTCAATCCTTCAATTGCATACGTAATGGAAGTATATTCTATGGGTAAAGGATGGCAATCGGGTATTACATCGCTGGTTTTCTTTACTGCCAGTAAACCTGCAGCCCTGGAAAACTCAAACACATCTCCTTTTGGAACTTTCTTCTGTTCTATTGAATCAATGGTTTGACTGGAAGAACATTTTACAACAGCGGTTGCAACAGCCCTGCGAAACGTACTGTTTTTATGAGTAATATTTACCATTCCTTACAGGTTAATTTTCCATTGATAAGTTTCATCTTCCATAATTTCTTTTCCCCATACCGGCAGTTCAGTCTTTAGCCGCTCAACCGCTTCTTCACAGGCATCTATAGCCGCTTTACGATGAGGTGAAGAAGTAAAAACAAACAGGCAAATTTCACCCGCTGCTATTTTACCAAGGCTATGGTATACATGCATACAGGTAAGCTTATATTTTTCAAATATGGCTTCGCGAATGACATGCATCTTCTCATTCGCCATTTCTTCATAAGCAGTGTATTCTATACCCATCACCTTTTTATTTTCTATAATATCCGCTCTTACCTGCCCCAGAAAAATGCTATGCCCTCCAATATCCTTCATAGTATTATGCTTCTGAATGCTTTCTCCAATAAAGGAGGCTGCTACCGGTCCATTGATAAATATATTCTTTAGTGTATGCAATGCCATTTTTTTAGAATTGATTTTCCTGCTTCCATTTCAAAATACCGCCCGCAAGACTAAATATTTTTTTAGTATTCCCTGTTTTATCAATCAGTAATTTTGCTGCCTGTAAACTTCTTTTACCCGACTGGCAAAATAAAATTATTGTATCATTTTCTTTGGATGGCAATTTCTTTTCGATATTACTAAGAGGAATGCGGATATGGTCAAATTCATGTACAACAGGTGTTTCATCCAATTCACGTACATCTATTATCACAACACCCTTTTTTACCCTGAGTTCATTAAATTTTTTTGAATCTATTTCAAGAATATTTTCTGTAATGCCGCAAAGCCAGTTATAATCTGTTTCGCGGAAAGCTGCAGCATTTTTTGGAAGCAACTCTTTCGTATTATTCCGCGCAGTCAGCTTCAATTCATAAACCTGGTTGTTCAATGCATTGTAAGTGAGGAGGCTATTGATGAGTGGCGTCCCGATACCGGTAAGAAGCTTAATAGTTTCTCCCGCCTGCATAGTGCCAATAATGCCCGGCAATATGCCCAGCACCCCGGTTTCAGCACAATTGGCAATTTCATTTGCGGCTGGTGGTTGTGGAAACATATCACGGTAATTAACCGAAGTAACATTATTGTTTAGTAATACATTGAACACCGCTACCTGCCCTTCAAATTTTGAAACGGCACCATATACCAATGGTTTATTAAGCAGCACACAGGCATCATTGATCATATAACGCGAAGCAAAATTATCGGTTCCATCAATAACTATATCATACGCTTTAATTATTTCCAAAGCATTGGCTACTGTCATCCTTTGGTTATAAGCCGTGATAACAATGCCTGGATTCATTTGCTGCAATGCAGCTGCTGCTATTGCTGCTTTTGGTAATCCAATATCGTCCATTCCATACAACACCTGGCGGTGCAGGTTATGAACTGAAACTGTATCATCATCAATTATCCCGAGATTGCCCACACCTGCTGCTGCTAAATATTGAAGTGCGGCACAACCCAATCCACCAGCGCCAATCATCAATACCTTTGCCTGCAAAAGCTTTTGCTGCCCTGCTTCACCAAATTCTTTCAATGCTATCTGGCGGCTGTATCTTTCATATAATTGGCTATTACTGTTCATGTCTATCCACCTGAAAAGGGAGGCAATAAAGCTATAGTACTTGTTTCCTGTATGACCGTATTCTCCTGTATTACTTTTTTGTCTATAGCTATTATGTATTTTACTCCAATCATTGCGGGATACAGTTTATTCAACTCCGTAACTAAACTATCAGTATCTGATATATTATTTACGGCAATGGTATCATTGCCTGTGATATCAGTCAGCTGACCAAATAATATGATTTTTGACTCCATAATTTATTTAACCTGTTCAATAATAACCCGCGTAAGGCTTTTTACAAATCTGCGGCCCGTTGCCTGATCAAAAGCAGATAAAACAGCAATTCTGTCCCCACCATCTTTTGCCTGCTTACCATCTGACTCAGTAATGACCATTACATGTTTACCCGCTTCCGTATTAAAAAGCTCATTCCATGAAAAAACAACTTTATAATTATCTGAAGCAACGCAGGTAATATACACTTCACTGAATAATTTAGGCGAGCTGATATCAATTACCGCTTTGTCAATAATATCTTTCAGCAAAATTCCTTTTATATTTTTTATGACCCTTTTTCTTTGCATCAGGTGATTGTAAATAACGATGCTGTCAATACTGGTTGCTTTATACTGACTTGCCTGATCCAATGAAAAACTGAAACTATTTTTTACTTTTCCCTCTATACTAAATTTATCAGTGGGCGGCACATTTTCCTGGCTACGCGCAATGGCTGCCACAAATAAAAATACCAATAATAACTTACCAATTTTTTTATGCATGTGTAAATAATAGTTTGTAGGCTGCCAGTGCTAATACCAGCCCCAGCGTATTTTTTAAAATTGTTTGTTTAAACCGCAAAGAACCAAAATATGCGCCACACAATCCTGCCACAAATGCAATGGCCACATATGCATACATATCCGGGCTGAAATGTATGCCTTTTCTTAGCTGACCGCCCAGGCCCGATAATGAATTTACAAATATGAATGCTGCACTGATAGCAGCAGTCTGTTTCTGATCGGTCCACTTAAGTAATAACAGAATGGGCGACAGGATAATACCACCTCCTATTCCAATCAACCCCGATAAAAACCCAATAACCGCACCAATCAATATTGATAAAGCAATATTTGATTTTTTAATTTCTTCCACCTTAATATTGGGGAAAAAAAGGAAACGGATTACAGGAATAATTAAAAGCAAGCCGAGTATCTTTTTATAAATAGTTCCATCAATACTTATTAAACCGCCAATAAATGCCATTGGTACAGATGCTATTGCCAACGGAAGAAATATTTTCCATTTAAAATGCCCGCCACGGTAAAATTGAAGAAATGAAACTGAAGAAACAAAGAGATTGAGCAATAGCGCCGTTGGCTTCATAACCCCAGGCGAAAAACTGAATATAGCCATCAGTGCCAGGTAACCACTGGCGCCACCATGACCAACAGATGCATACAAAAATGCAATAAGAAACAACAAGCCATAAAATAAATATATATTCTCTCCCATTGAGCGTTTTAAAAAGGTAATAAATGAATTTCGGATAATTCCCCTTCCTTACAAATAGTTGTTTCTTCATCCACCTTAATCAAACAATTTGCTATTGCGAAAGAACTCATGCGGTATGATTCCTGCGCATCAAGCGGCATTACGGTTTTACCATCATACCATCCTTTTAAAAATTGGGTAAGGCCTGCGGGTTTATGAAAAGATTTTCCGAGGGAAACGTTCAACACCATTAAATCATTTCCCAATGCAGGCAGTACATACTCATAAAAACAAGTAAGTACTGAAGAAGGATTACCCGGCAAACCAAAAATCAGTTTGCTTTCCTTTTTTCCGAAATAAAGTGGTTTGCCCGGCCGCTGTTTAATTTTGTGAAACAATTTTGTAACCCCGCAGGCTTCTGCTGCCTGCACAACAAAATCGTAATCACCAACACTTACACCACCAGTTAATAAAACCATATCACTATCCGCAAGGGCTTTAATTAATACCTGCTTTACTTCTTCAAGATCATCACCGGCACTGTATAATTTTATATCATTAATTTGCAATTGTTGTAAAACTGCTTTTAATGCGAAAGAATTCGATTCATACACTTCTCCATATGCGAGCGGCATGCCGGGCTGCTGTAATTCTTTGCCTGTTACAATAATACTAACTACCGGGCGTACAAATACAGACACTTCGCTTATGCCCATTCCGGCTAAAAAACCAATAGCGCCGGGAGATAATAAACTTTTTTTTGACAGCGCCAGTTCACCTTTCTTAATAGCAGACCCTTTTGATCTTACGCTATTCCCTTTTTCCAAACTTTCATCATGAATGATTAATTCTTTATCAGTTAAGCTTACTTTTTCCTGCATAATTATGGTATCTGCACCCGCCGGCAGTGGTGCACCGGTAAAAATGCGTACTGCCTGGCCTGCCTGCAGCGAAAAAGCCATTTTACTGCCCGCTTGCATCTCGCCATCTATTAATAATTTTTTTTTTGATTGCCAGTCAGCGTAAGCAAAAGCATATCCGTCCATCGATGATTGGGGAAAAGCAGGCACATCAACAGCACTGTAAACATCTTCAGACAGCCTCATTTGCAGGGTATCCTGTAAAGGCAAATTTATTGAAGGAAGGATAAGAATATTGTCTGCTATAATTTTTTTTGCTGCTGCTACTGAAATCATAATGGATAGCCTGTTTATCCGCCAATGGTTATCATGGGACGGTTTTGAATATTTGCCGTTTCAATGGTTTGTAATGCGGTAGTAAATTGTCCCCCCAGTTCTTTTTCTTTTGCTTTAATATTTCCATAAATCAGTGGCAATATGTCTTCATCATTTCTTAGAGGTGTAAGCAAATCTGTTTCATAACTTGAAAAAAGGCAATTTTTTAATTTGCCATCCGCCGTCAACCGTATTCTGTTACACGTTCCGCAAAATGGCGCGGTCATGGTGCTGATTACTGCAAAAGTACCCGCATGCCCTGGCACAGCAAAACCTTTTGCCGTATCATGCGGTTTGCCGGGCAATGCAACAAAATGATATTTCTTTTCTATGG
>JBDSOC010000309.1:0-13792 GCA_039915085.1 Chitinophagaceae bacterium
CACAGCCTGATGTATGGTGCAAGCAAAGAGCAACGGGAAAAATATCTTAACGAGTCACTTAATTTACCTACTTACCAGGTTGATAAAAGCAATTACGAAGAAGAAAAAGGCCGTATTCCGGCAATGAAAGAATACCTGCATGTGGTTTCTACTGGTTATGCAAGTGTTACCGGCAAAAGACTGTTTATCGCCCCCAACCTTTTTGAGAAAACAGGGTTGCGCTATTCTCCTGATTCAGTAAGAAAATATGATATTGTCTATACCCAGGCGTTCAGGGATATCGATTCTATTGTAATACAGGTACCTGCAGGATATTCACCTGAATCATTGCCCCAACCTGTAAAGATTGAAGGCCGTTTTGGTAAATATGCATCAAGTGTAAAAGTGGACGGCGATAAAATTTATTACAGCCGTTTATATGAAAAAAACAAAAATCGCTTTCCTGCCAGTGATTACAGTGAGCTGGTGAAATTCCAGGATCAGATCTATAAAGCAGATCGTGCAAAAGTTGTATTGGTAAAAAAAGAATAAATAACGTCATTCGTGAAGCATCAGACCTGTGTGCATTGCCGGGATAATTTTCACGATTGACATTTCACGCCTCACATTGCGTTACTTGCAATTACTGTTTATCTGCTTGTCAATAGCATCTTTCAGTGTGTCGTATATTTCTTTCTTTTGCTCATCCATTAATGTTTTTGCAAAAAACAAACAGGCATAACCACGGCAATAGTCAACCAGCGGGTAGCTGCCAAATATACCCGGACAAGTTATAGTAGTGCCGGCGCCATTCGCATCTTTATCACGTATCCATTCGCCCAGGCCATACCCATAACCCAGTGTAATAGCGGGCTGAAATTTTATTACGGCCGTACCAGTTTGTACTTTTTGCATTTCTGCAATTGATTTTTCGCTTAAAATACGCTTCCCTTCAAACATTCCTTTGTTTAAAATCATGCTGAGAAAATTTATGTAATCATTCGCAGTAGAAAGTGCGCCGCCGGAAGGATTAAAGGATTTGTCGTAATCAATATAAAAAGTAGTCTGGCGCATTTTTAATGGCCTCAACACACGGTCAGCAATTAACCGGTCAAATGTTTTTTTACCCACAATTTCCAAAATACGACCCACGATATTCAAACCAATATTGCTGTAAAAAAACATTTCATTGGGGTTGCGTTCAATTTCACGTTTGGCAAATGAATTGACCTCTTCCTCCAGTGTACCATATTTTTTATTCTGCAATACCGCTTTTAAACCCGGCGCTTCTGCATGTATACCCGTAGTATGTGCAAGGCAATTACGGATAGTAACATATTTCTTACTGTAAGAAGTAAAAATGGGTATGTATTTGGATACAGGGTCATCAAGAGAAATTTTTCCTTCATCCACAAATATCATGGCCAGGGTTACAGTAAGCCATGAGCTGCAATTGGCGATAGGCGCCTGGGTTTTACCGGTAAATTCTTTGTTGGATTGTTTATTGTAAATAATCTTTCCGTCCTTATAAATCATGGCAATTACATCGCCGCCCAGCTGTTTCTGATTTTTAGCCAGCAGCTCGTCAACTTCGCTAAAATTATATTGGGCCATAACAGGCTGCAACAATAGCATAAAAACAAGTAATGAACTGAATTTGAGGCAGTTTGATTTGATTTTGTATGACAGACTATCAGGCATAATGATTTGGATTGTGATTTGTACAGAAGGTTAAAGTTATTTGTTCCTGATAACCCTTGCAGGACTTATTTGTTAATCATTTGTTGCAAGGTAAGGGGAAAAATTAAAGGGCATAAGCATGATACCATGAATGCAAACCATAAACCTTACGCTTTCACTATAAACTTTTTAAAATATGAATTTAAACAATTTTACCATTAAAGCACAGGAAGCCATTGCTGCAGCCCAGCAAATAGCTTTCAGCAATAACAATGTCAATATAGAAACTGAACATATCTTAAAGGCATTGTTAAATGATGAAGATTCATCTATTGACTTCTTGCTGAAGAAAAACAATGTTACCATGAAACTGCTGGAAAGCAGGCTGGATGAAAATATCAGCAAACTTCCCAAAGTAAATGGCGGCGTTGCGCCCGCACAGGCTATTGGTCGTGACGCCAATAATGTTATACTGCGTGTGCCCAATACATTAAAACAATTTGGTGATGAATTTGTGAGTGTTGAACATTTGCTGCTGGCCATTATAAATGGCAGCGATAGCACAGCAAAGCTGTTGAAGGATACCGGCCTTACTGAAAAAGGATTGGTTACTGCTATCAAAGATTTACGCAAGGGAGATACTATTAAATCCCAAACCCAGGAAACACAGTTTAATGCGTTAAATAAATATGCAAAGAATTTAAATGACATGGCAAGAAATGGCAAACTTGATCCTGTTATTGGACGGGATGAAGAGATAAGAAGGACATTGCATATACTATCCCGCCGTACAAAAAATAACCCGATACTTGTGGGCGAACCCGGTGTGGGTAAGACAGCCATTGCAGAAGGACTGGCCATGCGTATTGTAAATGGCGATGTTCCTGATAATTTAAAATCAAAAATTATTTATGCGCTGGATATGGGACAGCTGATTGCAGGCGCAAAATATAAAGGGGAATTTGAGGAACGTTTAAAAGGTGTAGTAAAGGAAGTTTCCACCAGCGAAGGAGAAATTGTTTTATTTATAGATGAGATACATACACTGGTAGGTGCGGGTGGGGGCGATGGCGCGATGGATGCTGCCAATATTTTAAAACCGGCCCTGGCAAGGGGAGAATTAAGGGCAATAGGTGCCACCACATTGACTGAATACCAGAAATTTTTTGAAAAAGATAAGGCGTTGGAACGCCGTTTTCAGAAAGTATTGATTGAAGAACCCAGTGTGGAAGATGCTATTTCTATTTTACGCGGTCTTAAAGACAGGTATGAAACACACCACCACGTGCGTATTAAGGATGAAGCCATTATTGCAGCGGTGGAATTATCAAACCGCTATATTACTGATAGATTTTTACCCGATAAAGCCATTGACTTAATAGATGAAAGCGCAGCCAAGCTTCGTATGGAAATGAATTCCATGCCGGAAGAACTTGATAAATTGGAAAGGCAGATACGGCAGTTAGAAATTGAACGGGAAGCTATTAAAAGAGAGAATGATGCCAGTCAATTACATGATCTTAATACCGAAATAGCCAATCTTTCCGTAACGCGCGATACTTTCAAAGCCAAATGGAAGGAAGAGAAAGAAATAGTAGAAAAAGTGCAGAATGCAAAAGCTGCCATTGAGCAATTTAAACTGGAAGCAGAAAGGGCAGAACGTGAAGGCGACTACGGCAGGGTTGCAGAGATCCGCTATGGAAAAATAAAAGAACAGGAGGAAATTATTGCTGAAATGACCCAACAACTTTCAGAACTGAGTGAAAAACGGTTGCTGAAAGAAGAAGTTGATGCAGAAGATATAGCAGAGAATGTGGCCAAAACAACTGGCATACCCGTTGCAAGAATGATGCAGGGTGAAAGGGAAAAATTGTTACACCTGGAAGAACATTTGCATGAAAGAATAGTGGGACAGGAAGAAGCGATTGCAGCTGTTTCTGATGCTATTCGCCGTAGCCGTGCCGGTTTGCAGGATCCTAAAAAACCAATTGGTTCTTTTATTTTCCTTGGCACTACAGGTGTTGGTAAAACAGAACTGGCCAAAGCCCTTGCACAGTATTTATTTGATGATGAAAGCATGATGACCAGGATTGATATGAGCGAGTACCAGGAAAAGCATACTGTATCGAGGCTGGTGGGTGCCCCCCCGGGATATGTGGGTTATGATGAGGGTGGTCAGTTAACAGAAGCTGTTCGCCGTAAACCATACAGTGTTGTGCTGCTGGACGAAATTGAAAAGGCCCATCCCGATGTGTGGAATGTTTTATTGCAGGTACTGGACGATGGCCGCTTAACAGACAACAAAGGCCGCGTGGTGAATTTTAAAAACACCATTATTATTATGACAAGTAATATAGGCAGTCATTTAATACAGGAGGCTTTTGAGAAGGTTACAGAAAAAAATGTTGATGAAGTAACCGAAAAGGCCAGAATGGATGTGATGACCCTGCTTCGTGAAACCATCCGCCCTGAATTCTTAAACAGGGTAGATGAGATTATAATGTTCCATCCTTTGATGCGAAAGGAAATAAGGGGTATTATCAACATACAGCTGAAAAACCTGGTAAAACTGGTGGCTGAAAATGGTATAAACCTTGAGTTTAGTGATTATGCAATAGATTACCTGGCAGAGAATGGATATGATCCCCAATATGGAGCAAGGCCACTAAAAAGGCTTATTCAAAAGGAGATTGTGAACAAGTTGAGTAAAAAAATACTGGCTGCAGACATTGACAAGAACCGGCCAGTTTTGGTAGATGTATTTGATAACACGGTGGTTTTCAGGAATGAAATCGCCCAACCCAAAGCAGTATAAGTACGAGATTAGCAGTTTTACAAGCTTAAGTTTTTCGAAACTATCGTTCGTTGCTATTTTAAGTGTGGAAAAAAAGAAAAAAATACTATCTTCATCCGCTTACAAGTAGTAAATAAAATACCCGTACAATTTAATGTACTTAGAACCATTGGATTAGAAAATGGTTATAGATAGGGACCCGTGAAAAGCGGGTGCTGGGAACAAATAAAAAGGAACAAATTATGGCATTCAAAAAAGAAGTGGTTGAAATTATTGAACCGAAAGATGTATTTGTTGGTAACGTAGATGCACCTGTAACCCTTATGGAGTTTGGTGAGTATGAAAGCGAGGCTTGTGCAAAAGCAAACGAGGTGGTAAAGCAATTGCTTGAAACATACGATGGCAAAATACGCTTTAACTTTCGTCACTTTCCGCTTACCCGTATTCATCAGCGTGCATTGAAGGCTGCAGAAGCTGCAGTGGCTACTGCCCAGGACGGCAAATTTTGGGAAATGCACAATATTTTATTTGCCAACCGCCGTAACTTAGGTACTACCAGTTTAAAACTTCATTCAAAAGAAGCAGGCGTAAACAACAAGCATTTCCTGGACGACCTGGTAAATGCCATGTATGGCTGGCAGGTGCAGGGAGATTTAAGAAATGGGCTTGACCGCGGTGTAAAAGATGTACCTACATTTTTTATCAACGATGAACTTTTTACCGGCAAACCTACGCTGTCGGAATTAAGCAAAGCTATTGATGAAGCATTGAAACAAGCGAAGAAGAAAAAACCTGCCAAACAAAGGGCATAAATAAAATTAGTTATAAAAATAGTTGAGTCCTGCTGCAAAGCAGGACTTTTTTATTGCTATCAATGCACAGGCATCAATAAAAAAACAATGTGCATAATAAGAAACAATTTTCGTGTCCCATTATGGGATATAAAAAATTTCTTTGCATTAAAATTGAATTGCATGATTATCCTAGAATTCCCCGAAATTATGCTGAACATTATTTTTTTATTTTAATGATAACAATTACATAAATATGTTTTTACACTTAGTAAGGGTTATTAAGTGAGAAAAAATTCTCTGCAATGTGCAGAAATTTTTATTTTGGATTTTATCCTTAAGCCGAAGCTGTAAATCCCTATATATGAAAACCGTAACCCATGCTTTTTTGTGCATATTGCTCAGCATTATTGTTCCCTTTCCTCTTTTTTCACAATGCGCAGGAGGAGCGGGGCCTTTTACGCTGAGGTATGATACAACGCTATATGGCACAGGATCGGCAGCCTATGTAATCTCGTTTCCAAAATTTGATATTCCGCTGGGTACTTTGCTTTCAGCGGATATAAAGTCTGTAGCCAACCTGGGATACAGTTATGTTATTAAAAACGGAAGTGCGTCCAACCAAACCTATAATATAAAAATTACGCGGTCAGATGATATTAACTGTTCGGCTATTGACCCATTGTCTATTAACGGATTTAAACAAACGCCTTTTGCTCCATTTGTATTAGTGCCTGGGCAGGAACTTAGCTATGGGCCCGCATACCTCGGCTATACCGTAGATGATTCCATAACAACGATCGATCCCCATCTTAACAATTTTCAGGGCATCGGCACAGTAGATTTCGATTATCAAACCAATACTTCCGCTGTAACTAAATTACCGGCCCCTGGATTCAATTTTTCTTCTGTTGAAATATTTGATACAGTACATTTCAGTATCAGCTATCTGTATTGCCTGTCTTCGGTTTTAAGTGCAGATTTATTGTACTTTACCGCCATACCACAATCAAAAGGAAAAGCATTATTGAACTGGCGGCAGATGACCATTGAAAATAACAGGTTATACAATGTGCAGGTGAGTACCGATGGAAAGAATTTTAAAAGTGTTGCTGTTGTTACGGAGAATAATACAGGCACTTATGCTTATACATACCTGCATGATGCATCTGCAAGGCTTTATTTTCGTATAGAAGAGAAAAATATTTCAGGCGAAATTAAATATTCAAATATCTGCATAATAGATCCGGAACGGCAACCTGGCGTGCGTGTTTTTCCTACACGCTATACAGGAGGCAGCCTGCAGTTTAATTTTCCTTATAAAGCTGACTGGCGCATAAATGTTTATTCCGCTGAAGGTAAAAAGGTAATAGAAAGCCGGCTAACAGGTGTTTACAATGCACAGATTGTGTTACCACCGGCTGTTAGCAATGGCATCTATACAGCAGAAATTGTTGATATGGGAACACTTCAAACACAATTTACAAGAATAGTTGTTCAACGATGAAGTTCTTCTATTTATAATATTTTTTACAGGCAAAGCACCCCGGAGGTTTGCCTGTTTCTTTTTTATTCCTGCGCAAATGATTCAAGCCGTAATCTTTTTATAAACGGCGTTATTCAGATACAAGTCTTTTCACCGGGTTGTCTCCGCGCTAGGCCAGCGCCGTATGAAACAGTAATAGAACACGGAGATGATTGAAATAAAAAGACCCGCTGAGCCAGGGTCAGCGGGTCTTTACTATTATTTGAATGCGTTTATTATGCTTTCGCTTTTGTGGTTACTGTTGTTGTCGGTGTTACAATAACTTTTTTCTTATCATGGTGTGCCAGTAAATCTGCCTCACCCAATGGTTTGCCTTTTGCAAAGTCTACCAGTATAGGAGCAGCAACAAAGATAGAGGAATAGGTACCCGTAACAACACCAATTAACATAGCAAAGGCAAAGCCCTTGGTTACTTCTCCGCCCACCAGGAACAAAATAAGGATGGTAAGGAAAACGGTTAATGATGTCATAATGGTACGGCTCAGCGTATCATTGATAGATTTATTTATTATTTCAGCGGTAGATGCGCCTTTCATGAGGCGGCTGTTTTCGCGCACCCTGTCAAACACAATCACCGTGTCATTCATGGAGAAACCAATTACCGTTAAGATAGCCGCAATAAAATGCTGATCTATTTCCAATGGAAATGGAACTATGTTTTTAAAGAAAGCAAACACTGCAAGTATTACAAGTACATCGTGCATTAAAGCAATGATAGTTCCCAGTGAAAAACGCCAGTCGCGGAAGCGGATGAAAATATAAAGCGTAATAATCAGCAGCGACCAGAACATCGCTTTAAAAGCACCTTTCTTTAAATCATCTGATATAGTAGGGTCAACTTTTTTAGAGCCTTCTACATATTTAGTGGTACCGGTAAATTCTTCTAAAGTTGCGGTAGGCGGCAAATAACTTTTCAGGCCTTCAAACAATTTGTTTTTTACCATACTGTCTACAGCAAGACCCTGCTGGGCTATTTTGTAATCAGTGGTAATGTCAAGCTTACTGTTGCTTCCGTATGTTTTTGTAACTGGTTCTTCACCATCAAAGATTTTACCCAAATCTTTTCTTACGGCTTCTTCATTAACTGGTTTGTGAAAGTTTACAACATAGCTGCGGCCGCCCCTGAATTCTACACCTTCCCTGAACTTAACAAAGAAGGAAGATATACCCAGTATTAATACAACAACAGAAATGACATATGCTACTTTTCTATATTCAATAAACTTATAAGCGGCATGTTTAAATACACGGCGGCTTACGTTAGTAAAGTAATTGAAGTGGCGATTTTTGTTTGTCCAGAAATCTGTTATCAGGCGGCTAACAAGAATACCGCAGAACAATGATAACAGGATACCAAGGATTTGTGTAACGGCAAAACCTTTCACCGGACCCAAACCAAAGTATAATAATATCAATGCAGTTAAAAGTGTGGTAACGTGGGCATCCAGTACGGGTGGTAAAGAACGCCTGTACCCGTCTTTGACGGCCTGCTGGTAATTTTTTCCTTTTGTAAGCTCTTCTTTAATACGTTCGAAAATAATAACGTTGGTATCTACAGCCATCCCAATAGTTAAAACAAGACCTGCTATACCCGGTGCCGTCAATGTAGCATTTAGGGCACTTAAAACACCAACGGTAAAGAGTAAATTTAGTATTAAGGCAATATTGGCCACCCAGCCTGCTGTGTTGTAATAAACCAGCATCAACACGAATATTACTACAAATGAAATGGCAAATGCAAGGGTTCCACCATGTACAGCCTCTGCACCAAGGGTTGGTCCTACTACCTGCTCCTGCATTATTCTTGCAGGCGCCTCCAGTTTACCGCTCTTTAATATATTGGCCAAATCCTGTCCCTGTTCTACGGTAAAATTTCCACTTATCTGTGAGTTGCCTCCAGCGATAGCGCCATTAGTAACCCCGGGTGCAGAATATACCAGTTCATCCAGTACAATGGCTATCTGGCTCTTCTTTTTGAAAGCATCACCAGTCATCTGTTCCCAAATGGCAGCGCCGGTTTTATCCATGCTCATGCTAACTTCTACTTTTCCAAACTGGTCGTAATCCTGTCTTGCATCTGTTACATGTTCCCCTTCCAGCCTGGCTTTATCTGAACCAGGTATTGTTTTAATACCATAGAGCATTACGTAATCAGCCAGTTTGCCATTTTCATCTTTTTCCTGTACGCCATATAAAAACCTCACATTTGCAGGAAAACTGTTTGAAACAGCCGGATTAGTTAAATAACTGTTTAAAAGCGCTGTGTCTTTTAAAGGAACATATCCCAATGTGCCTGTATAAATTACATTGCCATTATTGTCTTTTGCGGGTTGACCGTCTTTGCCTCTTACAAAACCTGCGTTAAAATATTTAATCAGCGGGTATTGTATTTTTGCATCAGCAATGGTTGCCGCTTTTTTACCGGTATCTTTTCTAAGGAGAACATCAATTGAACTATCCTTTTTTTCGTTGCCTGCTGTTTCGGTTTTAGTAGCAGTATCTGCTGCTTTTGTACCGCTTAGTATTGTGGTTAATGTTTTGTCGGCCGCTTCCAGGCTCTGGCTTAACTCACTGATATTATATACTTCAAAAAACTGGAGATTGGCAGTGCTTTGCAGGTATTTTCTAACCCTTTCCGGATCATTGGCGCCTGCGAGTTCTATTGTAATTACGCCTTTATTCTTATCAAGACTAATATTGGGTTGCGATACACCAAACTGGTCAATACGTTTTGTAAGAACGTTTTTGGTTTGTTGCATGGCAGCATCAGCCTGGTCGTGTAAATAAGAAATAACGGCATTGTCAGATGCATCTATCTTCAGTTTATTACGGGTGTTATTACTGAATAAAGGTGCCAGTGACTGACCGGGATTTACAGCTTTGAATGATTCTGCAAACAAATCAATAAAATTAGCATCGCTGCTTGTTCTTTTCCTGTTGGCATCGTCAATCGCTTTTTTGAGACCGGCATCATTAGGATTGTTGCATAACCCTTTTATTAAACCAGATAACTCAATGTTCATCGCAACGTTAATACCTCCCTGCAGGTCAAGGCCAAGTAATAACTCGCTCTCTTTTGCTTTCTGGTAAGTTTGTCCCCACCACGTAATTTTTGATTCGCGGGTACTGTCTAATAAATGAGCAAGTCGCCTGCTCTGAGCCCGGTCAATGGTATCCTGGTAGAGGGCTTGCTTTTCCTGGTCGCCGGAGTATTTGGCGGCGGCGTTTGCGTAATGGTTTTTCGTCCACAGTTTTGCTTTCTCTGCCATGGCGCTTTCGTGCTTGTTCACAAACCAGGTAAAAGACAACTGGTAGGCTGAAATAAGTATCAAAATGCCGGCAAACATGGCAACCAAAATCTTCATTGGAGTTCTAGTTTTATTTACAAAATTTTTAAGAGGGGCAAAGATAGGGTTTTGCAACTGAACCGGGAATAGCAAAATACCGCAAATAAAAGGTTGTTGAAAAAGACAAAAACTCCCGTTTAACGGGCTTTTCCTGCAATTTTTATCTGGTTAAAGATAAGCGGTAAAAAACGATTTATGTATTGACGCGCGTACGCCAGCAACCCTTTACAGAAACAATATTTTATAGTATTACTATATATTCTTGCATAAAGCATGTCATAAAATCACTCAACTGACGGCTACACAGGAACATACGTTAGTAAAGGATAACAAAGTATTAATAATTTTTTAGCGTATTTATATACAAAATTTATACTTTTGCGTTTCTAATAATTGAACTCATTAAATTCTGAACTAAAGTTGACAAACAAAGCACCACATACCGCAATAGAAAACAGCAGGGCCTTCAATGCCTTAAGTTGTTTCTTTCTTCCCCGACCGCGACGTGGTTGCTGATAGGACGAGCCGTTAACCAGGCCCCTATCAGTGAAAATATCCCCCGGATTTTTTTACTATTTACATGGATTGGTCATCCAGATATCTAATACTATATACAGTGGATAATCAGCAGGTCATTATAAGGGTAGCTACCCTTGCAGACAAAATATATGCAAATACCATTACTTCAGAGATGGAAAGCAGCGCCAAAGCGCGGGGTACTGGTATTGCCAAGCGCAGCCCTGAATATTTGATGCAGAAAATTGAAGAGGGTAAGGCGGTAATAGCTGTTACAAAAGACGGCACCTGGGTAGGTTTTTGCTATATAGAAACCTGGGGCCATGGCGAATATGTGGCCAACAGCGGTTTAATTGTTGCCCCGGATTACAGGAAAAGCGGTGTTGCAAAAGGAATTAAGAAAAGAATTTTTGATTTAAGCAGGGAGAAATATCCCGAGGCCAAATTATTTGGTCTCACCACGGGTCTTGCAGTAATGAAAATTAATTCTGAGCTGGGCTATGAACCTGTTACTTACTCCGAACTTACACAGGACGAGGCTTTCTGGGCAGGCTGTAAAAGCTGTGTCAATTATGATATACTGATGAGCAAAGAAAGAAAGAACTGTATGTGTACGGCTATGCTGTACGATCCAAAAGATCATTACGAGCCCCGGGAGACCGCCGAAGACTTTTCTGCACACTCTAAATTATATGAGCGCTTTATGAAAATAAAGCAGAGTAAATTGCTGCAATGGTTTACAAAAAAGGATTTTACCGGTTACCAGGCCAATGGTAAAACAAAAGATAAATCAACATCCATATTGCAGTATTTTTTCAATCTCTAAATCCCTTGTCCCCCCAAAAGGGAAATAAGGCGCCTGCATCCATACTATTTTTAATCATTCAAAGACAATTGTATATGGACCTGAATATAAACAACAAGCTGCAATTTGTTCCTACAGAGAATGCCGCGGCAGGGAACGGAGGTAAAGCAAAAAAAGTTGTATTGGGCTTCAGCGGTGGTTTAGATACCACTTATTGTGTAAAGTACCTGAACGATGACAAAGGATACGAAGTACATTCTGTTGTTGTAAATACAGGGGGCTTTAATGAAGATGAATTAAAGAAAATAGAAGCCCATGCTTATAAACTGGGTGTAAAGACCCATACTGCGGTAGATGCAGTAGACAGCTATTATAACAGTATTATAAAATACCTGATTTTTGGTAACTGTTTAAAAAATAATACCTATCCCTTAAGTGTAAGCGCAGAAAGATTAAGCCAGGCATTGCATATTGCAGAACATGTAAAAAAGCTGAATGCAGATGCGGTGGCGCATGGCAGTACCGGTGCCGGCAACGACCAGGTTCGTTTTGATATGATTTTTAATATTATGATTCCCGGTGTGGAAATCATAACACCAATACGTGATCTTAAATTAAGCCGCGAAGCAGAAATCACTTACCTGAAAGCAAAAGGGGTGGAAATGAATTTTGATAAAGCAGTGTATTCTATCAATAAGGGTTTATGGGGTACGAGTGTAGGTGGTAAAGAAACATTGAACAGCAATGGTATGTTACCTGAGGAAGCATGGCCCACACAGGTAACGGCAACAGAAGGTAAAAATCTGGAACTGGGATTTATAAAAGGTGAGTTGTTTACGGTGAATGGAGAAAAGTTTTCTCATCCCGCAGCAGCTATACAGAAAGTGCAAAGTATTGCAGGCCCTTATGGCATCGGCAGAGATATACATGTGGGAGATACCATTATAGGCATAAAGGGACGTGTGGGTTTTGAAGCCGCAGCACCTATGATTATATTAAAGGCCCATCACGCGCTGGAAAAACACGTGCTTACCAAATGGCAATTGCAATGGAAAGATCAGCTGGCGCAATTTTATGGCAACTGGATGCATGAGGGACAAATTCTTGATCCTGTAATGCGTGATATTGAAGCATTTTTTATTAACAGCCAGCAAAATGTAACCGGAACAGTATTTGTGCAGTTGCAACCCTATCGCTTCGTGGTTACAGGCATTGAATCTGAATATGATTTAATGAGCAGCAGGTTTGGAAAATATGGTGAAATGAACAATGGCTGGAGTGGTGATGATGTAAGGGGTTTTAGTAAAATATTTGGTAACCAAACGATGATTTATCACAAGGTGAACCCCCAGGCTAAATCCCCAAATGATAAATTCCTGACCCCCTGAAGGGGAGCAAAATCAGGACTTTGTAATTCTCTATTATTTTTAAGGATACGAAATGAATAAGTCTTCACATGAATCAGATCTTAGCAACCCCCCTTTAGGGGCTGGGGGTGCCAGAAATATTAAAATAGGAATCATAGGCGGTGCTGGTTATACCGGTGGTGAACTGATCCGCCTGCTGATTAATCATCCGCATGCAGAAATTGTTTTTATTAACAGTAAAAGCAATGCAGGAAATAATGTTTCAAAGATTCACCAGGATTTGATTGGAGAAACCGGTTTGAAATTCTCTGCCGATCTGCACAATGATATTGATGTATTGTTTTTATGTGTTGGACATGGAGATGCAAAAAAGTTTTTAGAAGCCAATGTAATTTTAGAAAAAGTTAAGGTAATAGATTTGTCGCAGGATTTCCGTATGGCAGCCAATGCGCAGTTCAAAGGCCGGAATTTTGTGTATGGGTTACCTGAATTAAATAAGCAACAAATACAATCTGCCGGTAATATAGCAAACCCTGGTTGTTTTGCAACAGCTATTCAATTGGGCTTATTGCCATTGGCCAAAGCAGGTTTGTTAGACGACGTGTATACAACCGGCATTACGGGGTCTACCGGTGCAGGTCAGTCATTAAGCAATACATCTCATTTTAGCTGGCGTGCCAATAATATACAGGCGTATAAAACACTTACGCACCAGCACCTGGGTGAAATTGAACAGTCTTTACTGCAATTACAACCAAATGGAAACATTGATGTAAATTTTGTTCCATGGAGAGGTGATTTTACGAGAGGTATTTTTGTCAGTTCTACTGTCAGATGCGATAAAAATATTGATGAACTAAAAAAAATGTACAATGAGTTTTATGCGCCGCATCCATTTACTGCGGTAAGCGATGATCCTGTATTTTTGAAACAGGTTGTCAATAATAATAAATGTGTAATCCAGCTG
>JBDSOC010000020.1:0-17545 GCA_039915085.1 Chitinophagaceae bacterium
AGTAGTGATTAGTATAGGTGCTTTTTTACCGGGTATTTGTGCAGTGGTGATGATGATATCGGCTTTGGCAACACTTTCAGCAATCCTGGCTTTTTGGCGCTGCATAAAATCTACTGTTTGCTCCACCGCATAGCCACCCGCTTTGCTTGAATCCGCTGCACCCTCCACTTCTACGAACTTTGCGCCAAGGCTCATCACTTCTTCTTTTACTGCCGGGCGGGTATCAAATACTTCTACCACTGCACCCAGCCTGCGTGCAGTTGCAATGGCCTGCAATCCTGCTACACCCGCGCCCAATATCAAAACTTTAGCAGGAGGGATGCTGCCTGCCGCTGTCATAAACATGGGAAAATATTTTGGAAAGATATTAGCTGCATATAATACAGCTTTGTAGCCTGCTATATTGGCCTGGCTACTCAATACATCCATGCTTTGCGCACGCGTGGTTCTTGGCAACATATCAAGGCTAAAACTGGTAATGCCAGCAGTTGCCCAGGCTTTCATTTGCTGAAAATTAAAAAGCGGCTGGTAAACGCCCAGTAGTATCCGGGAACTGGGTCCCGATTTTTCGGGAAGTAATTTGGAATCTGGCGCCTGAATGCTGCAAACGATATCGGAATCTGCAACGATTTCTGTAGCAGGTTTTACTTGTGCGCCCGCTTTTGTGTAATCTTCATCTGAAGCGGATGCTTTTATACCGGCGTCGGTTTGTATCAATACAGATATTCCTTTTTTTGTAAGTGCGGCTACCGCTTCAGGTAATAATGATACACGTGTTTCAAATGCCGGTTCCTGCAAAACTCCAATTATCATAGTATATTGTTGGGCCGGTAAGATAATAAGTTTTTCTTATGATCCCTAGTTGCCAGTGTTAATCCCGGTTAAAATCGTATTACAAAGTGTTGCTTAACTTTAAAATCCTGCCGGAAAAAGACCAGGCCGGTAAAGAACAGATCAATGGTTAACATTACGTCCGGGTGATTTTTAATTTCCTGCCAGGCATCTTCCATTTCTTTGCTCCAGTGAATATCATCAAAAATTAAAATACCTGGTTTATTGATCTTTTGCAGCAACTGTTCAAAATATCGCAGGGTTGGCGCTGCACGATGATTGCCATCTATAAAAGCCAGGTCAATACCTTTAAATCTTTGTAAAATGACCGAAAGGGTTTCATCGAAATTTCCTTCTATGATTTCAACATTTCGAATATCTAAAAGAGAAAAATTTTCTTTTGCTATAGTTGAAACAGCACGAGCTCCCTCACACGTAATTAATTTAGCTGCCAGGTTACCCATAGCTAAATAAGCGGCAGACAAACCCAATGAAGTGCCCAGTTCAATCATTGACACTGGTTGATAATAGTGGGCAATGCGGAATAATAGTTGACCCAGTTTTTTTGGTTTAGCTGCATTTTTAGCAATTCCAGCTACGCTTCTTTGTTTTTTATTATTTTTACCCGACCCTGCGCCAAAATCTTCTATTTCCAACAGCCTGTTGTCGGCCAATAAACGTTTGCGGGAATTCTCAATTTTATTATACGCTGGAAATTTTCTTTTATCATTCAATACATTGGCAATAAAATCAAATACAAAAGGAGAATGAACGCCATGTCCTTTTCCATTGGACGCCGTTATATAATAACGAATAAATTTAGCAGCAAGACGGGGTGCAGAATACAAGGGAAGTTAAAAATTAGTAATTAAAAAACTTTTCTGTAGCGGTCAGACGGAGACATCAGACCGGTCTGATGCCAGTATGACATTCATCACACTTATCAAATTTTCGCATTTGTCTTCCTTTCCCACACCTGGAAGCTGTATGCATACTGGTGTTTTTCATCTGCCGCAAAATCAATATTTGAAAAAAGACGCCATTCCTTTTCAGTGAATGCCGGGAAAAAAGCATCTCCTTCAACGTTAGTGTGTACACGCGTCAGCACAATTTTGTCCGCTATCGGCAACACTTCAGCGTATACCTTACCACCCCCTACTATAAAAGCTTCTTTTGCATCTGTTGTGCCGGCAATCTGTATTGCTTCTTTTAAACTGCCTGCTTTTTTTATTGGACCCTTCGGGTGTAAAGATTCAGGGTGATTGGTTATAACGATATTAAACCTGCCGTTGAGCGGTTTATTTTCCAGCGACTCAAATGTTTTTCTGCCCATGATAACAGGCATGCCCCAGGTAGTATTTTTAAAAAAGCGGGTATCATTGGGCAGGTTCCATACAAGCTTGTTTTGTAAGCCGATAACATTATTTTCTGATGCCGCTGCTACCAGGGTTAATATCATAATTGTTATAAAATGAACAATGAATAAATAATTCCTATACTGCCACAGGTGCTTTAATGGCAGGATGGTGCTGATAATTCTCCAGTGTAAAATCTTCAAACTGAAAACCAAAGATATCTTTCATTTCAGGATTTAGTTTCATTACAGGTAATGGAAATGGGGATCTGCTTAACTGTAATTGCACCTGCTCTAAATGGTTATTGTAAATATGCACATCACCGAAACTATGGATAAAATCGCCCGGCTCCAGTCCGCATACCTGTGCTATCATTAAGGTAAGCAATGCATAGGATGCAATATTAAACGGCACGCCAAGAAATACATCTGCACTGCGCTGGTATAGCTGGCAGGATAATTTGCCGTTGGCTACATAAAACTGGAACATGGTATGACAGGGCATCAAAGCCATGTGCGGCAAATCGGCCACATTCCACGCACTAACAATCATGCGCCTGCTATCCGGATTATTTTTAATTTGCTTTATTACGTCTGCAACCTGGTCATACGTTTTTCCATCTGCGCCTTCCCAACTTCGCCATTGCTTTCCATAAACAGGTCCCAGGTCGCCATTTTCATTAGCCCATTCATCCCAGATCTTCACTCCATGCTCTTTTAACCAGGCAATATTTGTATCGCCTTTCAGGAACCATAACAGTTCGTAAATAATGCTTTTAACATGCAGTTTTTTTGTTGTGACCATCGGAAAACCTTTGCTTAAATCAAAACGCATCTGGTGGCCGAACAAACTGGTAGTACCTGTGCCGGTACGATCTGTTTTAGAGACGCCATTTTCTAAAATATGCTTAAGTAAATCCTGGTATTGCTGCATGAGATGCAAGATACCATGGAATTTGCAATTTGGCAGGCGGAGTTAGCAGTTGTGGGGAAACTGTGGATTGGTAAATTTACAGGTCATTTGTAGCGATATTTCCACATCTCTATCATTCTACTATTGGCCTATCTCTTAAATTTTATTGAGCATCCTTCTATACACACAGGATTTAATGGACTTAGGATTAATGCGGTCTGTATCGTGTCTATATTATATTGAAAAAGTAAAAATCCATCCGGTTTTGAAGGTATAATAAATTTAATTGTATTTGAATCTGGTAAAAGGTAGCTGTCAGCATCTTTAAATGGATCCATATTGCTGCTGAGGGTGCCGTTTACTTTAAGCTCCAGCCACTGGTTTACGGAATTAGCAGGATACCAGCTACCCGGTCCGCCAATACTTTGATAATATTCAACGTATCTCCATTTGCCCTGCAGCGTATCATGATAAGATTTGAAATTATTAACCGATGATTTATTGCAGGCGCCTGTTATTAAAAAAAATGCGGCAAGAACAAAAAATAAACGCATATCACTTGATTTTCCTTATTGACCACTATAGAAAGCGCTCCGTTGCGCGGGCTGCGCTTATTTTTTCTGGAAAAAAATGAACAGGCGTTTGTATCACTTCAAAAATATACGGCACTGGTTTTGTTGAGGGTATAGTTGTTGTAAAAATACCGTGCGGTAAGAAGTAATAAATTATAACGCAATACAACAACCTAGCAGGGTAATTAAAAATTGTAAACCACTTAATTTTTATTTTATGAGAAAAAGTATCGTGTTCATTTTGCTTCTGGCAGGCACTACCACCTTTGCGCAACATTTTGAACTGGGTGTTAAAGCTGGCGCCAATATCAGCAACTTTACAGGTGCAAGTAATGAAGCTGATTTAAAAGCTAAAACATTAGTCGGTTTTCATGCCGGCGGATTTGTAAGTTTATTTGTAGGAAATAATTTCGCTATTCAGCCTGAAGTGCTACTGTCTACACAAGGTGCTAAACTAGAGAAAACAGGTACCGGTGCAGGTAACAATGATTATAAACTTACTTACATCAATGTGCCCGTAATGTTCAAATATCGTTCAAACGGTGGCTTTTATTTGGAAGCTGGTCCGCAGATTGGCTTTAAAGTGCATGAAAAACATTCCGGCAGCAGTGAAGATTTTGCCAAAAGCACTGACTTTTCTATTGCAGGAGGTGTAGGCTATCACAGTTCCATAGGATTGGGCATTGGCGCGAGATATACTGCAGGCATTTCAAAATTAGGTGACCTTAGTATCTCTGATCCAGCAACGCCAGACTGGAAGAACGGTGTTATCCAAATTAGTATTTTTTATACCCTCTTTAATAACCACAGAAAATAATTTTATTGATTTAAAAGAGCGTTATAGTACAGGTATGATATAACAACTCAACATACATCCATAACAAAGGGATCTATTTCAAAAATAGATCCCTTGTTTTTTTAGAAGATTTTGAATAAATGCTACGGGTAACAGGTTATCACAAACGTTGCTCTGCACTATACCTTTCTTCTCTGCATTTCCTTTTTAATAAGTCCCAGTTCTCTTCCGGTTTGCCCGCTCACAGAGCTGTTTTCCTGTGCCCTGCGCATTAAATAAGGTATCACATCTTTAATGGGCCCAAACGGCAGGTATTTACTCACCTTGCAACCGGCACCGGCAAGGTTGAAGGTGATATTATCACTCATACCATACAGCTGGCTGAAATGTACATGGGGATGATTGAGCGGCAATCCTTTTTGCTGCAAAAGCTGGGTGGTATACAGGCTGCTGTTTTCATTGTGTGAGGCAACAATGAATGCAATACGATCAATATGCTGCACGCAAAATGCTAAAGCTGTGTTATAATCATTGTCTGAAGCATCTTTGCTATCTTGTATGGGTGATGGATAATTCATTTCTATTGCGCGGCGCCGTTCTTTTTCCATATATGCACCACGTACCAGTTTGGCCCCAAGAATAAAATTTTTCGTAAAAGCAGCATCATAAGAGTCTTTCAGAAAACGTAACCTGTCGTGCCGGTAAAGTTGAATGGTATTATACACTACTGCTGTTGCAGTATTAAATTGTACCATCATTAAAATAGTCAGCACATCTACAGGATCCTGTATCCATGTTTCTTCCGCATCAACCAGTACACCTACTTTTTTTTCCGCAGCGGTTTTACAAATTCTTTTCATTCTTTCATGTACACGCTGCCATTCCTTTTCTTCACCGGCCGAAAGCGTTTCCAGTGCTTTCACGTAACGTTTCATAAGGCTTCCTGCATTTTCCTCAACACTTTTATCCAGTTTCTCCAGAAGACCAAAACGTGCAATACCTGTTACCTTAATGCTCATAAAAGGTATATTGGGCTGGGTAGCGGCGTACTCAATAACCCGGATAAACTCATTACATGCATGATCCAGGCCTTCTTCCCCATAATCGCCACCCTCCACCCCATAATCTAAAATTACATCTACCCCGTATTTGCCGAGTTGCCTGGCAACTACACTGGTTTCTTCCAAAGATTCTCCACCAACAAATTGCTTAAAAATTGTTCTGCGAATAAGGCCTTTAACAGGTATCCCCATCCTGATAAACCAGGGAGTTATGCTGGTGCCAATTTTTACCAGGCTCTCATAACCCATACTTAAAAAAAGAAAGCGTGCCTTCTTCAAATCCTTATCACTTTTATAGGCAAAAGCTTTTTCTGTATCGTCAAAAGAAATTACCGGAACAGTATTCATAAAACGGAACAATAGTAAGCGCCAAAATTAAAGTAAAGGCTCCAATTATAACAATGGATTATTTATAATATGAACAGGCCAGGCAACCGTTCCATTTTTAAATTTACCCATCAACTAAACGGTACCTGTTTTGTTTTAATATTTGCATATGAAGGAAGCCGCCATCATCTTTCCACACCAGCTTTTTAAAGAGCATCCCGCTGTTCAACCATCCAGGATGACATACCTGGTGGAAGAAACACTTTTCTTCCGCCAATACAATTTTAACAAAAAGAAACTGGTGCTGCACCGTGCTTCTATGAAAATATATGAATCATACCTGCTAAAAAAAAATTACCCGGTTACTTATATTGAAACAACAGATAAAGAAAGTGATATACGGGAGCTTGCAACTGCTTTCTTCTTCGCAACACCGTCTTGTTGATTTATTGGGCAGGAAAAGTGGAAAAACAATTGATAAAATAGCAAGGCTGGAAAAAAGAAATGAGCTGGCAGAATGGAAAGGTTATAAGACATTAAAAAATCGCCTGGCAATAATGGAAATGAAAGTAATTGCCACAATGGAAGGTGGAGATCACAAAATATTTTTATGCGATCTGGTAGCTTATAAAAATATCACGGATGGTATAGCGTTAACCCTGGATACACTACGTAAAAAGAAGATGATGCGCGTTTAAACAGCAGGCCGCTTTTCACAAAGTCTTGCACTTATAACCAAACAAAAAAAGAAAATCTTTATCTTCGGGCATAAACCACATTGTTTTGACAAGAAAATAAATATGAAATATATTATTTGCAGCTTACTTCTTGTTCACTTCATCTATTTCGCGTGCGGACAAAAAACAGCGGACCAGATCGCCATCATCAAAACTCAGAGAGCTGCTTCCAATGCCGCCATTGCTAAGCACGATATAGAAGGAATAGCGAAATACTGGATGCCGGATTTTATACAGGTGCGGGGAAATGCTACTTATTTGGTTGGAAAAGATGCTGTCATGAATACCTGGAAAGAGCTTTTTAAAACAAATCCTGAAGTGTCATATACCCGTAGTCCTTCCGAAATCATCATCAGCAAAAATGATTCGCTTGCATGGGAAAAAGGGAAATGGATGGCGGTCAAATCTTATAGTAAAGGCGGTAATTATGCTGCTATGTGGCGGAAAATTAATAATGAATGGAAAATACAGGCTGAAATTTTTGTCTCTTTACATTAATGGTAAAATGTTTTAAATTCAATTTGTTTCATGATCATTACCCAAACCGATATTTATAAATTCAGTATACCCATGCACCCGTTTACCATTGCAACGGGTACCATGCATTATGCACAAAATATTTTTATTCGTGTGCATACCGGAGCAGGTTTCTATGGTGTGGGCGAATGTTCCGCATTTCCAATGATTGTGGGAGAAACACAGGCCACCTGTTATGAAATGGCAAAAGATTTTGCCGCCATCTGGAAAGGAAAAAATGCCGGGCAAATTGAAAAACGAATGGAGGAGCTTCATGCCGCTACGGCCTTTAACAGCACCATTAAAAGTGCTTTTGATATGGCGCTGTATGATCTGGCGGCCAAAGCTGCCAGTCAACCGTTGTATCAATTCCTCGGTGGCAGCAATTCAAAAAAATTAGAAACGGATATAACAGTTGGTATTGATACCCCGGCTTTAATGGCTGAGCAGGCGGCTGCATTTAAAAAACAGGGATTCCGTATTATAAAAATAAAATTGGGCAAGGACCCGGTAGAAGACGTTGAAAGAATAAAAACAATACGCGCCGCTGTAGGTGATGAATTATTGTTACGTACTGATGCCAACCAGGGCTGGACTTATGATGGTGCGGTTTATGCATTGCAAAATCTTGATCAATACAATATAGAATTTTGTGAACAGCCCATGCGCTATTGGAATGACCACAAGCTACCTGAATTAAAAAAACTTTCTCCCGTAAAAATTATGGCCGATGAAAGCGTATTTGATCACCACGATGCAGAAAGACTGATTGCTGCCGGTGCATGCGATTATGTAAATATTAAATTCTCCAAAAGCGGCGGTATACTGGAGGCAATAAAGATTAATGCTGTGTGTGAGCAAAATAAAATCCCCTGCATGATGGGTGGCATGCTGGAGAGCCGTATTGCTTTATCGGCGTTTGCACATTTTGCACTGGCGCACGACAATGTTATATTTAATGATATGGACACCTGTATGCTCGGGCATAAGCTTGATCCTGTAACCGGTGGTGTAAAGTACAATGGATATTATGTTGAGGTACCTGGCAAGCCGGGAATCGGTGCAGATGCAGATGATAAATTTTTGAAGGAATTGGAGAACGTGCGTATTTAAACCGGCTGCAGTCCACTGCACAATATTCCTTTTCATAAAGCTCAGCAACTATCTTTGCTTAAATACAATCTACGCATGACTGTTACCAAATCTCCAAAAGATTCACTTGTAATAATGACTGAGCTCGTATTGCCAAATGACACCAATACTTTTGGTAATTTAATGGGCGGCCGGTTGATGTACTGGATGGACATTGCATCGGCACTTGCTGCCATGAAACATTGCGGAATGCCGGTAGTAACTGCTTCTGTTGACAATATTTCTTTTGAAAATCCTATCAAGCTGGGCAATGTAGTACACATAGAAGCCAAAGTAACCAGGGCCTTCAATACATCAATGGAAGTACACATGAAGGTTTGGGGCGAAGACCTGATACAACAAAACAAATACAAAAGCAATGAAGCCTATTATACTTTTGTGGCGATGAATGCTGACCGCAAGCCCATATCTATTCCACAACTAATACCCGGAACAGAGGAAGAAAAAAAACTGTTTGAGGGCGCTTTAAGAAGAAGACAACTGCGGTTAATTCTTGGAGGTAAAATGAAACCGGATGATGCAGTGGAACTGAAAGCCCTCTTTTCTTAGTGCGGATTGTTTGTAGTATGCATGACCCGGCTGTTCCGGACTATGTGCTTTGCACTGGTTCTTTCTTCCAGTGATGAGCACCTTTCATCATGTATTCCTTACTTTGTTCAATAGCATTCATCAACTGTGCCAGTATGATATCGGTGGAAGCTTCATAATCAATATTCAATGGTTCCTTAAATGTAACAGATAATAAAGTACCCTTCTTTTTCAGGCGTAGTCCCTTTTTATCGAATGCCCGCCAGAAACCGCTGATAACAACTGGTATTACTATTGGCTTTGTTTGTTTGATAATTAAAGCTGTTCCTTTACGGCCCGGTGCAAAAGGCTTGGTAGTCCCTTGTGGAAAAGTAATCACCCAGTTATTCTCCAGTGCGCGGGCTATTTGCCGGGTATCGCCGGGGTTAAGACCTTTGCGTTTTTCTGATTCATTTTTTGCCAGCCACGCCCTTTTTACAGTTAATGCCCCCGCCAGTGCAAATAATTTTGTAAGCAGGCTTTTCTTCATTGTTTCTTCTGCAGATACAAAGTATACCCGCGTAAAAGGATTCAAAAGATAATAAGGTATACCCAGCCGGTTTTGCTTACCCCATTTTACAGCACAGAAAATATGCAGGAAAGTAATAACATCGGCAAAATAAGTCTGGTGATTGCTTACAAACAATACATTCTTTTTGGGGAGTTGACTAAAATTTTCAGTGCCGGAAATTTTCAAACGGTTTATAATAGCCAGCGCCGGGTATGAAAAAGCACCTACCAGCACATACACCAGTTTACGGATGATCCTGATATTTTTTAACCTGTCTGAAAATGTGGCCATATTGTAGAAATTTGGCAAAAACAACCTATACGAATGTAAAACATTTGAACCAGAGTTACACGGTTTGTATACCACCTGGGTCTAATTCAAATTGTTGCAATTAATATGCCCGGTGAAACACCGTCCATGGAGATCTCTCCGCCCAGTGTCCCTCCGACCGGAACCTGGATCGACAATTTGAATGGCAACTAATTACCTTTAAACCCTGCTTTATACAAAATAATAAATATTTTTGACCACTTCATTATGATTATGTACTCACTAACCCCACTCTTATGCTTAATACGGTAATTTTTGATATGGATGGCCTGCTGATTGATTCTGAACCATTGTGGGAAGAAGCGGGCAAAGAAACACTTAACCGTTTTAATATCACACTCAGCAAAGAACAATACCACAGCAGCACGGGCCTTCGCAGCAGCGAATGGATTGAACATTGGTTTGGCCACTTCAATATACATATGGATCATGCCGCTGAAGCTGAAAAAAGTATTGTAAAAACTGCTATTGAAAAAATTGTTTTGAAGGCGGCGCCATTACCCGGTGTACAATACATCTTTAATTTTTTTAAACAAAGAAATTTCAAAATCGGTGTAGCTTCCTCTTCCCCGCTTGAACTGATTAACCTGGTTACAGAGAAATTACAAATAGATAGTTTGGTTACTGCTAAAGCTTCTGCCGAATACCTGGCAAACGGAAAACCGCACCCGCAGGTTTTTTTAAACTGTGCAGACCTGCTGCGATCTTCTCCTGCCAATTGTATTTGTTTTGAAGATTCTTTTAATGGTATGATTGCAGCCAAAGCTGCACGCATGAAATGTGTGGTGGTACCTGCCCGTAACCACCAGCAGGAAGCCAAATGGGCTGCCGCGGATTTAAAACTAACTTCGTTGCTTAATTTTAATGATTTGCTGATGGCTGCATTGTAAACCCTCACTTCCTCAACCCCGGCCCCTCTCCAATAAATTGGCGAGGGGGTGTCTCTCCGCATGTTTGCATATTATTTACTGGCAGTGGGTTCATAAAAAACAATATTCATTAATTAGTTAACCCTCAAAAAGTCTGAAATCCTTGCTGGCAGTTTTTATTCTTCCATATTGTACTCAAAAAAATACTGGCTTTTATACTATAGTTACGAAATCTTGCAAAATCATCTTTTCTAATTTACCTTTTGGTACTTTTTTATGGAAAAAAAGTACCGCAAAAAAGCCAGTCGAAATCGAAAACAGCCCGATTTCGACATAGTTCCCTGATTAGGCTTCTGTACTACTGTGACTTCAGCTGCGCCAATCCTACCTTTTGAGAGACGACTAATTATTAAGCATTTGCCATTGTATTAGTCCAGGTCAGCGAAAATAAACCTTTAAAAAAAGAAGATTTTAATTTGGATATATTTTACGGAGGGTCACCCCTCTCCGCCTTCGGCATAGAGGGGCCTGGGGGGAGGGAGTCATCCATAAAAAAAACGCCCTGTTGGCACAGGACGCTTAGATTAAATTATCAGCGCAATATCAATATCTGCGCAAATTAGCGTGATTACTTCGCTTCTTCAGGAGTTGCTGCTGCATCACTGCTATCACCACTTTCCATTTTCTTCTTCAGTTCTGCCAGTACACCTAAATCACCCAAAGTAGTTTTCTCTACTTTGCTTTGTATGTTCTTTACTGCTTTCTTGGTTTGATCCGCTTCTACCCTTGCCTCTTTTCTCTCTGCTTGTTTCTCGTCTGCTTTTACCTGCTCCCAGATACGGGTATGAGATAAAACAATTCTCTTTTCATTGCGATCAAATTCAATAACCACAAACTGTGCAGTTTCATCTGCCTGTACCTGTTTGCCGTCTTCTTTATTAAGGTGACGGTTAGGTGCAAATCCTTCCAGTCCATAAGGCAACTGAACCAATGCGCCCTTATCATCTTTGCGTGTAACCAATCCTTCATGAACCGTTCCAACAGCAAAAGTATCCTGCAAAGAATTCCATGGGTCTTCTTCCAGTTGTTTGTGCCCTAACTGAAGTTTGCGGTTTTCTTTATCTATACCCAGGATCTTAACATCAATACGCTCTCCAACCTTTGTGTATTCACTTGGGTGATTGAAACGTTTTAACCAGCTCAGGTCACTGATGTGAATCATACCACCAATACCGGTAGCCAGTTCAACAAATACACCATAAGGAGTAATATTTTTCACCAATCCACTGTGACGGCTGCCTTCAGGGAAAGTTGTTTCAATAGTATGCCATGGATCTTCGCTCAGCTGTTTGATAGAGAGACTCATTTTACGTGCGTCTTTATCAAGCGTTACTACTTTGGCTTTATGTAAATCACCCAGTTTAAAGAATTCTTTTGCATTAACAGGCGTATTAGCCCATGTAATTTCACTCACGTGAACAAGGCCTTCAACACCAGGTTGTATTTCAAGAAATGCACCATAGTCTTCAATGTTTACCACTTTACCTTCTACTACTTCACCTTCTTTTACATTCTCAGGAAGTATGTCCCAAGGGTGAGGAGTCAGTTGTTTCAGGCCAAGGCTGATACGTTTTTTCTCATCATCAAAATCAAGTACCACTACTTTCAGTTTCTGATCAAGTTTCAGTACTTCAGTTGGGTGAGAAATACGGCCCCATGAAATATCTGTGATGTATAACAAACCATCCAGTCCGCCAAGATCCATAAACGCACCAAAATCTGTAATGTTCTTGATGGTTCCTTCAAGCACCTGGCCTTTCTCCAGTTTGCTCATGATCTCTGCACGCTGTGCTTCAATATCACTTTCAATAAGCGCCTTATGTGATACAACAGCATTCTTAATAGTCTCGTTAACCTTAACTACTTTAAATTCCATTGTTTTACCAACAAACTGATCATAATCAGTTACTGGTTTCACATCAATCTGTGAACCTGGTAAGAATGTTTCCATACCAAATACATCTACAATCAAACCGCCCTTGGTCTTACTGGTAACAGTACCCGTAATAACCTCGCCGGTCTTATGCACTTCAACAATCCTTTCCCATGCACGCGTGGTACGGGCTTGCTTGCGGCTTAAGTTCAGGTTTCCTTCCCGGTCTTCTTTCTCCACCACCATTACTTCCACTTCATCACCTACTTTCAGGTTTTGCAAATCGCGGAATTCATTCAATGAAATCAGACCATCACTTTTAAAACCAATGTTTAATACAACGTCGGTCTTAGTAAGGCCCACTACAGAACCTTTAATCAGTGTTCCGTCAGTAATTTGTATGAAAGTATCATCATACACTTTACTGTACTTTTCATTTTCTTCCTTGGTGTAAGCAGATACATTGCGCTTGTCAATGCTCCAGTCAAAATCGTCATGAGCGGTCGCAATTACCGGTGCAGGTGCAGTTGTTGTCGCTGTAACCTCTGCAGTATCGGCTGCAGTAGATTCCTGTGCATCAGCGTTTAGTTGTTTAACAATAAAATTTTGAAACATGGTAAATTCCCGATGGTTTTAATTCGGGGCTGCAAAGATAATTCAAAATGCTATTTAATATCAGGTTTTAAGCTGCTTTTTTTGATACCGGCATGAGAAGATTAAAGGATCATTGTTGCGTCGCAATCCATTCATCTGCAACGCTTTATTCATCTATCATCCCCGGTAGTTGCGAATATTGTTCACGAATTTTTGCACCCACTACAACACAATATTAAAATTCGGAACAGTTCATACATGTATCAATGCAATTGCAGGCATTGTAATGAAGGGTGGGGTAAAAAAAATCCGGCCGTTTTGGGGCCGGATTTGAATTATATGAAGGCAATAAATTATTGACGGGTGAGGGTTGTTTTAATGGTAGCACTACCGTTACCAGTCTCATAAGTTGAAGTCGTTTCCATCCTGGTAGCTGTCAGCAAAGTGATTTTACCGGATTCGCCATCTATCGTAATCACATCAGCTGAAAGCGTCCAGGTAGATGTGTAACCTCCGTCCGGGTCACATTTCGTACCTGCATCAGTATATTCATAGGCATCTGTAGCTTTAAAAATATGAATATCGTCTTTTTCGCAGGCGGTCATATTTGCCATACCATCTATCGTTACGCCATTCGCCGTATAGGTCATAGCAGTAACTTTAAAGCTTCCAATAATATTTTCTTTGGTGATTGCTTTTGCCTCATCACTGTTAGTTTTTTTACAGGATGTAAGGGCAATGGCTGCAATAGCAGCAGCGAATAGTAATTTCTTCATAATGATGAATATTGGGTTTATTAAAAAAAGTAAAACGTTCTGGCATTGAATTTAGTATACTGCCAGCACAAACATCTTGCCTGTACGCAAGAACAGGAACAATATAGTAAAACTCAGGGCTTTGCGCGTATAATTCCCATAACTGACCCCAAATACTACGTTGTAATTACAGGTGAAAAAAATATGCTGCTGGTCGCAAATAACCGGCCGTTTGCCAGGGCTCACTGGGTTGGCTTCATTTTAGATAAAGCGGCTTGTATACCCTGTACCGTTATTTCTACACAAATTCATAAAAACTGTTTCCTGCCAGAATCATACGGCAGCGGATTAAATTGCATTTGCATCGTACTCATTCTTATAATCAATTTCGTAAGCGCTTTGCACCTGGCTTACATCGTTCTCAAAAGCATCGTATGCAACATTTATTTTTTCGCACATCCCATATTTCAGGTGTTCAAATTCTATGGGCCCTGCCGTCGTTTCCTATTTTTTTATTGGACTCTTTCACAATGCGCTTTTGCAATTTTACTGCTGCATTGTAAAAGAATTGTTTTACTGTATTATTGACGGGCAAATAGAAAAATGCATTGCAGGCAGATTGATCACTTACAATAAATTCGTTTAGACTCCGATAGCTATTTGTCATACAGGCTTGGCATAGTTGAATTTTATCAGGCTCTTGCAATTGAGGTTGCAGCTATCCACCCGCTGGTCCAGGCATGTTGAAAATTGAACCCGCCGGTAACGCCATCCACATCCAGGATTTCACCTGCAAAAAACAAGTTGGGGACCAGTTTGCTCATCATAGTGTTAGCGTCAACCTCATTCAGTTTAATTCCGCCTGCCGTTACAAATTCTTCTTTAAAAGTAGTCTTGCCTTTTACAGCGCATTCCTGCGAACATAAAATTTTGACAAGTTTATTTTGTAAAGCTGCAGGTAAACCGGCCCATCGCATTTCATCTTTAATGCCGGTCTGTTGCAGAAAATACTCCCATAAACGGGAGGGTAAGCCAAAAGGGTTTTTATTGATCATTTTTTGTGCTGCCGTCTCAAACCGGAATTGTTCAAATTGTTCACGCAATGTGTTTTCGTTAAACGCGGGCAACCAGTTTATCACGGCAGTAAATTCATAATTACCGGCAGCCAGTTCCCTTGCACCCCAGGCGCTCAGTTTTAAAATAGCCGGACCGCTCAATCCCCAATGTGTAATCAATAAAGGTCCGTTGGTCTCCAGCTTTGTGCCGGCAATTTTTACTTTCGCATTTTCAACACTAATACCCATCAGTCTGGTAATGGCATTGCCCGGCATATTAAATGTAAACAAAGAAGGTACTGGTTCTTCAATACTGTGCCCTGTTTGTTTTAGCCATTCAAACATAGATGATTTAGGATACCCACCGCTGGCGATACAAACGAAATCTGCGGTCAGGTGTTTGATCTCTGACGTATGATTTGCTGTAGACACAGTTTCCAAAGTAAATTGCCGGTCATTTTTAAAGGTGGTCACCTCCCCATTTCTCACGTCTGGCGATTCACGATTTATCTCACTTCTCACGTTCCTCACCTCTGTATTCATCATTATCTCCACCTTATATTTATTTACCTCTTTCATTAAGCAGTCAATAATTGTCTGCGATGAATTGCTTGTGGGAAACATGCGTCCATCTGTTTCGGTTTTTAAAGTAACCTGTCTTTCATCAAACCATTTAATGGTATCGGTAGTAAAAAACTGGTGAAATGATTTCTTTACAAAGTTGGTACCCCGCGGATATTTTTTAATCATTTCAGGAATATCAAAACAGGCATGTGTTACATTGCAGCGTCCTCCACCACTTATTCTTACTTTGCTTAATAACTTGCTGCTTTTTTCAATAATTATTACCTCCAGGAAAGGGTTTAGTCTTGCAGCATTCACTGCACAAAAAAAACCGGCAGCGCCACCACCTATTACCAGTAAACGTTTTTTTTGAGCGCCCAAATTATTAAGCATTAAATCCGGTGAGATGAAAAAAGAAGATGCGCCAACGGTTATTATTGCGTGAAAAGTAGAATTTAAAAGGCCCTTCTATGGATTTTTTTTCGCCGTTTTCCAGCACCGCTGTGTATTTTACCATGCCTTCTGCAAAACCCATCCCTTCATTTTCCGCAGTGGCATTTGTATTTATATCATAATGCACGTCATCCATAGCGTATCCACAATCTTCAAAAGCAATATAGGCTGCAAATACTTTTTTAAATGAAGCAATCATCGCTTCTTTAGTAAAAATCTTACCATCCGGTTGAATAAACTGATCATCCATGTACCATTTTGCAGCATCGGTTTTACGTACAAACCAATCTGCCAGGAATTTTATTGCATAATCATTTATTTCAGCTTCATGATCCGGATGAAATTCTTCGTAGTTAAAATATTTTGTTACACCGGCTACTTCCATGTCATCCGTTTCGTGTTCAAATAATTCTTCTGTTATAAAACGATATTTAAAACGGCTTTCCCTGGGCCGCGTAAATTCTACTACAATATTTTTTTGCGCCAGTAATTCTTCCAGGTCTTCATACGCTTTAGCAATGGCGGTGTCATCCATTTTTGCCGCCTTAACTACAACCGGATTTTCCAGCAGATCGGCAATCTTTACCATTTTTATTTTAGCATACCGGTGTTCAAAAGCCAAAATATTTTTCAAAAATTCATTCTCCATTTCAGGAGGCAGGTTTTCATCACTTTCATAATCCCCGCCCAATTCAGTTTTTATCTTTATCCGTAAGATCTCATTTTCTATACGCAGGTTCTCCTTTGGATCATTACTGAACTTTTCAGGATTGTCTGCGGAATTTTGCCCGTTATCCATAATCGGAAAATTTTACTTCTAAATGTAAAAAATAAAACCCTCTTGCGGAGGGTTTTTTTATCATATTATTATGGTATTTATACGGTATACAAATTAGCATTTTGTTTTTCCGCCTTTTCAATGATGCTGTAATCAGATAAAATATCAGCCTTATTTTTTTTAATACATACATCATGTTCAAAATGAACTGAGGGTTTATGGTCAACGGTGCGTACCGTCCAGCCATCATCTTCTGTAAATACCTCTTTTTTTCCCATATTTATCATTGGTTCTATGGCAAGCACCAGGCCTTCTTTCATCTTTATACCGCTGCCGCGCTTGCCATAATTAGGCACCTGCGGATCTTCGTGCATGCTTTTGCCCAGTCCGTGCCCTACCAGTTCTCTTACCACACCATAGCCATGTTTTTTTTCCGTATGATCCTGTATAGCATGTGAAATATCTCCTACCCTGTTTCCTTCAACTGCCTTTTCGATTCCTTTATACAAAGATTCTTTGGTTATTTTAATTAATTTACCAACATCGTCACCCGGAAAACCAATAGCAAAAGTATATGCATGATCTCCGTGGTATCCATCTTTTATCACACCAATATCAATAGAAATAATATCACCTTCTTTCAATTCATCCTTATTTGGGAATCCATGTACTACCACATCATTTACAGAAGTACAAGAATTAAAAGGATATCCGTGATAATTTAAAAATGAAGGGATGGCGTTATTATCTCTTATTATCCCGCCAATCATTTTGTCGATGGACAAAGTGGTAACCCCTGGTTTTAAAATAGCCGCTACCTGTGCAAGCGTTTTGCTTACCAGTAATGCGCTCTGCCGCATAAGTTCAATCTCTGCTG
>JBDSOC010000022.1:0-15390 GCA_039915085.1 Chitinophagaceae bacterium
GGCATTGCGTCCCTTAGAACCCGTGTAAACATCTGCCAGGTGTTCTTCCCTGATAGCTTCCAGTAAATATAAATTGGTGCGGTTGTTAATAGCAAAGGTTTCAATCAATTGTTCATGCGCAGACATAGATAATTGGTTTTGCAGCAATAATTTAATAAGATAGTTTTGTTTGAAATAATAAATGTACATGGATAAGCCGTATAATCAATGGAGGGCGATGCTGGCGATAACAAAAGCCTCACTAAAAACAACTTTCAAGAGCCCGCAAGCTGTGTTTTTCAGTTTGTTTTTCCCCATTGTACTGATAGTTATATTCGGCGCATTAAGCGGTGGCAGCGGGATTTCGCTTGACATTGCTTTTCATAGCAGCAGTGATACCAATAATGCAGTGTACAGGGCCATCAGAACTTCTCCCGTGTTTGATGTAAAAAAAGGTTCTGATGCAGATATAGAGGACCGGTTAAAAAAAGGACGGATTACGGCACTTATTGATATCAAAAAAAACAGCGGTTCAAATGCCGGGTATGATGTTCATCTAAAAAGCACATCTGCCAGTCAGCGGGATTTGCCTGTAGTAGAAACCATTTTGCGGGATGTTATAAATTCAATAAACAATGCCGGAAAACCGGCTGCAGGCAGCTATGCAACTGTTACAAAGGAAGAAATCCCCGGACGCATTTATAAGTCGATTGATTTTTACCTGCCGGGTATGCTTGGATTTTCGCTGATAGGCGCGTCTGTATTTGGCGTGGCTTTCGTTTTCTTTTCATTGCGCGAAACGCTGGTATTGAAACGAATGTATTCTACGCCGGTTGGCAAGGGATACATAGTTCTTGGTGAAGGAATTGGCCGGGTTATTTTTCAATTGACCACAGCAGTAGTGCTGATTTTGTTTGGAAGCTATTTTTATGGCTTTACGCTGGCCAATGGCTGGATAACATTTCTTGAACTGATGGCATTGAGTTTACTCGGGCTTATCGTATTTATGGGATTCGGTTTTATTATCAGCAGCGTAGCAAAAAATCAGAATGTTATTCCTATTTATGCCAACCTCTTTATGTTTCCGCAGTATTTTCTTTCAGGTACATTTTTTTCAAGGAATGCACTGCCACAAAGCATTCAGCCGGTATTAAAATACCTTCCGCTTACCGCGCTGAATGATTCCATGCGTAAAGTGTCTTTTGAAGGGGCTCATCTATGGCAAACATCCACCGAAATAGCTATCCTGCTTGGCTGGTGCGTAATTATTTATGCCATTGCCATCAAGGTTTTCAAATGGGATTAGTAACAAATATTCATTCCCGGTAAAAAAATAATATGCGATTTTTAAAACTTGCTTTGATCAGTGCGGTGGTGCTGTTTGGGATTATTTTGCTAATTTCTTTGTTGCTGCCTTCGCATATCCGTATATCCAGGGCTATTGATATAAATGTGCCGAAAGATAAAATTTTACCACTTGTATCAGATATAAAACAATGGGAAAAATGGAACGAATACATCCGGGTTTACCACAACCGGATTGCTGAAACAGATATGCTGAAGGCGGATGAAATTGCTATTTTTATAACCGGGAAAAAAGACAGCCTGGTAACTGCCGACTGGCAACAGCCATCGGGCAATAAATTTGGCAGTGGTTTTGCAATGATAACCAATAATAACACCAATAGTCATACTACGGTTCAGTGGTATTTTGATTTTCATGTAAAATGGTATCCCTGGGAAAAATTTCAAAGTATTATGTACGATGAACAATTGGGACCATTAATGGAAAAATCACTGGCAGGCCTGAAGCGGATTGCAGAAAATGCTCATTAATTATTTTTAGTCATATACTTGTATCTGTATTTTTTAAAACAAAACTCAAATTAATATGAAATCATTTTTGATTGCAGCCGTTGTTAGTGTTGTCTCTTTAACCGCCTGTGGCCAGAAGGTCAACACCCAAAGTCCAATTGCAGAAGTAAAAGGGTCCACTGCCAGTGGTACCACTATTTACATCAGGTATAATCAGCCATCTGTAAGGGGACGCACCATTGGTAAGGACCTGGAGCCTTTGCCTGGTAAAGTTTGGCGTACAGGGGCAGATTCTGCTACCGTTTTTGAAATAAATAAAGACGTAAAGGTTGAAGGCAAGTCGCTGGCAGCAGGCCGGTATGCACTGTTTACTATTGCCAATGGAGATGACTGGACAATCATTTTTAACAAAGATGTACACAAATGGGGTGCATTCAGTTACAAAGAATCAGAAGATGTATTAAGAGTAAATGTTAAAGCAGGCAAAGCAGCAGCAACTGCTGAAAAATTCACTATTACCGTTTCCAACGCAGGAAAAGTTGATTTGCTTTGGGGTAATAGCGATGTTGCTTTTAAAGTAGAGTAATATTTTTCTTATCATACTTTTTGTAAACGCCATCTTCATTATGAGGATGGCGTTCCTGTTTCTATGATAATTTCCTTTATAGCAGCATAGGTTTTTTCCAACTCTTCTTTTGTAATGCAGTAGGGCGGCATTATATAAACGGTATTACCCAGCGGACGTAAATAAACCCCTTTGCTCAACGCTTTTTTTGTAATGACGGCTGCGATATTGTTCAGGTACCCGTCACTACCCTGGTCAATTTCAAAGGCAAAGATGGTACCCAGCTGACGTATATTTTTAACCAGCTTGTGATGCAGGTTTTTTAGCTGGTTAATAAATCCCTTATTCAATTGTACAATTGTTTGAATATTATCCTGGCAGCTTTGTTTTTCAAGCAAATCTAAACTGGCCAGCGCTGCCGTACAAGCCAGTGGGTTGGCAGTAAAAGAATGGCCATGAAAAAATGTTTTTAATTTATCATCGCTTACAAACGCATCAACAACATGTTGGACAACCGCTGTAACACCAAGTGCCATGGTACCACCGGTCAATCCTTTTGATAAACAGATAATATCAGGTTTTTCTTTGCAATAGTCCGAAGCAAATAATTTACCAGTTCTTCCAAATCCCGTCATTACTTCATCTGCAATACAGATGATGCCATGATTTTTTGCCGTGTATAATACATCATCCAGTAAATCGGCATTATACATTTTCATGCCGCCTGCGCCCTGCAATAATGGCTCATATATAAATGCTGCAATTTCATTTCCTTCTTTATTAATAATTTCTTTTACCTTATTAATATTTTCTTCAGTGGGGGCATCAATAAAAACTACTTCAAATAATTTATCATGAAATGCGAGTGTAAAAATGCTTCTGTCGCTGATGCTCATGGCGCCAAAAGTATCACCATGATAACTGTTATTGAATGCCAGTATTTTTTTTCTCTGTGTTCCGCTAACAGCTAAAATCTCATTGTTAACAGCCGGCTGTTTATTCCACCAGTATTGCAATGCCATCTTAATGGCCACTTCAGTTGCCGTAGAACCATTGTCTGAATAAAATATTTTTGAGAATGGTCCTGGTAATTTTGGCAATAGCCGCTCTGCCAGTTCTATTGCTGGTTTATGCGTAAAACCTGCAAAAATTACCTGTTCGAGTATTTTGGCCTGTTCATATATTTTTTCAGCAATGTAAGGATGGGCGTGGCCGTGCAGGTTTACCCACCAGCTGCTGATGCTGTCTATATATTGATTACCGCTTTCATCAACCAGGTAAACGCCATGTCCTTTTACTATAGGAATGGGTTCAGGCGTATGTTTAAATGGTGTAAAAGGATGCCATATAACAGCCTTGTCTCTTTCCTGTAAACGCATGAGGCAAATGTAAGTATGAAAAACTATGTGTATGAAATGGATTTGAAACCTTTTTTTTAACTGTTATCCCTGTAGTTTGTTATCTGTTCTATTTTTTCGTCGAGTTTTTTATCTATCTGCTGAAATACAGAAATAAAATTATTGGCATATAATACGGGGGACTTATATCCGTCTTCATGATCAAGCACAACGATTTCATATTCATTGTCAATGGCATTTTTATTTGCATCAAAGGCCAGTACGCCATAATCTTTGTAACTGGCAAAAGGCAAATAATTCCTGGCAGGTAATTCCGGATAATACATTTCAATTTTTTCTTTAAATTCTTTGGCAAGCAGTTCGGGCAGATTGCTGAAAAAATCAATGTCGGTATCAAGAAACAGCTGCAGAAAATACCGCTGTTGCAGAAAATATTTATAAGAACCGGGAAGCGGATGCGTAAGTAACATTTCCAGCTCCGACAGATGGCTTTCTGTAACCTCACTTTTTACAGGGAGCCAGAAAGAATAGCCATTTTCATCTTCGGGCTTGCTTTTATCCAGCAGCATTTCGGGTATAAATTCAGTCATGTCAGCAAGGCTGTATTCTTCTCCCGGTTCTTTACAGAAATCAAAATATTTGTTGAGTACTTTTGTGATTATGCCAAAATCTTCCATGCAGGTATAAAAATTAGATTTGAACGCAAATTTACCCCGGATATGACTATTTTAAGGAACTTAATATGTACGCCGCAAAGTATCGCTTAATCATACCAATATATCCTTTATTATTCTCAAATCGGTTTAATGGCGCTATAGAGTCATGCAACGCTTATTCTATATTGGTTGTCAACTGCACAACGGATGACAGATAACAATAAATTAATCAGGGATTGCCTGCATGGTAAGCCTGCTGCCCAGCGTACGCTGTATGAGCAGTTTGCACCTTCTATGCTGGGTGTTTGTTACCGGTATACAAAAAGCATGCATGATGCCGAAGACGTGCTGCAGGAAGCATTTGTGAAGGTGTTTACCTATTTAAAGCAGTATGAAGGAAAAGGTGAGCTGGGTGCCTGGATACGTAGAATTATGGTTACTACCGCTATTAATTATCTGAAGCGCCATAGCCGCTACCAGGCTGATTTGTCATTCAGCGATATCAGTATGCATCCCGTTTCCTCAGAGAACCCGGCTGTACGGGCAGATGCAAAAGACCTGGCAGACCTGATTAGGCAGTTGCCACCCGGTTATCAGACCATTTTCAATTTACACGCAATAGAAGGTTATACCCATGTGGAAATAGGAAAAATATTGGGAATTAATGAGGGAACATCACGTTCTCAATATGCAAGGGCGAGGGCTTTACTGATTAGCTGGCTGGACAAGCAATCAGGATCACAAAAAAAAACTAGTTATGCCAGGAAATGATTTTGAGAAACAGGTACAACAAAAGATGGACGAATTGAACTTCGTTCCGTCTGCTGCTGTATGGCCTGAAGTGGAGAAGCAAATTGCCGGGCGCAGAAAACGCAGGGTTTTATTTTTATGGCTGCCTTTCCTTCTTTTATTATTGGGCGGAGCGGCATGGATATACAATGGCAGTGTGAGCATAAATGAAAGCAAAAAGCAAATTAAAAACAAAGCTGTCGTTACTGCATCAGAAAACAGGGATAAAGCAGGCAATGGTCATAAAAAAACAACGCAGCCCTTACCACTAAATGATGACAAGGACAAGCAAGATGCAACTGAAAATAATATTCCTGTAGTTGTTGATAAAAGCAATAGTGCTATAGCTGCAAACACCCACTTTATTCATAAAAGTAAAGGCACTGGGACGGGCAATAAAAAGAATGTTGTTGCTTCAAATAATAGCAATAATGATAAACCAGGCAGGGCAGCCGTTATAAAAGATAGTGTTTACCCCGAGAAAAGCTCAAAAGAAAAATTTGCAGTAAGATCCGGAAAAAGGAACGGTAACAAAGTACCGGCAGCGGAGACAGTTGATGAAGCTGTGGTGTCTCCGGGTGCTTCAACAAAAAATGAAAATAATACAACTCATCATAAAAATTTGGATGATAAAATTATTATTGAACCCACTGCAACAGATTCCATAACTGCAGAAAATTCACTGGTTGCAGCAAAGTCCGGCACAAAGGACAGTATAAATAACCCGCATAAAACTGACACGGCAAAAGCCATAACCAAATTTAAATTTCCAGGTAAAATAAAGAAAAATTTAGAATGGGGGATAAGCATAACTGCAGGAATGTCTAAAATGTCCAATGGTTTTTCGGGGTTGTTTTCCGTCGCACGTTCATATGATCCAAATATGTTTCTGAGCAGCGTTAATAATGGCGCTCCGGCCAATAGTGTGACTTCTGGTAAACCATCCGATATAAAAGCTGGTTTTGCATATGCTGCAGGCATATTTGTCAGCAGGCAAATGGGTAAGCATGTAAAAATCATGGCGGGGCTCAACTATAATTATTATACGACAAGTATACAGACAGGTGCAAAAATTGATTCTAACAAAGCATTAATACAATTTAGTACCGGCACCTTATCTAAATACACCAATCACTTTCATTTTATTGAATTGCCGGTTACAGTAGAAAAACAACTGGGAAAAACATCCCGTTTTTCAGTCAATGCTGGTCTTGCTTTTTTACTGCTTGCAGGCAGTAACGCGTTACAATATGATGCGCATACGAATGTATATGTTAAAGACAATAGCTATATTAATAAGGCGCAGGTAAGTTTACTGGCAGGATTCAATTACCGCTTGTTTCAAAAAACAATTCCGGTAGAAATCGGACCGCAGTTTAATTATGAACTCAGTAATATTTATAAAAAGGAAATATATGGCAGCCGCCATTTATTTGTTACCGGTATTAACGCAAAAGTTTTCTTTCATAAAAATAAGCAGTGAGTGCAACGGTTATTTTATTACAGCTGTCAACTTTTAAAATACTGTTTATGAAAAAAAATATATCATTCCTGGCGCCGGTTTTTTTAATTTCAATAGTATTTCTTTTCTCTTCCTGTCTGAAAGATCATTGCAGCCGCACCTATAATATCATTACTCCTGTATATACAAAATTAAGTGTGCTCAGGTCAGCCGTACAAAGTAAACCAGCTGCAGCTATTGTTAATACAGGCAAGTTATACATCCGCGATAAATGGATTTTCCTGAATGAACAGAACAAAGGGATCCATGTTATTGACAACAGTAATCCTTCACACCCGGTAAAAACTTCCTTTATTAATATACCTGGCAGCATAGACATGTCTGTAAAGGAAAATATACTGTATGCGGATTTATACTGCGACCTCGCGGCGATTGACATCAGTAACCCTAAAAATATTTCAGTTGCAAAATTTCTAACCAATACTTTCCCCGAAAAGGCAGTTTATTCAAGCAGTACAAACCCTGATTCAATCAATATAACAACAGGCTGGACAAGCCGTGATACAGTTGTTAATTGTGATGAAGTGCGGCTTCTTACTGACTGCATCAATTGCAGTACGCCTTTCTATTATTCCGCTGCTTCAGCGTCATCCACTGGTAAAGCGGTTGGCGCGGCGGGCTCTATGGCGCGTTTTGCCACCGTTGATAATTATATGTATGCGGTAAGCACCAGTAACCTTAGCGTTATAAACATCAATGAGGCTGCCAATCCTTTATTTGTACAAAAGAAAAATATAGGATGGGACATAGAAACTATTTTTCCTTATAAAAACAAATTATACATAGGTGCCGGTAGTAGCATGAGTGTATATGATTTGCTGGACCCGGCCGATCCGCAACGTTCATCCTGGAACGGGCATTGGTGCAGCAGGGACCCTGTAGTAGCAGATGATAATTATGCTTATGTTACCCTGCACGAAGCCAATGTGTGCGGTAGCAAAGTCAATCAGCTGGAAATTTATAATCTTAGTGTGCCTTATAGTCCTGTACTCCTTAAAACATACCCCCTTACCAATCCGCAGGGATTATCAAAAGATGGCAATTTGCTTTTTATATGTGACGATGGGTTGAAAATATATGACGTTACAGATGCTAGTAATATTAAACTTATAAAACATTTTCCTGGTATGCACAGCTATGATGTAATTGCCAACGGCGGTATTGCATATCTGGTTGCAAAAGACGGATTGTATCAATATGATTACAACAGTGTACAAAACATTCATTTATTAAGTAAGCTGTAATTAGTGGTTGTTCTGATTTTTTTACAAGATTTAATTAATAATAGCATGATCCGGCTTATTCCCATTATAATCTTGTTTTTTTTGTTCGTGCAAACGACGGACGCGCAGCAACCAGCACTGCAATCAAAATGGAAGTTTCATTCTCTTAACCAGGTTGGGTTATTACAGGGAGATAGCAAGGGTGCTTTTCATTTGCAATCAGTAAATGGGTTTGAGAAAAGTACCTGGTTTGCTGGTATCGGTACCGGGCTGGATTATTACAGGTACAGATCCATTCCATTATTTGCTGAAGTAATAAAATATTTGGGAAAGCCCGGTAACCAGTTCTTTATTTTTGGAGACGCGGGTGTACATTTTGTTTGGGAGAAAGCCGACAATACAAGTTATAGTACTGAAAAATATTACCCGGGATTTTATGGTGGCGGCGGCATCGGGTACAGCGCGTCATTTAAAAATGGTATGGGCTTCCTGTTAAGTGCGGGCTACAGCTATAAAAGAGTATTGAGGCAGGAAAAACATGAAACCTCCTTTTGCCCTTTTAACGGCCCCTGCTATATACAAACAAATGATTACAGGTACGATCTAAACAGGTTGCTCATACAAATAGGCCTGATGTTCTGAAATTAAAAAACTGTTCCCGGTATTAAGGAGATATAAACTTCAGGTTTCTTTTTATACCTGCATATTTGCTTCTTTTGAGTGGCGAGTCGCGGAATATTTCTTTGAATGATTCTTCCGTTAGTTCATCCCAATCTTTCAAAGAAAAATTTAGTATCTCATTAACAGGAGAAAATGATTGTTCTTTGGAAGGCTGGCTGAAGCGGTTCCACGGACAAACATCCTGGCAAACATCACAACCAAACATCCAGTTATTAAACTTGCCTTTCATGTTGTCTGGTATCAGTTGATCTTTCAGTTCAATTGTAAAGTATGAAATGCATTTGCTTCCATCAATTACCTTGTTTGGTAAAATAGCACCAGTAGGGCAGGAGTCTGTGCATTTTGTACAGGTACCGCAGTAATCTTTAGCCATAGGATCGTCATACAGCAGTTCCAGATCAGTAATTAAAGTAGCAATAAAAAAAAATGAGCCATTTTGTTTGTTGATGAGGTTTCCATTCTTACCAATCCAGCCAAGGCCACTGCGTTGTGCCCAGCTTCTTTCAAGAACAGGTGCACTATCCACAAATCCCCGCCCGTTGATATCTCCTATATTGACTTTAATCAATTTCATCAGTTCATTAAGTTTGCTCCTGATTACTTCGTGATAATCTTTTCCGTAAGCGTATTTGGCTATTTTGGGTGATGCAAACTGCTGGTTTTGAGCCGGGTAATAATTTAGCAGGAGTGTAATAACTGATTTTGCGCCGGGAACCAGCCGGGCAGGGTCTACACGTAAATCAAAATGATTTTCCATATACTGCATGCTGCCATGGTAGCCATTGTTTAGCCAGGCTTCAAGACGGCGGGCATCTTCGTCAAGCCGCTGTGCTTTCGCAAAGCCACAATAATCGAAACCCAGCTGCGTTGCTGTTTGTTTAATAAATGCCGTATGTTGTTCTATAGACAGATTTATGATTGTTTAGTTGGCAATGTAAAGCAAATATGATTATTTAGAGAATTTTATACATCATTGCATTATAATACTTTTCTTTTTTGCTTCAGAATACCAAAAGGAATAGTACTATTTTGCAGACCCCCTAAACTCTTGTACTATGCGCAGATTTTTGATAGCCATTTTAGTAATAAGTATCACTTTTTCTACTTCTTTTGCACAGCAGAAGACGCCTGTAAATTTCAGCAAAGTTTCTGTGCAGGATTTTAGCATACCTGCCAATCCTCTTATTGACAGCAGTACAAATGCAATAATTATTGCTGATTATGGTATTACAACCTTTAAAGGAAACAACCAGGGTTGGGTGAGTTATGTATTTAAACACAAAACCAGGATTAAAATACTTAATAAAAAGGCATTCGGGCTGGCTACAGTAAAAGTTACTCTTTATGCCGACGGAGATGCCAGGGAAAAAATGGAGAATTTTTCTGCCGTTACTTATAATCTTGAGAATAACAATGTTATACCGGTTAAGATGGAGAAAACTGATTTGTTTACAAATAAAATTGACAAAAATCATATTGAACAAAAGTTTACACTGCCCGGCGTAAAAGAGAATTCTATTATTGAATATTCATATACTATTAATTCGGACTTTTATTTTAATATCCCTGAATGGGGATTTCAGAATATAGATTATCCGTGTTTGTGGAGTGAATATGAAGTAACTATACCCAGCCTGGTAGGATATGTTTTTACGAAAAGAGGCGTACACCCATTTTATATTGACAAAGCAGATGAAGGACATGAGGCCTATCTTATAAAAAGAAATAAATCAGATGGACTTTCTACAAGGGATGAAACACTTAGTGTGAGCGCCAATACAGTTAAACATCGTTGGGTGATGAAAGATATACCTGCTTTTTACGTGGAAAACTACCTTTCCTCGCCGGAAAATTATATTGATAAAATAGATTTCCAGTTGTCACAGACCTTTGATGGTGAGACTATGCACCCGGTAAAAAATACCTGGGCAAAAGTTACCGAAGACATGCTGAAGGATAAAGAATTTGCTTCTTTTATTACTGAGGAGGATGGCAACGGCTGGCTGGATAAGCATCTCGCAGCAATTGTAAAAAATGAGACTGATCAGTTGCAGCAGGCAAAAAACATGTATTACTTCCTCTCAGATAATTTTACCTGTACCAGTTATCATAGTAAATACATTAAAACAACATTGCAGGATGTTTTTAAAAACCATAAAGGCAATGTGGGCGAAATAAATTTATTGCTGACAGATATGCTGTTGCGGAAAAACATTACTGCAGCACCGGTTGTCCTCAGCACAAGGGACTATGGTTTTAATTACGCTGCTTATCCGGTACTGGGAAGGCTTGATTATGTAATTTGTAAGGTCACCATTAATGACAGGGTTTATTACCTGGATGCATCAAGGCCTGATATGGGTTTCGGCCATTTGCCGGCAGATTGTTATAATGGGCATGCAAGGGTTATTGGCAAAGAAGATTCTGCTTCTGTTTATTTTTTAGCCGATTCAATAAAAGAATGGAGGACTGCTTTTGTAAGGATTATTAATAACCCGGATGAAAAAAAAGGATTGCAGGGTGTGTATGAAAATTCGCTGGGATATATGGATTCTTATGCATTGCGTGAATTACTCGGCAAAAGTGGTCAGAAAAAGTATTTTGATGATTTGCAGGCGGCTGCCAGTGACGAAATGCAAATAACAGAAACAAGAATTGATTCGCTGAAAAATCCGGAGAACCCTGTAAAAATACATGCAGCCTTTAATATAAAATCCCTGGCAGAAAATGACATTGTCTATTTTAACCCGGTACTTTGGGGCGAATTTAAAAGCAACCCTTTCAGCGCGGCAGTGCGTAAATACCCAATAGAAATGCCTTATCCTGTTAACCAGGTGTATGTGCTTAATATGGAAACACCTGCAGGCTTCGTTGTGGATGAAATACCGAAATCATCAAAAGTATCATTTAATGGGGGGGAAGGCTTCTTTGAATACCTGGTACAGAAAGATGAAAATGGCATTCAGTTACGAAGTACCATTAATATGAAAAAGGCATTCTATGGAGCGGAGGATTATGACGCTTTAAGAGAATTCTTCGGTTATATCGTTAAAAAGCAAAGCGAACAAATCGTATTTAAGCGAAAGCATTAAAAATATATTAAATAAATATGTAACTATCAGGGGTTTGTTCATAAATATTTGTCTACCACTAAAATTAATTTTGACCCGGGCGCGTTATAGGTAAGCAAAAGTGACTTGATCGCAGACAAGGAGTTTTACCAGCTTTATTTTTCAATTATGTGGAAATAAGCTTAAAACGTATACTTTTGAAAAACCTAAACCCCTCTATTACATGAAGTCTTATTTGTTTTTTATTGCGGCAATACTCGTATGCCCAACCATCACTGTAACTGCCCAGGAAAAATCCCCAGTAAAATTTGGAAAAATATCGCCTGAAGATTTTGTTATTAAGCAGGCTTATGACACTGGTGCCAGTGCAGTAGTAATTGCAGATATTGGTAAATCAGATTTTGAAGGGAACTCCAAAGGATGGTTCTCTATTGTGTATAAAAGGGTAAGGCGAATAAAAATTCTTAATAAAAATGGATTTGAGTCAGCTAAAGTACAAATACCGCTATACACAGATGGAAGTGCAGAGGAGAAGCTGGACGATTTAAAAGCCAACACGTACAACCTGGAGAATGGAAAAGTAATTGAAACAAAACTTGATGCTGCTTCAGTTTTTAAAGATAAACTGAGTAAAAGGTTTCTTATTAAAAAATTTACGTTCCCTGCAGTAAAAGAAGGTTCTATAATAGAATACAGCTACACCATTAAGTCGGATTTCCTCTTCAACTTGCAGCCATGGTCTTTCCAGAATGAAGAATACCCTTGTTTGTGGAGTGAATATGAGGTAGGTATTCCAGAATTTTTTAATTATGTAACTATGAACCAGGGTAGTATACAGCCAAATATTAAATCCGGTTCTTACCCTGCCACTTTCAGGGTTACGGTACCAGGAGGTGCAGACAAGGATGAACAAGTGACTTTAAATGGAGATGTTTATACCAAGCGCTGGATCATGAAAGATATACCCGCCCTGAAAGAAGAGCGTTATACATCAGCAGTAAAAAATTATATCTCAAATGTAGAGTTTCAATTATCCAGTTATCAATTTAAAGGGCAAATGCCACATGATATGATGGGTAGCTGGCAGCTTTTGGGCGAGAAGCTGATGGCACGTGATAATTTTGGTGCAGATTTGGGAAAAAATAATAATTGGCTGGATATTGATATAAAAAACATTACATCGGGCACTTCAGGAAAACTGGAAAAGGCAAAAAAAATATTTGCATACTTAAGGGATAATATGACTTGTACAGATAATACGGCCCTGTACCTGGAAACATCCTTGAAAGAAGCATATAAAAAACATAGCGGTAGTGTGGCTGATATAAATCTTTTGCTTACAGCTATGCTTCGCCATGAAGGTATTGATGCGGATCCTTTAATCCTAAGCACAAAAAGCAACGGGTTTACAAGTGAAATCTATCCTTTACTGGACAGGTTTAATTATGTAATCTGTGAAGCAGATATTGATGGCATTTTTTATAGTCTTGATGCCAGCAGTCCATATAATGGTTTTAACAGGTTGCCACCCTATTGTTATAATGGTCATGCAAGGGTAATAAGAAGAGAGGCTGCGCTACCAGTTTACTTTGAATCAGATTCATTAAAAGAGCAAAAAATGACCTCTGTTTTTATCAGTAATGATGAGAAGACGGGCATTGCAGGATCTTTTAAATCCCAACTGGGGTATTATGAATCTTTTGATTTAAGAAAGAAATTAAAAGGCAACGGAAAAGATTTTATTAAAAATATAAAGTCTGGTAACAGCTTTGAAATGAATGTTACCGAGGTCGGCATCGATTCTTTAAAAATACCGGATATGCCGGCATTGATACACTATGAATTTTCTTTTAAACCCTCTGCTGAAGATAATATTATCTATTTTAATCCAATGATGTCGGAGGGTTACAAGGAGAATCCTTTTATGTCTGCAGATCGCAAATATCCGGTAGAAATGTCTTATACTATGGACGAAACCTATCTTTTTAATATGGAAATTCCTACGGGATATACAGTGGAGGAAATACCCAAATCTGTAAAAGTTGCATTTAATGAAGATGAAGGTTTTTTTGAATACATGATTCAAAAATCCGGGGATGGTATCCAGTTGCGTACCCGTGTGAAATTAAATAAAGCCACTTTTACCCCGGAAGATTACAATGGGTTAAGGGATTTCTTCGGCTATATCGTTAAAAAGCAAAATGAGCAGATAGTATTTAAGAAGAAATAGTTATTTATGAGAAAAATATTCTTTTTGCTTTTATTCATTAGCCCGGATGTATTATTTGCACAGCAGTACAATGTTTTGCTGATACCGGATTCCTTAAAAAAGAATGCGGATTTGGTTGTGCGCGCCGATGAGCTGATTATGGAAATAAAATCTCCCGGTAAAGCCACCCTTAAAGAAAAACATGTTTATACTATATTAAACGAAACCGCAGCGAGGTATGCCGGTTATGCCAGCCGCTACGATAAGTTTGTATCTATTAATTATATCAATGCTTCACTGTATGACGCCATGGGTAAAGAGATGAAGCACGTTAAGAAAAAAGACATGCAGGATGTTAGTGGTAATGGCGAAGAAAGCCTGATGAGTGATTCCAGGTACAAAGAATATAATTTTTATTACCGCAGTTACCCATATACGGTAGAATTTGAAGAGGAGGATGATCTGGATGGCATACAGGGTTTTGCAAACTGGTATCCGCTGCGTTATTCCGGCAGGTCTGTTCAATACAGCAAATATGTAATTATTGCACCTAAAAATTATGTTGTCAGGTATAAGCAGTTGAATTGCTCCATTCAGCCAGTCATAACTGAAAGCGGAGATAAAAAAACATACACCTGGGAAGCAAAAAATATTCCGGCAATTACTTTTGAAAGTTATGCTCCTTCCTGGCGGGAGATTTTTCCGGTTGTTTTATTTGCGCCTTCTGAATTTGAAGTTGACGGGTATAAGGGAAATATGTCTACCTGGGGGGATTATGGCAAATTTATGTACCAGCTTGTTAAAGGCAAAGATGTATTGCCGGATAATATTAAAGCTAAGGTGCATGAACTGACCGATGCACTTAAAGACGACAGGCAAAAAGTATATGTACTCTATGATTTTATGCAAAAGAATACCCACTACATAAGTATTCAATTGGGTATTGGTGGCTGGCAGCCTTTTGACGCTACCTACGTTGCCACAAAAAAATATGGAGATTGTAAAGCCTTGTCAAATTACATGGTGGCGCTGCTAAAAGAAGCTGGCATAAAAGGTAAATATGTTGAAATAATGTCTGGTCCAAATGCGCCTCAAATGGTCGAAGATTTTCCTTATTCCCAGGCAGATCACGTCATTGCCTGTGTTCCTATGGCAAAGGATACAATTTGGCTTGAATGTACCAGCCAGACAGTATCTCCCGGTTTTATGGGCAGTTTTACCGGAGACAGGAAAGCTATCCTGATAGATGAAGACGGTGCACACATTGTTAATACACCGGTATATAATGCAGCCGATAATCTCCAGTTACGTATTGTAAACGCTACCATTAATACCGAAGGCAATCTTGATGCGCAGGTGAATACACGTTTTACCGGGGTGCAACAGGAAGAAACCCACAGCCTGATGTATGGTGCAAGCAAAGAGCAACGGGAAAAATATCTTAACGAGTCACTTAATTTACCTACTTACCAGGTTGATAAAAGCAATTACGAAGAAGAAAAAGGCCGTATTCCGGCAATGA
>JBDSOC010000038.1:0-25214 GCA_039915085.1 Chitinophagaceae bacterium
CCTTTAGTTGTCAGCGCCTGGTGAATTTCTTTTCCCTTTCCTTTAAAATATAAACTCAGTTGCGCTCCACGTTGCAAAGGATCTGCCGGCGTAATAATTTCAAAATTAATATTGGTGAGCTGCTGCAATAAAAATTCAAGATAACCGGTTAGCAGTATACTTTTTTTACGCAGGTTTTTTATACCGGCTTTTTCAAACATCTCAAGTGATGCTTTTAAACCAACCATATTAAATACCTGGGCGGTACTTAACTGCCAGCCATCTACACCCAGTTTGGGTTTAAATCCTTTTTTCATTTTGAAGCGTGTTCGTTCGTCATTGCCCCACCAGCCACCTAACCGGTTCCTGGTTTTATCATTGGCATGCCTGGCATTGATATAAATACCGCTTACGGCCCCAGGGCCAGCGTTCAGGTATTTGTATGAGCACCATACAGCAAAGTCTGCGTCCCATTTGTGCAGTTCCATTGGCACATTGCCTGCTACATGCGCCAAATCATATCCGGCAATGGCACCCGCCTGGTGCGCTGCAGCGGTAATGTTTTTAATATCGTACAACTGGCCTGTGTAATAATTGATGCCACCAAGCAATACAAGCGCCAGGCTTTCTTTATTGTCATCGATGGTTTTTATGATGTCTTCTGTGCGAAGTGTTTTTTCACCTTTCCGCGGGGCGAGTTCAATGATGGCCTCTGTGGCACTGTAACCATGAAATTTTACCTGGGTTTCTACCGCATACTGGTCGCTAGGGAATGCGCCTGCTTCCATAATGATTTTATAGCGGTTACCATCAGGCCGGTAAAATGATAGTAATAATAAATGCAGGTTGACGGTGAGCGCATTCATAACAGTTACTTCATCCTGCCTGCAGCCCATCATTTTTGAAAGGGATTGTTTAAAGTTTTCATGGTAAAATAACCATGGATTTTTTGCACCAAAATAACCTCCTATGGCAAGATTTTTCCAGTCTTTTAATTCTTGCTTAATGGCTTTCGCTGTTTGTTTTGGCTGCAGTCCCAAAGAATTGCCACAGAAATAAATAGCTTTCTTTCCATTGTGCAGGGGAAATAAAAACTGTTTCCTGAATTTTTTCAGTGGATCATTCTTATCCATTTTTTCCGCAAATTCAAGCGATGATTTAAAACGCATGTGCTGCTGTATTTTAATTATTTACCCAGGCAAGGATCATTTAACCGGCAGGTACACTTCTGCCATCATGCACCTGGCACTGCCGCCTCCATTGGTTTCTATAGTAGTTAATGACGAATGAATGATTTTATTATAATCGCTTAGTTTTTGTATCTGCTCTTTTGTTAAAGAATGGAAAGCCTGTGATGACATCACCAGTAACATCTCTCCCTTATCGTTATTAACCTGCAGCATATTGCCGGCAAAATGATTCATCTGATCGTAAGAAATAGCGATTATTTCTTTACCTGTTTTTGTAATGGTTGCACTAACCTGATCTTTTTCATGTTGCGCCGCAATGGCATCCATACAAATAACCACGTATTTATCTGCCACACACATCATTACATTGGTATGATAAATGGCCTGGCCATTTTGATCAATGGCATCAAAAACTTCCGGCGTATAACCCATTTTTTCACAAAACTCTGTCAACACAAAATAATCGGTGCGGGGAGAAAGACAGGCGTAAGCAGTCTTATTTGGTCTGTCAAGCACCATGCTGCCGGTACCTTCCAGGAAGGCTTCATCTTTTTCATTATCACTCAGATCAATTGTTTTACTTACCTTAAATTTCCCTGCTATTTTATCCAGTACACCCGGCTTTCTTTCCAGCCTGCGGTTAGCAGCGTACATAGGGTATAGCACAACGGTTCCATCATCATGAAAAGAAACCCAGTTGTTAGGAAAAATTGAATCTGGTGTATGTGGCCCGGGCGTATCATCTGTTATTGTTACGTCAACAGCATTTTGTTGCAGTACCTGCACTAAAGCATCAAACTCCTCCCTGGCTTTTTCCTGTACGCCCGCATCATTGCCCGCTACCTGGAATGCGTTGCTAACCGCAGTTTCAGGATTGAACCCAAAATTTACCGGCCGTATCATTAAGAGGTGGGAGGTTGTTTGTACAATCATTTTGTATTTTTTGATTGGTGGATTTTGAGATCTTGTGATTGTTTCCCGGCGTTTGGTAAAGTGTTTTCTATTGAGAACGCTGTATAAAAGAAATCTCAAAATCTCAAAATATCGAAATCAGCAATTATATGTTTTAGTCTCTAGTTAGATATCGTCTCTCAGCAATGGCATGCTCATACAATGAAAACCACCTCTCGCCCTGGATAATTCCGCAGACGGCATCAGTATCAATGTGTCTTTCATTTTAGCCACATCTGTTTCACCCGCTTCTAATTTTTCAATGAGATCATGCACATGTATAATGGTAAATCCATTTTCCCTGAATGCATCAACTGTTCTGTCGTTGCGATCATAACCCAGTACCACACCTTCTTTCAGTGCCAGCAGGTTGCAGGAATCTGTCCATTGTTCCCTTGCATCAAAAGGAAATTCATTGTTGCCGGAATAAATGAACTTTACCTTTTCTTCGCAGTTCAAATCATTTTCGCTGATATCTGCCAGCAGGTCCTCCAGGTTATCAAAATATTTTGGGTTGTTAAGATCTTTTTTCCTGAACTGTATAATGGTAAGTTTCTCGTCTTTCTTTTTTTCTTCGAGTATGCGCTGTACCGGATCGGCATCCTCCATCTTAATGGATTTCTTTGAAAAATTGCCCAGCATTACCCATACATTTCTTTTTACCTGTGTAAAAATAGTATCAATATGCATGTAGTCTCTTTTCTTCGGAATCTTGACAATGGTGATTTTCTTCACCACGTTTTTTTTCAAACAGGCTTTTTACTGCCTGGTGCGCTGCCTCCATAGTTGTGCGTTCACTAACGCCAATCAGCAAATGATCTTTACTGACCACCATTACATCCCCGCCTTCCAGCGTTACTTTGTGATCATCCCCTTCTTTTGGTAACAGGAAATGATGAAAAGTGTCCGGTATTTCAATAACATTATCGTGGTAATCTTTAAACAACGGATGATTGAAGAAAATGTATTTGGCCAGCAGTGCCTCACGTGTTCTTGCTTTTTTAGCAGGCTTGTTCAGCAAAACAAAATTATTAATCACAATACCGATATCCCTTGTAAAAATAAAATTGGGTATTGGTGCAAAAATCATCCTGTCATTGCCCAGTGTACCACTGATAAATGTTTTCGCAAGCTGTACAGGTGAAACTTCCTGTAACTCCTGTTGCATGGCATAGGAGCAACCTTCTATGGCACAAACAGAAGCGGTGAGCTTCATTTTTATTTCATGATTGCCGAGTAGCTCCGACAACAGCCATTGCAGTTCAATTACCTTATCAGATTTGAAAAATTTCTCATTATCGGGTTTATAAAAACTGCGTTTGCTCCGGGTGCCGTCAATGTCTTTTAGTTTGCCCTGGATCTTTTCCGGGTCAAGAAAATACAGGAGTATTTTAGTGTAAAAGTCATATTCTTTTTTGCGGATGGTATCCAGGTGAACAATGTCTTCAAATAACCAGTCCTGCGCCTTGGAAGGAACTACTTTTCCCAGGCCGCTGTCGGGACTGTGAACCAGCAGGCGCCGCAGGGTGCCTATCTCTGAACTTACCTGTAACTGATGCGTATGCTTCGGCATAAAAAATAATTAAAAGTTTAACAAAAGCATGTTGCCTTTTGGGGAGTACTGATAAAACAAGGATTTATTAATTAATCAGGAATGTAAAAATTGGCCGGGAGTATTTGCCCGGCAAAACTGAAGATAAAATCTGTTGAATATAAGGCAAACCGCATAAATAAAAATCCCCGTAAAGGTAATGCTTTACGGGGAGAGTTTTTTTATGTTTAAAGGCCGGAAGCCTGCGGTTTGACCCTGTCAGCAACTTAAAAACTGACGGTATAATAAACCGGTTTTACAATGATAAATATATATTGTAAGTCCTGGCCCGTTAACGGATAATGCGCTTATTCATGAATGGCTACCAATGGCACATTGCTGTGGTAGGCTAATTTTTTGGTATGACTGCTTTTAAACAATCCGCCAAGAAAGGAGTGTTTTTTTGGCACCGTAAAAATCATATCAATTTTATAGTCTTCTACAAACTGGTTGATGGCATCTATAAAATCAAACTGACGGATAAAATAATATTCCGTTTCGTAGCCTTCCAGTATGGTTTCTAATTTGGCGCGTTCGGCTTTGTATTCTTCCGTTACTTCTACATAATGCTCGCTGTCTACGTTTACCACATGAATAAAAGGTTTGAAGATGTCAAGTACCTCTTTCAGCGCTTTCGCGGGCGTTGTTTTTTCTACTTCTTTAAAATCAGATGTAAATGCTACATGCTTGATACCTGTAAATTCAGCATCCGGCGGTACTATCATAACAGGACAAATATTTTTATTTACCATGCTGAGTGTATTGCTTCCAATAAAAATCTGTGCCAGCCGGGTAGCGCCGGTAATGCCCATAATAATCATGCTGGCATCTTTGTGCCGGGCAAGTCTTTCCAGACTGTCAATGAAAGAACCTTCTTCTTCTGCAAAACAGGAGATACTCGCCCCTGGCGCCACATGCATCATTTCTGTTTTTACACTTTCCAGCGCCAGTTCCATGATTTTTTTGCGGGCGTCATGATCATTGTACACAACTGAGCCATCACTGCTGGAGGTATCAATTCTATCAAATACGTTATAAAGTATAATCTGGGAACCAGGAACCTGTTCTACCAGGCGGGCGGCAAAACGGGCTGCATTTTTTGAAGTATCGGAAAAATCAGTAGGAACAATAAAGGTTTTCATTGCTGTTTAATTTTGATTACTGCAAATATAGGGTTTATGATTTCATACAAAGCGCTTGCTCATAACGTTATAACGGGCTTTGGGGAAAAATAGAATACCCTGCTGGCCAGGAAGCCTGTTCAATAGAAAGCCCCGCTATAAGCAGGGCTTTTTTTATTGGAGACCGTTTATTATCAGCCTTTCTTTTTAGTAGAATCTTTGCCTGCTTTGTTAGCTTTATACCTCATATCTGCTGTACCATCTTTTTTGGCAGGCCCTGGCGCTGGTTTCGCGCCATCCTTATTGGCTTTGAACCGCATATCTGCTGTGCCGTCTTTTTTAGTTGGACCAGCTGCGGGAACAGGTTTTGCCATGGGAACTACTTTTGCAGTAGCTTTTTTGGCCGTGTCTTTTTTAACGGCCGTCATTTTAGTGTCTTTAGCGTCTTTCTTAGGTTGTGCCTGCGCAAAAATTCCGGTACTGGCAATAAGCATTGCTGCGGCAATCAGTAATTTTTTCATTGTGGTTGTTTTTATGAGAGATTCTGTTTTAGAAGATACAATTTAGAAACTAGTTGCAGACCGGGGAAGAATATATTGTTAATGGGTGGTGAATTGTGAAAAACAGTATGCGGAATGCGGCAGCCTGCCTATAAAAACAGGAAAATCAATAATGGAAAAAGGGGTAGTATGTTTCCCAGCAGGCAGCTGAAAGTTGGGCACAGCCGGGCTTCGCAATTCATCATTTACTATTATATTTATTCCCTTTCTTTGCAGGTAAGCAGATAAAACATATGAAAACAAACCTCTTATTATTAGTCGCGTTTTTTGCAGTATTTTGTTCTTCTGGTCAGTCATTACCCGTGGAAATCTCTTTAATACCGCAACCAGTAAGTCTTCAGCGCCTGGAAGGAAATTATACGTTACCAGCCAACCCGGTAATTGAAACAACCGCTCCAGGTATGGCTGTTGCCAACTATCTCAGCAAAAAAATAAGTGCAGCTACTGGTTATGCAGTAAAAGTAAAAGAAGGGTTGACAGCAACCAATGGCGTAATAAAATTGAACCTGGTAAGTGATAAAACTTCCAATAAAGAGCAGTACCAGTTAAAGAGCAGTGCAGAAGGAATTTCTATTACTGCTGCTGAACCTGCGGGTTTGTTTTACGGGGTACAAACGCTTTTGCAATTATTTCCTGCTGCTATTGAAAGTAAAACAGTTGTTTCAAATAACTGGATCATACCTGCTGTTAGTATTACAGATTATCCGCGTTTTGCCTGGCGTGGCCTCATGTTCGATGTATCACGCCATTTTTTTACAAAACAGGAAGTAAAGGAATTTATAGATGAAATGGCCCGTTATAAATTTAATTTGCTGCACCTGCACCTGACAGATGATCAGGGCTGGAGAATTGAAATAAAAAGTTACCCAAAACTTACGGAAGTAGGAGCGTGGAATGTACAGAAGACCGGTACGTTTAATAAATTCTCTGATCCCACCGCGGATGAACCAAGAACATATGGCGGTTTTTTTACGCAGGATGATATCAGGGAACTGGTGCTCTACGCAAAAGCTCAATTTATAAACATATTGCCCGAAATAGATATTCCCGGTCATAGCCTGGCTGCCATTGCATCTTATCCGGAACTCAGTTGTACGCCCGGCACTTATAAAGTAAACTCGGGTGAACCCTTTATGGTATGGCCACCAAAAGGACATTTTTATGGATTGCTTGATAATACTTTGTGCCCCGCCAATGATAAAGTCTACGCATTTTTAGACAAGGTATTTACTGAAATAGCAGCGTTGTTTCCTTTTGAATACATACACATGGGGGGCGATGAAACAGCCAGGAATTTCTGGGAAAAAAGTGAAGCGATAAAAGAATTAATGAAAAAAGAGAACCTGAAAAACCTGGATGAAGTACAAAGCTATTTTGTAAAACGGGTAGGGAAAATAATTGAATCGAAAGGAAAAAAAATGATTGGCTGGGATGAAATACTGGATGGCGGCCTTGCACCCAATGCAACTGTTATGAGCTGGCGGGGTATTAAAGGTGGAATTGAAGCTACCAAACTTGGACATGAGGTTGTAATGAGCCCTTCTACTTTTGTTTATCTTGATTACATGCAGGGCGATGCAGCACTTGAACCCCCGGTATATGCAACACTGCGTTTAAAAACAACGTATGAATTTAACCCGGTGCCCGATGGGGTTGATGAAAAATTAATCAAAGGCGGACAAGGTAATTTATGGACAGAGCAGGTATATAACATGCGCCATTTGCAATATATGATTTGGCCCAGGGCGTTTGCGGTTGCTGAGTCTGTATGGAGTCCGGGCAATAAAAAGAACTGGGGAGATTTTACAGTACGTGTAGAAAAACATTTTGAGCGGTTCAATATGGCGCAAATAAAGTATGCATCCAGTATGTATGATCCTGTAATTAAAGTAGGTAAAGATACTGCCGGTATTTTAAAAGTGGATTTTGATACTGAGATTGCCGGGCTCGACGTATATTATAGTTTTGACAATTCGTTTCCTGATAATTTTTACCCGCGTTATACAAATAGTTCTGTGATTGTTCCAAAGGATGCAGCGGTAATGAGATCCATTACTTACCGGAATGGTAAACCCATTGGCAGAATGATAACACTTACAAAAGAGGAAATGGTGAAGAGGGCGGGAAAGTAAGCTTTTAACCTTAGCAATCAGCGTTTAGAAAAAACAATTTATAAGTGCTGGGGTATTCAACTAAATCAGGTGGTATTTTGTTTTCAATACATAGCTTGTATGAGCCTGAAGTCAATGATTTTCGCAGCTAATTTTACTTTAATTTTTAGTTATAAATCCTTGTTCGGGGCCAAATTCCAGGTGTTGTAAAAAGAAAGCCGCCGGGGGATAAAATTTTTCTTTTGTAAAAGGGTGATAACCCTTAAGTTAAGAGATTATCGTATTTTTCCTGTGTCCAAGAAGCTATGATTTACCGGATCCGGAGTTTATCTTTGACCCGTTAGCATATAAAAATGCTATTGTGCAGTAGCCGGTTTCACTGAAAAGCCTTATAGACCGTACCCCCGGACATCTTACTGCACATCTGCCCAATATTCCTCTGACTGATCATTTACCCATTTTCACAATCCAAATCTTCAGGGTCGGCATTGTTTTACTTTAAAACTAAAAACAATGTTGAATTCGAAATTTTCGAAGGCTGTATTTTGCGGTCATTTGTTCCTGTTTATTGCCGTTCCATTTACCAGTTACCAGCATCCCCAAAACAATGATGTTTTGGGAGAAGATGATACAATTCCGGCTGTATCAGCAGTTATTGCAAACAAAGTTCAGTTAAATAAGAATGCTGTCAGGTTTGTACATAATTACATTCAGAAAAATAATGAGGAGCTTGTAAAGATCAAACAAAGGAGTAAATCTCCCTTTAAAACCATGGATGTGGTTTTCAGAAAATACGGGCTGCCTGTAGAATTAAAATACCTGGCCGTAATAGAATCTGAATTAAAAACCTCAGCTGTTTCGCGCGTTGGCGCAGTAGGGCCATGGCAGTTCATGCCTGTTACTGCAAAAATACTTGGTCTTAAAATAAGTGCTGCCAATGACGAACGCAAACAATACAATAAGAGTACAAAAGCAGCAGCTGTATACCTGCGTGATTTATATACTGAATTTGGCGACTGGCTGCTGGTAATGGCAGCTTATAACTGCGGCCCTGGTCCGGTGTACACCGCCATTCATAAGTCTGGCAGCCGTAATTTCTGGAACCTGCAGGCTTATCTGCCTGGCGAGAGCAGGGATCACGTAAAGAAATTTATTGCTACCCATTATTATTTTGAAGGAAATGGCAGTGTAACAACACTGACCAAAGCAGAAAACATTAAATACAGCAAAATACAGATGCTGGCACAGGCTAAAGCATCTGTACCTGCAAAACAGGCTGCAGTGTCTGAACAAAGTATTGCTTACGGCTTTTAATATAAAAATTGTTACCTGAAATAATTATGGACGGTTATGGAAGAAAATCAATACCCTGCTATCTGGCGGGGTATTTTTTATACCAGGTTATTAATTTTTGCATATTGCAGCAATATAATTGTTTTAGCATCTTTAATTGATCCGTCTGTTATCATTTGCATAGCTGTGCTAAAAGGCAGTTCCAGTACTTCGATATTTTCTTGCTCATGTTCTATGCCACCACCTTCGCTTACTTTCATGGAAGCGGTATAAGCCGCCACAAAAAAATGCAATATTTCTGTTACGGAACCTGGTGACATATATGCTTCAAATATTTTACGTACATCGGTAATCTTATAGCCGGTTTCTTCTTCCGTTTCACGCCTGATGCAGTCTTCCGGATTGTCTTTGTCAAGAAGCCCCGCACAGGATTCAATCAGCATGCCATCCGTGTTACCGTTAATAAAAGTAGGAAGACGGAACTGTCGGGTAAGTATAACTGTTTTTGCTGCCGTATTGTATAACAGGATAGTGGCACCGTTGCCACGATCGTATGCTTCGCGGTTCTGTATATGATGGGTACCATCTTTTTGCCTGTATTCGTAGGTTATTTTTTTTAACGTATACCAGTTAGCAGAAAGTATCTCGGTTTGCAGGATGTTTACTTGCTCAATCATTGTACAATATGTTTTTCTTATATATGAAATTTACTGCAAATGTATAGCAGGGAATGATGCTGGTGTGAATATTTGGTTAAAGGCTTTGCAAAAAAATCATTAATTAATTTGCGGCAAAGCGCGTAATATTTAGCCAAATGAGAAACAACAATTAAGATTGCCTGATTGTTTTGAGTGCACCTGCCCAGGTTTGTAATTCATTTAATAAAGCAACGGCGCTTTTATCCAATGTTTCATCTCCGGTAAATACGCCTTTGTCGTCAATATGTTTTGTAAAAAAAGGAATGGCAATGGATTCTGGCAGAGGCATCATTTTTAATGTGGTAACAACCTGCTTTAATGTCTGAACGGCCCTTATACCACCAGACATACCGCCATAACTTACAAAGGCAACCGGCTTCTTTCCCCATTCCCAAAAAAGAAAATCCAACGCATTTTTCAAAGGAGCAGTCATACTGAAATTGTATTCCGGCGTAACCATAATAAAGGCATCAGCACTATCAATAACTGCGCTCCACTTTTTTGTGTGTTCATGCTGGTATTTTCTCATTCTTGGATGCTCTGGCTCATCTAAAAAAGGGAGGTTAATTTCAGCCAGGTCGAGCAATTCAACCGTAAACGCTGAATGAGCAAGTGCTTTTTCATGTATCCATTTTGCTATTGAAGGGCCTTTTCTGCCAGGTCTTGTGCTGGCAATAATTATTTTAAGGCTGAACATATTTGCTGGCTGTTTACGCTGGAATTATTTCCCTGGCGGGTTATGTAACAGCAATGCAGTTGTTTTGTTCAAAACAAAAAATATTAAATGATTTGCTTACTTAACAACACACAGTGCCATACCATCGTGTTCTTTTGTACCTACTGTTTGTATGATAGTAGCAGTAACTGCGGCATTGGTTGACAATGCCTGGTTGAACCGTTGCGCTCCTTTAACCATTGGATCTGTGCAATCAGGATCAAGCACCTTCCCGTCACGTATAACATTATCTGCAATAATCAATGTACCTGGCCGGGAAAGTTTCAGTGCCCACTGAAAATATTCCACATATGGTGGTTTATCAGCGTCTATAAAAATCATATCAAAAGGTGCTATGCCTTCCGCTGCTATTTTTGGCAATAGCTCGATTGCCCTGCCTACCCTGATATCAATGATGGTATCAAGCCCTGCATGAACAATGTTTTTTTGGGCAACATCAGCATGGTATTGATCAAGTTCCAATGTTATCAGCTTCCCATCTTTTGGTAAGGCCTTAGCCATCCAGATAGTGCTGTAACCTCCCAATGTTCCTATTTCAAGTATCTTTTTTGCATGGCAGAGTTTTGCCAGTATATGAAGAAACTTTCCCTGGTTGGGTGAAACACTGATGGGTGGAATGTTAGCATCTTCAATGGAACGCTCTGTCTTTGCAAGTGCTTCATCTGCCGGATTTAACAGGCCGGCAATATAATTATCTACGGAAGAAAAGATGTCATTATTCATGTTGCAATCATTTAATACAGGCTACATTTATTTTATCACAAGCAATTATTCTTATTGCGACCAATCCGTTGGCAGCCGATCCCACCTGTGCTGTGCCAGCGCCGCAAGCAAATCTGCCGGCAGGGCCTTGCCATCGGAACTGGCCATATTGGACTGTACATTTTTAATCTTCCGCATACCCGGAATAATAGTTCCTATATCCGGATTGGATAAAATAAAACGCAAAGCCATTTCAGGCATGTTCATGTCTTTTGGAATCAGCGGTTTTAATGCATTGGCATGATCAACACTTGATTTTAAATTTTCCGGAACAAAATAAGTAGCGCGCCAGTCGTCTTTTGGAAAAACAGTATCATAACTGAAAGTACCGGTGAGGGTACCTTCATCAAAAGGAACGCGCGCAATTACGCCTATATCCAGTTTTTTACAAAGCGGGAACAAATGATCTTCAGGATTCTGATCAAAAATATTATAAATCACCTGCACAGCAGCAAACAGGTTTGTTTTTAATGACTGTAAAGAATTATCAGGTTCCCAGCGGTTCACAGAAATACCCCAATGTTTTACCTTACCCTGCTCCGTTAGTTTCGTAATGGCGGTTTTCCATTCATCCCTGCCGGCCCAGGCATCTTCCCAAACGTGAAACTGTAAAAGATCTATGCAGTCAACACCCAGGTTTTTCAAACTTTTCTCTGTGTATTCAGTAATATAATCCGGTGGAAAAACATCTTCTATTTTAAAATCCGGCTTAGATGGCCATTTCCTGTTTTTAGGTGGAATTTTTGTGGCCGCATACAATTTTTTTCCAGGGAATTCTTTAATCAGCTTACCCAGTATTTGTTCAGAAAGCCCGGACCCATACCCCCAGGCAGTATCAAAAAAATTGCAGCCAAGTTCAACAGCCTTGTGCAAGGCGTCTGCTGTTTCTTTTTCATCAGAGCCTGTCCAGCCTGCCAGGCCCCACATGCCATAGCCTATTTCTGATACCTGCCAGTCTGTTTTCCCAAAGCGCCTGTATTGCATAAATGAAATGTTTATAAGTTATAAATTACTCTATATAGTTAACCCTCAAAAAGTCTGAAATCCTTGCTGGCAGTTTTTATTCTTCCATATGTATTCTAAAAAATACTGGCTTTTTATATAATAGTTACGAAATCTTGCAAAATCATCTTTTCTAATTTACCTTTTGGTACTTTTTTTATGGAAAAAAAGTACCGCAAAAAAGCCAGTCGAAATTCACCTCATCCGGCCTTCGGCCACCTTCTCCAACAATGGAGAAGGAAAATGGAAACGTCTCAATTTGCCCGATTTCGACAAAGTTCCCTGATTAGGCTTCTGTACTACTGTGACTTCAGCTGCACCAATCCTACTTTTTGAGGGACGACTATATAGTTATGAATGTTCCGGATACCAAATTACAGAGAAATTTATTTGGGTTTGGTATATATTTTTCTGGTAAGTGATACGTATGTGAACGTACTATAGGATGAAATTAAAAATATTTGCTTTTATGTATTTCTTCTTTTTGCAATATCCTTTGCTATTTTTTTTGCATCCAGGGCAATCTCACGAAATTGTCCGGTAGGTGCAATCCAGAATCCACAGAAATACAAACCGTCATCACCAAAATATTGTTGTTTGCGGCTGCTCACTTTTAAATCATCAAATCTTTTTTGATCAACTTCAATGATTTCCGCATAATCCCGGTAGTAGCCAATGCCGGCAATAATAGTATCAACATCTTTTGTATTACCATCCACAAAATGAATTGTGTTGTTCAGTATATAATCTATCCCGCCATAAATTTTTATGTGCCCTTCCCGGATGTGCTTTATTGTACCAATGTCTAATAATGGCGCCGTTCCATCTTTACGAATTTGTTCCAATGGGCCATAGGGTAGTTGCTGCAATCCAAGCTTTGTAATATCTCCAAGCAGCCACCTCATTAAAGGAGCATTTAGTTTATCTGCCATTTTTGGTGGCAAAATGCTCATGAGTAGACTTAACCGCAATACCGGAATGCCCATAACATCCCTGGGTATAACATTTACCGGTGAGCGGACAGACATCGCTGGCATGGCGCCCTGTTCATATAAATCAATGGCAATTTCACAAGCTGAATTTCCAAACCCAACCACCAATACATTTTGCCCTTTAAAATCTTTGCCGGTTTTATATCCATAACTGTGCAAAATTTTACCGCGGAATGTTTCCATGCCCTTAAAATCGATGATTTTTGGCTTGCCAAACGGACCAGTGGCTACCACCAGGTATTTTGATTTAAATACACCGTTATTGGTTGTTGTAATCCAGTGATCTCCTTCCTTCTTTATCAATGTTGCTTCCGTAGTAAAAATGGGATGTATATTAAATGCTTGCTGATAGTCATCTAAATAATCTACCACCTGCTGGCGGGAAGGATAGCGTGGTATGCTGCTGTCAAAATTTTTATACGGCAAGTTTGATAAAGCCTTATTGGTATGCAAATGCAACCTGTCGTAATGATTGCGCCATGGGGTAGCTGACTGTGCTTCTTTTTCAATAATAATATATTCAATGCCCTGCTTTTGCAAACATGCTGCAACAGACAAACCAGAAACGCTTGCGCCAACAATTAATGCAGTTGTTTGCTTCATGATTTAAATAGTTAACCCTCAAAAAGTCTGAAATCCTTGCTGGCAGTTTTTATTCTTCCATATTGTATTCAAAAAATACTGGCTTTTATACTATAGTTACGAAATCTTGCAAAATCATCTTTTCCAATTTATCTTTTGGTACTTTTTTTATGGAAAAAAAGTACCGCAAAAAAGCCAGCCGAAATTCACCTCATCCGGCCTTCGGCCACCTTCTCCAACAATAGAGAAGGAAAATGGAAACGTCTCTATTTGCCCGATTTCGACATAGTTCCCTGATTAGGCTTTTGTACTACTGTGACTTCAGCTGCGCCAATCCTACCTTTTGAGGGACGACTAAATATTATTGCAATTTAGCAAGGATGAGGTGTAATCCCCAATTGCAGGCTGGGATCATTGTTGCCTGGTCAGCTTCCTGCAGTTACAGGGTACAAGCGTGCGACGCAAGAAAAGCCCCGCAGTGTTATGCTGCAGGGCTCATAAAAAATTATCTTATAAAAAACTATACATATTTTGTTACACCCGGTATGGCAACAGGGTAGTAGCCTTCTGCATTGGGATTAACGGGTGTTGCCGCTGCCCAGTCATATGTTTTTGGGTGCAGATCAAGCCCTGAATTGATGGCTTTATCCCATTCAACCATTTGTCCGCTGTAAGTAGCCATGCGTCCCAGTATAGAAGTCATGCTGCTTTTTGCGCCGTTCTCTGCATCGGCAAATTTATATTCACCCTTGGCAATAGCCGCAAACAATTCATCGTGCTCAACCTGGTAAGGATTGGGTTCATTCTTTTTATCGAACTGGTAAATTACATTTCCACCAGCATCGGTAATGTTTGCAGCGCCGCAATGAATCTTTCCTTTTGTTCCGATAAACAATTCATCCACCTTGCTCATGGTGCCTGGTATATGACGGCACTGACTGTTCAGGATACTGCCATCGGCATATTGATATTCTACATAATGATGATCAAATATTTCGCCATTCTCTTTTCCTTTGCGTACCTGCCTGCCACCCATGCCCTGTGCTTTTACAGGATAGCCGCCCTTAAACCAGTTAATCACATCCAGGTTGTGGATATGCTGTTCTGTAATATGATCACCGCAAAGCCACACAAAATAATACCAGTTGCGCATCTGGTATTCCATTTCGGTTTGTCCTTCTTTACGCGGACGAACCCAAACACCATCATTGTTCCACCAGGCCTGCATGGAGGTAATATCTCCAATCATGTCTTTGCGTTTAAACAATTCACGATAAGAATTCTGGTAATGCCTTTGCAATCCAACCACAACATTCAATTTCTTTTGTTTGGCAATGGCAGCAGTTGCCAGAACACTTTGTACGCCGGCAGGGTCTGTTGCTACCGGTTTTTCCATAAACACATGTTTATTTTGTTTAATGGCCTCATCAAAATGCATAAACCGGAAACCAGGAGGAGTGGCCAGTATTACGACGTCTGCCAGTGCAATGGCCTTTTTATAGCCATCAAAGCCAGTGAATTTTCTTGATTCAGGTACATCGATCCTGTTTTTAAAATTTCCTGCTTTACCGGTTGATTCAGACATATCATCTGCGGTAAGATTTTTATAACAATTATCTAAATTATCACGGAAGGCATCGCACATAGCAACCAGCTTTACATTTTGGGTGGTTGCCAGCGCTTGTGTGGCCGCACCTGTACCGCGTCCGCCGCAGCCTACCAGTGCAATTTTAATAGTATCGTCAGCGCCTGAAAAATAATTGGCCCTTGATAAAAATGGTGCAGCTGCAAGGCCACCTGCCAGTAAGCTCGTTTGTTTTACAAAATCCCTGCGGGAAGAATTTTTTTGCGAAGCATCGTTGTTCATGATAGTTTTTATTAATTGGTGAGTATTTTGGGCTCGTCAAATTAGGTAAAAAAATCGTGACCGCAACATTTGGTTAATCCTTTCACCCATATCGCCATATTATGCCTGAAACAAGGCAGGCACCATCATCCCGGGGCTTTGTTAATTTTGGTCTTTGATTAGCGATACCGGCAGCCGGTTTCATGGCATCATCGTTGCGTCGCAATCACTTCTTCTTTTGTACAAAAGGCAACTAAGGACGCTGTTCTAAGTTGTTGCATATTTTTAAAAAGGGTGGGGTAAGGCTATTGCCCCAAATATTTTTTATAAAACGCTTCAGCCTCTTCTTTTGACGGCTGCTTCAAGGGCCTTATCACACGAAATCCTATAAATGATCCTTCGGTCAGCCACCATTTGCTTCTTGGTATCTGAGGATCACGCCGGTTCCAGAGAGGATCCGATTTTATGCGGTTGGCAATACGCAGTTGTGCGGCATCATCTGAATAGCCGCCACCTTTTAATACTTTGGGATAACGGGCAGTTACAACCGCTGCAAAAGGATTCGTAGTTTTATCCGGCATTTTTTCCAACGATTTTTCATCGTAGTGATCAAGTGTCCACTCACTTACATTGCCTAGCATATCATATAAGCCCCAGGCATTGGGCAATTTTTGTCCTGCTTTCTGAAATTTATTATCGCTGTTGGCTGCAAACCATGCATACTTTCCCAATTCAGCCGTATCATTTCCAAAATAATAAGCAGTGGTACTGCCGGCCCTGCATGCGTATTCCCATTCAGCTTCTGTTGGCAACCTGTAAAAAATGCCTGTCCTGCTGTACAACCAACGGCAATACATGAGCGATGCAAATTGCGACAAACTATTTACCGGGTAACCGCCTTCCTTGCCCATACCAAGACTAAAATCAATATACTGCTGACTTGGCCTGGTAACCGCATCCACAGCAGAATTCTGTGGAGTCGTTTCATCTTTATAAAACACATCAAATGCATCACGGCTTACTTCAAATGCAGCCATCCAGAATGCTGAAATGCTGATATTTTTTTGAGGGCCTTCGTCCATCTTCCTTTCTTTTTCTTTATTGTTGCTGCCCATTAAAAAACTGCCTGCGTTTACCGGCATCATTTTAAAATGCAAATCGGTACCCGGCACTTTTTGTTCATATACTTTAAAACTGTCAGCCGCATTTTGTGCCAATAAAAAAAACGTACACATCGCACAAGAAAACAAAGAAATTATTTTTTTCACCTTAATTATATTTAAAAGAAAATTCAAGATAAGAAATTATGGTTGATGCCTGATTTGTGATTTATAAATTTTGTGATTGGCAAAGTTGCTACACCGTAAGCAATCTCAAATACCACAATAACGAAACCAGCAATATTAATTGCGCTTACGCCAATAGGCAGAGAATCCCTTAGATGAGTAATAAACCAGCTTCCCTTTCCTTATTTCCGCTATCAGCACTTCTGCATGAAGACTGCCTGCCAGTTTTTTTGCTTTTGGTATGGATAAAATGCTGCAGGCCTTTGTAAGCCAGTCCGCTGTAGTACCGTCATTGGCAATCACCGTTACATTTCTTTGAGAAGTGATGCCATAACCGGTTGCCGGATCAACAATATGTGAATATTTTTTACCATCGTGTTCAATGTACTGGTATACATCGCCCGATGTAGTAACTGCTTTATTGGTTATCAGCAGGTGCTTTGGCAATAATTCATTTTCACTTTCAGGCAGGTTGATGGCAACTGTCCAGCCTTTTGTACCCGGGGGCTTGCCAATCGTTACTATATCACCACTAACATCCGTCAGTGCATTTTCAATATGCTGGTGCAGCAAATAATTAACAACCTGTTGTGCAATATATCCTTGTCCTATGCCACCCAAATCGAGCTGCATACCTTTCTGTTGCAAGCTTACGGCTTGCGTTATTGTATCAATCCTGACTTTACTAAAACCGGTAAGCGCCAGTTTTTCTTTTATAGCTACAGGATCAGGGAATTTTTTTTCCTTCCTGGCTTTGCGCCACAACCTGGTAACAGGGCCAAGTGTAATATCAAAACTGCCACGGCTTTTTTGCCAGGCTTTTTCTGATTGCATTAATATATCGAACAATACAGGCGAACAAACAAGACTACTATTGCCGGCACGGGCACAGAGCCTGTTTAATTCGCTGCTGTCAGTGTAATCACTTAAAATATTTACGAGTGAGTCAACAAGGCTAAAACATTCATTGGCAGTAGCCGTTGCTTTTGCTGAATCAGCGGCATAGAAAATAATAGTAAAAGGCGAGCCCATTTTAGGCATTGTGTAAGTAAAACGTTGCAGTTGCGCATGGCTGCATAAGAAAAGGAGGGAGATAAAAACCGTCAAAAAATAAGGCCGCAACAATATTTTGTTTTTTATAATTGAATTCCGGTAAATTTAATGCATAAACAACGATACTATGCAACGCAGAAAATTTATGCAACAGTCTTTGCTGGCAAGCGGGGCCTTATTCAGTTCCGCTGCTGTTTTAGCAAATAACAAGAAAGAAAAAATGCCCGCAGACGACAAACCTTTTCACCTTAATTACGGGTTTCACGATGGCATGTTCAAGAATAGTGCTGGTGCAGATTTTGCCGAACAAATAAAATTCGGATTCGATCATGGCTTTCGCGCTATTGAAGACAATGGCATGAGCAAAAGGCCACCTGCAGAACAACAAAAAATTGGCGATTTACTTACAAAACTGGGAATGGGAATGGGTGTTTTTGTTTTGGATAAAGGCGGCAATGGTGCCAATACGCTTGCTGCAGGCAAACCGGAAAATGCAGAGATATTTTTGAAAGGCTGCCGCGATGCGGTGGAAGTTTCCAAACGCTGCGGGGGAAAATTGACGACCGTTGTTCCCGGAGATTTTGAGCGGCATCTTCCTGAAGGAATTCAGACGGCGAATATTATTATGGCATTGAGAAAAGGCGTTGAGATTTTAGAACCACATGGAATAATTATGGTGCTTGAGCCATTGAGCGATACGCCTGATTTATTTTTGCGCAGTACCGATCAGGCTTATGCAATTTGTAAAGGGGTCAACAGTCCTTCCTGTAAAATATTGTTTGATATGTATCATATTCAAAAGAATACCGGGAACATTATTAAGCATATTGATTGGGCGTATGATGAAGTGCCCTATTTTCAAATCGGCAACAACCCGGGCCGCAATGAACCAGGTACCGGCGAAATGGATTATAAAAATATTTTTAAACATATTTATAGTAAGGGCTTTAAAGGTATTTTGGGAATGGAACACGGCAATGCTATGCCCGGCAAAGAAGGGGAAATTGCATTGATAAAAGCGTATCGCGAAGCGGATAGCTTTATGTAATAAAAATGGAATGCCATACTTATTGTAAATACTAAATGTGTATTTTAATATTTATAGTGAGTGTGGCATTGTTATATCTGTAATAAAAGCCATAGCTACCGTAAAATGCATCCTATAAATGGCCAAATAAAAATAAAGAGCAGTGTGAAATCTTATTCAAGCATCTTATTCAATCCTTCTTTTTCAAATAGTATACGACCCACTCTTAAGTCGGACCAGCCTTCTTTTAATTTATAGGTAAATACGGGAGTATTATCTTTTAGTTCGCAATCAATATACCAGGTGGCCACTTTGTTTGTTTTGATTTCATCCATTTCCTTTAACTGGTGCAGGTGGGTAGAAATAAAAAATAATGAATCAGGGAAATGTGTAAGCCCCCTTATCGTTGCTGTACTTATTTCCAGTGCATCTTCAATATTTGTTCCCCTGAACAATTCATCAAAAACGGCAAAGCATTTTGTGTTTCCCCTGGTTTCCTCCAGTACATTTTTTAAGGTCATTATTTCAGACATAAAATGACTGTAACCGCTTACAATACTGTCTGTAAGATTGATGGCTACAGAAATGGTACTAAAAAAAGGCATGGTTGCTTTTGAAGCTGGTATGGCAAGACCTGTATGCCCGAGATAAACGCAGAGGCTGATCGCTTTCAGCAATGTAGATTTACCAGACATGTTGGGTCCTGTTAAAAGAATAACATTCCTGTTTGCAGTGATATCATTTTTAACAGGGTTTTTTAAAAAGGGATGATAAATTCCTTCAGTTGAAAAATTATTTTCATTAAATGATGGGAAAATGAATCCATGTTTAACAATACCGTTGCTTATTGAAAGATAGGCTTCAAATAAAAACCATCTTTTCCAGAAATGCGCAATTTCACCGCTGGTGATTTTTTGGGTTATAACCTGGATGAGATCAACAATATGGCTGATATTTATTTTGCTTTTTTTCAGGAAGAACGATTCGTAATAGGGAAGATTAAAACCGGCAAAAAAATCATTCAGGTGTTTTAGTTCGTCTGCATAGTCAGGCGGAAAAAATCTTGTATCAATTTTGCTGAGGTAAGAGTTGTGTATTTTATAAAAAAGCCTGATAAGCAGTATCAGTCTTCCTCTTTTCTGATGCCGCTCTTTTTCAGAAAAGGTGAGTTTCCACCGTAGCTTGCCGGATGAAAGTGACCCGGCAGAAAATGTTTCCAGGAAATCATATATCTCTGCAAGGTTAAATCTTGAAAACGAATAGTCTTTAAGTGTTTCACGGTTACCTATAAAGCCTTTAAGCAAATGCTGTCTTTCTAATATTGCTGCTTTTGTGGCAAGCGGAAAATTCATTATATCGCGTAATGCCTGTCCTGAATGAAAATTAAAAGTGGAATCAAACAATGGCATTACCTCATCTTCGATATGTAAGTCCTGTGTATTGATCATTTTGAATGCTGTTAACGCCGACAATCTACAGAAAATTAGTTTCCTGCATGCAAACCTCAAAAATTGATAGGTGGAATGTTTTGAGACAGCCTAATGGAATCAACAGTTCTGGTTTCCAGCTATACAAGTGATCGTTGTATGGCAAACTTGCAAATGAGCGGTAACTGCGTTCAATAGCATTCCTTCTGGTTCTTCCATCATGATTCCCCCGCTTTTTTCTCACAAGCTGTGTATAACTTTTATGCGGATTGATGTTTGTGTATAACGGGTGAACAATTATACCGGCCTTCCCATCAAACAAGATTTTTCTTTAGCTGCAAAAAAATATATTTGCCCGTTATACTTAAAACTTCAGCACTGTGAGATTAAAGAGTTTAGAAATTAAAGGATTCAAGAGCTTCGCCGATAAAACAGTACTTAATTTTGATGAAGGTATTACCGGTGTTATTGGGCCCAATGGTTGCGGTAAAAGCAATATTATTGACAGTATACGCTGGGTGATAGGAGAGCAAAAAATTAGCCACCTCCGCAGCGAAAACCTTGACAGCCTGGTTTTTAACGGTTCCAAAACCCGGAGCGCCTCGGGCCTGGCTGAAGTGAGCCTTACTTTTGAGAACACCCGCAACCTGCTGCCTACTGAATTCAACACCGTTACCGTTACCCGTAAATTTTATAAAAGTGGTGAGAGTGAATACCGCCTCAATGATGTACAATGCCGTCTGAAGGATATCCAGAACCTGTTTATGGATACCGGCGTGAGTACCGACAGTTATGCCATTATTGAGCTGGGCATGGTAGATGAAATTATCAAAGACAAGGAAAACAGCCGCCGCCGTATGCTGGAACAGGCTGCTGGTATTACCATTTACAAAACCCGCAAGCGCGAAGCCAAATTAAAGCTGGATGCTACGGAGCAGGACATTGCCCGTATTGAGGACCTTTTGTTCGAAATAAATAACCAGTTAAAAAGTTTAGAAAACCAGGCAAAAAAAGCAGAGAAATACCACGAAATAAAAAAAGAGTATCGCGAGCACAGCATTGAACTGGCAAAGGCCTCACTGGAAGGATTTAATGTTACTTACCGCGAATTGAATGAACAATCAGAGACAGAGACCAATAAAAAATTTCAGTTAGAAGCCACTATTGCCACAGCGGAAGCTGCACTTGAACAGGAGCGTGTTGATTTTATAGAAAAAGAACGTGCCCTGCAAAGCATGCAGCATGAGTTTAATGATTTGCTGCAAATACTGCGTACAAAAGAAAATGAAAAGAACCTGGCCAGCCAGCGGTTAAATTTTCTGCAGGAGAAATCAACCAGCCTGGAAGCCTTTCTGAATAAAAGTGAAGGCCAGTTAAAAGGATTGGAAGAGAGCATTTTATTTACTGAGCAACAGGGTGCAGAAGAGTTGTTTCGGTTAGAAAGCCTGCAGCATCAGCTTGAAGAATTGAAAACAAGCGTAGAAGACAAGCGCAAGGTTTTTGATGAAAGAAGATCTCATGTAGACAACCTGCGCAGCGAGAACCTCAGTATTCAGCGTCACCAGTTTGAAGCAGAGAAAAAAGTAGCTGTTGCTGATACTTCTATTCAGAATTTACAAAGAGCAATAGAGCAGATTGAGGAAGAAAGAGAAGTACGCAGCAGCCAGTTAAAACAACTGGAAGAAGAACGCAGGTATAAAGAACAGGAACTGGAAAGCCGCAAAACAGATTTGCAGCAATTACAGGAGCACCAGGATAGAACGAAAGATCAGATTTTACAAACGCAAAGCGAAGTAGAAATTTTGCGCCAGCAGCTGGCAGATGAAAACAGGAAATTGGATAGTCGCAGGAATGAGCATGATCTGCTGAAGAGCCTGATTGATTCTATGGAAGGTTATCCCGAAAGTGTAAAATTCCTGCACAATAACACTAACTGGAACCACACAGCGCCGATATTATCAGATATCATTTATGTAAAAGAAGAATACCGCGCTGCCGTAGAAAATGTACTGGAGCCTTACCTGAACTATTATGTAGTAAATAATTTACAGGAAGGTTTGCAGGCTGTTCATTTACTTGATGACAACAAAAAAGGAAAGGCAAATTTCTTTTTGCTGGATAAATTAACAGGAGAGAACCAGGATTTTGGTGCTTCGCATGATATACCAGAGACCATCCGGGCAATGGATGTAATTGAAGTGGATGACAAATACCGCAGCCTGGCAAATTATTTATTGGGCAATGTATTTATTGCTGAGAGTGAAGAGGCACTGACAAACAGCAATGGTTCTATTGTACTGGAAAAGCATGGTAAATACGTAAAAGGAAAGTACTCACTTACCGGTGGCAGTGTAGGTATATTTGAAGGAAAGAAAATTGGCCGTGCTAAAAATTTAGAAAAATTAGCAGAACAAATAGCAGCACAGGAGATAATTGTAAACAACCTGAAAGCTGGTATACAGCTTAAACACAATGAGGTAATTGGCTTTAATGAGCAATTAAAAGAAACCGCTATCAGGCAGGCGCAGGAAGATATCAGCCGCCTTACCAATTTTGTATTCTCTTTAGAAAATAAAACAGAGAACCTGCATGCATCGCAGGGCACCTCCCAGAATCGTGTAGAAGAATTGCAGCTGACTTTAGAAGAAACAGCAGGCGGGGTAGAAGGCGTACGCAATGAATGGATGCAACTGGTAAGTACCCTGAATGAATTAAGGGACAAGCTCAGGTTTAGCGAAGACGAATACAAAGTGGTTGAAGCCGCTTATAATGAAGTAATGGCAGGGTACAATGATTTTAACCTCCAGGTAACCAGGCAGCACAGCAAGATCAATGCGTTGAAGCAGGAACTGGAATTTAAGAATAACCAGTTAAATGATTTGTTTTCGCAGATTGAAGCCAATGCTTCGCAATTAAAACAAACGCAGGAAAGTATTTCAGAAAGCAGCGAAGTATTGCAAACAGCGGAGCAGGAACACATCAGCCTGTTGCATAAAAAAGAATCAGAAGAAAAGCGGCTGAATGAAGCTGACCAGGCATATTACAACCTGCGCAATCAATTGAATGAAAAGGAAAGTGAACTCCGCCATACTGTTAAAAACAAAGAACAGGCAGAGCATTTGCTGGCAGAAATAAAAGATAGTCTTAATGAACTTAAACTGCAACTGGCGGGCATGAAAGAACGCCTGCAGGTGGAGTTCCGGATTAACCTGGATGATATTATTGATCAACCAAGAAATACGGAAACACCTGTTACAGAATTGCAGGAGAAAAGTGACAGGATGAAGAAAAGGCTCGAGAACCTGGGTGAAGTAAACCCCACAGCCATTGAGGCGTTTACAGAAATGAAAAAACGTTACGATTTTATTCTGGAGCAAAAGAATGACCTGGTAACTGCCAAAGACAGCCTTATGCAGACCATACAGGAAGTAGAGGCTACTGCCAACCAGGCTTTCCTGGATACATTTAACAAAGTGCGTGAGAATTTTCAGAAAGTATTTAAAGCTTTGTTTACAGAAGATGATACAGCGGATATGGTGCTGGAGAATCCGGATAACCTTGCTGAAACCGGTATTGATATAATAGCCAAACCAAAGGGCAAGCGGCCATCTTCTATCAGCCAGTTAAGTGGTGGAGAAAAGACACTAACGGCAACGGCCCTGTTATTTGCAATTTATTTAATTAAGCCGGCACCTTTTTGTATTCTTGATGAGGTGGACGCTCCGCTGGATGATGCCAACGTAGGTAAGTTTACAAATATGATACGCCAGTTCAGTGAAGAAAGCCAGTTTATTATTGTAACGCACAACAAGCAAACCATGGGTGCGGTAGACGTTATTTATGGTGTAACCATGCAGGAGCCGGGCGTAAGTAAACTTGTACCGGTTGATTTCAGAAGCTTGAGTAATTAACGCAGCTACCCAGTTCTGGGTAAGATTAAGTAGTTTATTTAGTTCTTTTAACGGATAATTAATTTAAAGGCGAAAAACCCTGTACGTTCATTGGCAAATAGCATATTTACAGGTGCTAAATAGTTAATCTACTATTGGGTTGAATTGATCATGATCATATCTTTGAAGTCTTGTAAGGTTGTTATTTTCTTGTTTAATCATAGCAAGACGGGTGCTGGTCAGAGGAAACTGTGACCGGCATTTTTTTTATTAAAAAATAAAAAGAAGAGGAGAGAAAAGCTGCGCAGAGGAAACAGGGAAAGCACAAAAAATAATCATGACCTATGTTAGTAATCATGAAAACCTGCGTTCTATTTCCATAACAACCTGCCAATTTTCCCGTTTCCGGCAAGAAAGACAGCAGTTCCATCTTTTGCTTTTCTGCAAACATGAAAACTTTCTTTGCTTACCAGTTGCCAGTTAATACCTGCATCCGCTGATACATCTACGCCACTGGTACCGCAGGTAATCATTTTTATTTTGGTAATAAACTCCACGCAGGATCGGTAGCCATGGGGTGGGGTAGCGGGTGCTATCCATGTTTTGCCGCCATCTCTTGTAATGGCGCAGTTTTTTTCTGTTGATGTATCACGAGAAAAATCGCCGCCCACTACTACAAAATAATTACTGTTTTTTCTTTTTTTATTATCACGGACAGCGATGGAATTGGCTCCATAAGATACTTTACCCTGCAGCAAAGGAAGATCGATGGGATTTCCTTTCCAGAAAAATCTTGAACGCAGACCGCCACTGATAAAACAGGCTTCAGCCAGGTTCAGGCCGCGTATATTGGTACCGCTGGAAGCAAAGCATGCTTCGCCGGAATCTGCTGCCGGTAATTTATCAAATGATGTTTCGTACCAGCTATTGCCTTCGTCAAAAGTCCTTGCAATAAAAAATTTTCCGTTGATGGGATCGCCGATAACAATGCCGCTCTGCTGGTTCCAGAATTCCATGGCATCTAAAAACATACCCGGCGTTTTATTTTCGTACACAGTTTTCCAGTGTTGGCCACCATCAATTGTTTTTAGAATAACAGCAGGTGTATCTATTGCCA
>JBDSOC010000043.1:0-18429 GCA_039915085.1 Chitinophagaceae bacterium
AGACTCTGATTTGAAACAAGGAAGTGAAGTTGATAATTTGATCAAAGAGGCTTTTGAACTGACTGCGATATTTGCAGCAACGGACAAGACGGCAAAATTGAATAATAAATAAAATTGCTTAATTACAGTAAAATCAGAATAGTAGAAATCAGACATCATCACATCAGACATCAGATATTTTATGTATTTACAAAAACGAAACCGCATTCTCCGGTTAAGTCCATCCATCCGGAGTCTTGTCGCTGAAACTACTTTATCCCCCAATGACTTCATTGCTCCGCTTTTTATTGATGAAGGAGAGAATATAAAAATGGAAATTGCTTCCATGCCAAACTATTACCGCAATAGTTTAGACGTTACCGTAAAAGAAGTAAAAGATTTATTCAGCATGGGCATAAAATGCATACTGCTGTTTGTAAAAGCAAAAGACGATACAAAAGATAATACCGGCAAAGAAGCCTGGAATAAAGAAGGTCTGATGCAGCGCAGTATCCGTACTATAAAAGAGGCGGTCCCTGAAATGATTATTATGACGGATGTGGCGCTTGACCCTTATTCCATTTATGGCCACGATGGCATTGTAAAAGAGGGCGAAATAGTAAATGATGAAACGGTAGATGCATTGGTAAAAATGAGCATCAGTCATGCAGAAGCCGGTGCTGATTTTGTTGCGCCCAGCGATATGATGGATGGACGCATAGGCGCTATTCGTAAAGCACTGGAAGAAAACAATTATACCAAAACAGGCATCATGGCATACAGTGCCAAGTATGCTTCTTGTTTTTATGGCCCTTTTCGTGATGCACTGGACAGTGCGCCCGGCTTTGGCGATAAAAAAACTTACCAGATGAATTATACCAACCGTATAGAAGCCATCAGGGAAACTCTTATGGATGTGGAAGAAGGTGCGGATATAGTGATGGTAAAACCAGCTTTATCGTATTTAGATATCATCCGCGAGGTAAAAAACGCGGTACAGGTTCCGGTTAGTGCTTATAATATCAGCGGAGAATATGCCATGATTAAAGCTGCAGCAAAAATGGGCTGGGTTGATGAAAATAAAGCCATTATCGAAACGCTCACTTCTATGAAAAGGGCCGGCGCTGATTTAATTGCAACTTATTTTGCCCGTGATGCTGTAAAATTATTAAGTTAAATTGTATACCTAAACCCGTGGCGGGGTGTCTCACCGGCCCATAAAAAATAATGATTGCCATGACCGACAGAAGACAATTTTTAAAAACCGGCAGTGTGTTAAGCGCAGGTATATTATTGAATAAGACAAGCCTGTTTGCACAAGGAGCGGCAGGTTTTGAAAGCAAACGTCCCCCGCTGGCGCAAAGAAAATTTACCAGTGCACATGTAGAAGCCGCTATTGATGAAATAAAAAAGGCATTACCCGGTAAAGAAATTGCCTGGTTGTTTGAAAACTGTTTTCCCAATACATTGGATACTACAGTTGATTTTGAAATAGTGGATGGCAAACCGGATACTTATGTTATTACAGGAGACATAGATGCCATGTGGCTCCGCGACAGTACCGCGCAGGTCTGGCCTTATTTATCCCTGATAAAAGGGGATGAAAAACTGCAACAGTTAATAGCAGGTGTTATTAACCGTCAGTCAAAATGCATCCGCAAAGACCCTTATGCCAATGCATTTTATAAAGATGAAAACAAAGTAAGCGAATGGAAACAATCGGATATTACCGATATGAAACCAGGCATACATGAAAGAAAATGGGAGATTGATTCATTGTGTTACCCCATCAGGCTATCGCACAAATACTGGCAGTTGACAGGTGACACTGCGCCATTTGATAAAAGCTGGAAAGAAACGATTGCCCTGATAGTAAAAACATTTAAAGAACAGCAACGAAAAACCGGAAAAGGACCATATAGTTTTCAGCGCAATACCGCATGGGCAACGGATGGCGTTCCATTGGGCGGTTATGGTTACCCGGTAAAACCAAATGGTCTTATTTGTTCCATGTTCAGGCCAAGTGATGATGCTACCATCTTTCCATATTTAATTCCTTCTAATTTTTTTGCAGTTGTTTCATTAAAGCAGGCTGCAGAAATGATAAATAAAATTTATACAGATAGTGCACTGGCAAATGAATGCCTGGACCTGGCTACCGAAGTAGAAAAAGCGCTGGAGAGGTATGCCGCCGTACCAAATGCACAAATGGGTAAAGTATATGCCTATGAAATAAATGGCTTTGGAAGTTATAATTTAATGGATGATGCCAATGTGCCAAGTTTATTGTCTTTGCCTTATTTAGATGCAAAGCCAATTGCCGATCCGGTTTACCAGAACACAAGAAGATTAATTTTATCTGATAATAATCCTTTCTTTTTTAAAGGCATAGCAGCAGAAGGTATTGGTGGTCCTCATGCAGGCATGCAAATGATTTGGCCGCTGGGTATTACCATGCGCGCACTTACCAGTACAAACGATATAGAAATAAAAAAATGCTTGCAAATGCTGGTAGCTTCGCATGCAGGCACGGGTTTTATGCATGAATCATTTCATAAAGATGATGCAACTAAGTTTAGCCGTAAATGGTTTGCCTGGGCCAATACTTTGTTTGGAGAACTTGTACTGAAAACATTTCACACAAAACCGGAACTACTGAGAGTCTGACCACCGCTTCATTTAAATTTGCGGACATACAGGGATATCAGACCGGTTTACGAAAAATTATTTACCATAAAAATCAGGTAAGGGATTTAGTTTTGTATCCTGCCGCTGGTGCCAGTAAGGATAAACAGGATCCCGGTTACTTGCTGCATCTAATTTTTTTACCTGGTCTGTAGTCAGGTCCCAGCCTACGGCTCCCAGGTTTTGTTTTAATTGCTCTTCGTTGCGGGCGCCTATTACAATATTCGAAATGGTGGGTCTTTGCAACAACCAGTTAATAGCAACCTGTGCTACATTCTTTCCCGTTTCTTCAGCAACCACATCTAAAACATCCATTATTTTAAAAAGCAGTTCTTCATCTGCTGCGGGACCATGTCCGCCACCCTGCTGTACACGGTTATCTTTAGGCGCAGGATTGTTTCGCCTGTACTTACCTGCCAGTCTGCCGGAAGACAATGGGCTCCATACAATGGTTCCAATTTTCTGATCAATACCCAGCGGCATCAGCTCCCATTCAAACTCGCGGTCGAGCAATGAATAATAAGCCTGGTGCGCAATGTATTTACTCCAGCCATATTTTTCAGATACAGAAAGCGATTTCATTAAATGCCAGCCGGAAAAATTAGAGCAGGCAATATACCTTACTTTACCGCTTTGAATAAGATTATCCAGTGTCTTCAACGTTTCCTCAACTGGTGTTACGCCATCAAAACATGCATATGATAGATGTCAATGTAATCCGTTTTTAAACGTTTTAAACTTTCTTCACAGGATTTTATTAAATGGTGGCGGGATGAACCGTAATCGTTCTGCGCATCGCTCATTTTAAAGGTGGCCTTGGTTGAGATTAATACTTTATCGCGTATACCAGTAATGGCTTTCCCCAAAATCTCCTCTGCCCCACCCCGTGAATAAACATTGGCTGTATCAAATAAATTTACACCTGCATCCAGGCAAAGATGTACCATACGGGTAGCTTCATCAACCTGTGTATTTCCCCAGGCTTTAAAAAAATCATTGCCCCCGCCAAAAGTTGCAGTCCCAAAACTCAGAACTGGTACGTGTAAACCAGATGCGCCCAATTGCCTGTATTCCATGATTTATTTTTTAGGTTATGTTTGCTGTTACAATATGGCAGCCATTACATAAGCGAATGCAAAATGTTTATTATCCGGGGTTATTCTATCATTGAATGAATTAATTTTACTGCCTGCAAAATAAACAATAAAACAATGAACATACACGCAAGCAAAACACTTTTTGAACGTGCACAAAAAGTTATTCCGGGTGGTGTGAATTCTCCCGTTCGTGCATTTAAAAGCGTAGGAGGTACTCCGCTGTTTATACAAAACGCAAAAGGCGCCTTCTTGTTCGATGCCGATGGAAATAAATACATTGATTATATCGCATCCTGGGGACCGATGATATTGGGCCATGCTTATCCGCCTGTTGTAAAAGCTATACAGGAACAGGTGCCTTATTCTACTTCATACGGTGCGCCTACCGAACTGGAAATTAAAATGGCTGAACTCATTATCAGCATGGTACCCAATGTAGATTTAATACGCATGGTAAGCAGTGGTACAGAAGCCTGTATGAGTGCTTTGCGTTTAGCCCGCGGCTATACCGGGAAAAATAAATTTATAAAGTTTGATGGATGTTATCACGGTCATGCAGATCCGTTTTTAGTAAAAGCCGGCAGCGGACTTGCGACTTTTAATATTCAAACAGTGCCGGGCGTAACCGGCGGCGTTTCTAATGATACGCTAACCTGTGCCTACAATGATATAGAGGCCGTACAACAATTGATCAGGGAAAATAAAAATGAAATAGCCGCTATTATTGTTGAACCTGTAGCAGGCAACATGGGGTGTATATTACCCGCTGAAGGATTCTTAAGCGGGCTGAGAAAAATATGCACACAGGAAGACATCGTTTTAATTTTTGATGAAGTAATGACTGGGTTCAGGTTAGCTGCAGGTGGTGCACAGGAAAAATTAAAAATAGATGCAGATCTGATTACTTATGGAAAAGTAATTGGCGGGGGTATGCCTGTAGGGGCTTTTGGAGGTAAAAAAGAAATCATGCAGCATATTGCTCCGCTGGGAAATGTTTACCAGGCGGGTACATTAAGCGGCAACCCAATTGCTATGATTGCCGGGTATACCATGCTGACAGAATTAAAAAATAATCCTGCTATTTATCAGGACCTTAATGAAAAGACTATTTATCTGCGCGATGGTTTACATAAAGTTTTATCGGAATGGGGTAAACCATTTGTAATTAATCAGCTGGGATCTATGATTAGTATACATTTCAGTGATAAGCCAGTAACTAATTTTGCGGGTGCAGCCGCAGCAGACAATAAAAAGTTTAATCAATTTTTTCATGCTATGCTAAACCGCGGTATTTATTTACCCCCTTCTGCATTTGAAAGCTGGTTTCTCAATAATGCATTGACAAAAGAAGATCTTGATGCTACCATTGCAGCTGCAAAAGACAGTTTGGATGACATCGCATAGAGCCTCACCTCTGCCCACTGGTTAGACAATATTGATCCCTTTCTCCTGCAAAAAACCATACACCGCTTTGCCTACATCACTTTTTGCAATATCCACCTTCGATACGTCTTTGCACCAGAAGGAGAAAACCATTTGTACAGTTTTGCCTTTGAGGTAAGTAAATAATACTTCGGGCTGCCGTTGTGTTAGTACGTTCGGGTTATCTTTAATGATATCCGCAAAGCCTTGTTTAATGTCCTCCGGATCTGGCAGTCCTTCTACTATTACAGGCAATTCTATTCGTATATGGTTATTGCTCAAGGTCCAGTTTACAATATTATGAGACAGCAGATCTCCATTGGGAATGATAACCTCCGCGCCATCAGGGGTTAATAAAGTGCTTGAACGGATACTGATTTCTTTTACCCTTCCTTTTTTATCACCTACTTCAACAGTATCACCAATACGCAGGGGCCGGTCAAATATTAATATAATGCCAGATACAAAATTGTTGACTATCCCCTGCAGGCCCAATCCAATACCAACACCCAGCGCACCGAGTATCACAGTAATTTTATCCATCGGCAAGCCGGATGCAGCTACGGCAAGTAAAAAGCCTGCTATAAGTAACACAAGCCGTGTAATCATTAGTCTTGAACGTTCTCCTTTGTTATCAAAGGCTGCATCGTCACCAATATCCCCAAAAAAATAAGCAATGTATTTTTGCAGAAAGTTTGCGAGCCATATAATACCCAGGAACAGCACCACTCCGCCAAAGGTGAAAGAGATACTTCCAATATCCTGCGGTGTCACAAGAAATGATTGCAATTGCTCATATACAAAATTGTAAATATTAAGATTAGTGGTAACCGCTATCAAACAGATAATAACGGCAACAATGGTTACTAAACGGTTTACACCTTTAACAATAGGTGCAGCATCAAAATGATCCGGATAATTTTTGCGTACGCGGCTGGTTTGTATTTGCAACAAAAATGCTTCTTCCAGTAATTTCACAAAAACAGTAAGCGAAATAATCTGTGAAAAGGTGTAGATAGATGTATAGCCAAAGATCTGTGTCAGCGTTGAGCGGCCAAACAGGTTGCATACCACGGCCAGGAAGTTTAAAAGAATATAAATAGCGGTCGCAAAAAACAATGCCTTGCTTTCTTTTGCTTTTTTTAAGCGTTCCCGGAAAAGATAGCCAAGAATTATTGCGCCACCGTTTATGAATAACACCCACCAGCGTTGCAATGAAAAAGGAAGGCCCACTATGCGGGTACCAGATAAGAGAACAAAAAGAATAACAATACCGCACCAGTAATAAAACATTTTATGTGGCCATCGCTTCCAAAAGAGTCCCGTTAAAACAAGCATCAGCAAAAACTGGGTGCTTTCAATATAAATAGCGGGCGCATGCAAATCAAATAAAGGGGCCAGCGTCAGCATCCATACAAGACAGGCTGCAATGGGAACAGCGTTAATGTATTTAAATTGAAACGAATCAATTAATTGTACCTTATTTCTTTTTTTAAGGACGCGGTAATTATTAAAAACCCAATAAAAAAAGACAAGCCCGGTTAACAGCAACCAGTATCTTTTTGATCTTGTATTTTCAAAATAATACCTTACTGCCTTGTTTTCATTGGTAATAGATTTTTTGAAATTTGCTGCGCCTGAAAAATTTGCCGGCTTACCCGGCCGGGATTCCCATAAATAATTTCTTTCTTTAGTAAATGCGCGCGGGCCAATCCTGGCCAACAAATTACTGGTTTGATTGAGCATTTCAGTGACAGCAATTGCGTTAGAAGATGCATGCGCTTTAAGATTGTTGATGGTAGCAGTAGCAGTTCTTACCAGTGTATCCGTGTTACCCCATTTTACACGAAGACCTTTTAATTGTACAATAAAACTTTTTCTTAAAACTGAATCACGAAAAAGCTGGCGCAGCGTAGTATCTTTCCTCATATCAAATACTTCCTTTTTCAAAGTATCCAGCTGTCCATCATACTCATCCAATTTAGCAGCATGTTTTTTATCACTTTCCTGAATGGCTTCCAGCAAAGTATAGAACATTTGCAGATTGCGCAGGTTAAGTGTGCGATCATTGACCGATAAGCGTTCTCTTATCACAGCAAGTGCTGTATCACTTTCATTGAGGCTGGTGGCAATATCATCCAGTTCATCAAAAGAACCGGTTACTACAGGTACTTTATTAAGTGTCTGATATACTTTTTGTATGCGCAGCAGGTAATCACTGCTGGTAAGAATATTATTATCCGAGAATAATGTAGTATCAAAATACCGGCGCCGTGTGCTATCTGGCCGCAATGTGTCATGTCGCAGTGTATCACGACGGGCTATCTCATGCTGTGCTGTATCATGGCGCGTTGTGTCCTGGGCAACGGCTAAACTTATAAAAGAAATAAAATATATGATTAAGCAGGAAATTGGCTTTTTGTTCATTGTCTGGTAACGTTGGTATTGCAGCAAAATTGCTTCAATATAATTAGCAATCTATTAAAATTTTCAGCTGGTAAAATTAGTGTCAATAAGTGGGATGTTATATAGTAATCATTGTTTTACCGCCAGAGAATAAGAAAAAGATAATTGTTTACCATTATCCGTATGTGTGTTTTTATAACAAATAAAACTGCAGTTACTTACAGTTTTTTGAGAAAAAAGAAGACTTTTCTTTTTCCGCCTTACTCATCAAATATAAAAGACGGTGACCTGCAATCCTGGTGCAACAAGGATGGCAAAAAAAGCCAATAATTTGCAGGGTAAACTCAAAACGGGGCCTGCGCCTGCATGTATATGCATAATTCATCCTTTAATTGTATCTGCCACTGCTGCCCTTTTAGAGGAACCTGTAAAAGCTCCTTTTATTTATTATTCAGTACCAGGCCTGCTTATAAATACGCCAGGATAAATGTTGGTCGCTTTTTGATTTTGATATACAATCTTACCGTTTACCCAAACTATTTCAATGCCCGATGACAATGCCTTGGAACTGGTCATGGTTGAATTGTCCTTAACAGTTGCAGGATCAAACAAAACAAGATCAGCATAATAAGAAGGCACAGCAAGTCCCCTGTCACGTATACCCAAATGTTCGGCGGTAAGACCCGTCATTTTATACACAGCCGTTTCAAGCGGCATTATTTTTTTATCACGCACATACCTGCCTAACATTCTTGTGAAAGCCCCATATCCGCGCGGGTGTCCGCCATCTGCACCATCTGAACAAACATTGGTATAATTCCACTTCAAAAAATTAATTACATCATCATCCAGCATAGATGCGCCTGCAATAGCAGCACCCTGGTCACCCGCCTCCCTTATCAAACGCATCAATGCCTGCGGATCTGTTTCATTGTTCATAACAGCAATCTCACTTACTGTTTTACCTTCATATTTTTTATTGGCAGGAAAATAAGTCATAACGGAAGCGGCCGGATCAAACAATTCCTGTGTGGCATATAAAGCACTGGCAGCATTGTCAAAATCTTTTTTTGGAAACAATACCCTGGGTGTTGATGACCACATGGTATACGGGTAACAGTCAGCAGTAATATCAATCCCTTCCGAGCGGGCTTGTTGCAGCCGTGCCAGTATTTCATTTGAATTTCCCCACTTGCTGCGCATGGCAATTTTAAAATGAGAGATTTGTACCGGTAGCTTAGCTTCCCTGCCGATATTTATAATTTCCTCTATAGAGCTTTCAAGGTTGATGTCTTCGCTTCTTATATGACTAATATAACGTCCACCAGCACCTGCAGTAGCTTTGGCCAGTTCTATTACTTCATCACGTGTTGAATAAAATGCTTCTTCATATTCAAGTCCGGTAGATAAGCCAAGTGACCCTTTTCTGATATCATCCACCAGTATTTTTTTCATAGCACTGATTTCAGCTGAATCAGCAGCACGTAATAAGGTTTTCTTCATTACCTGCTCACGCAAAGATGCATGCCCCGTATAGGTAGCTATATTGATACTTACAGGATGCCTTTTTATCTTTTCTTTCAGTGTATCTGCAGGATAAGATTCGCCATCCTGTCCAATAACAACGGTAGTAACACCCTGGTTGATGGCTGCTGTGCCTGCGGGATCTTTGTCAAGTCCCCTTTCATGATGACTATGGCTGTCAATAAATCCCGGCGCAAGTATATATCCTTTTCCATCAATTACTGTTTCATCTTTGAAGGAAGTAAGACTACCAATATCCCGTATCCGGTCATTCAAAATTCTAACAGCAGCTTTTACTGGTTTTGCTCCGGTTCCATCTATCAATTGTACATTGCTGATAAGCTGTGTTTGCGGCATTCTGTAAGGCTCTCCTTTCAATATATGTTTTACAATGCCACGCGCGTAAGAATTGGCAGAATTGTCCAGTAAGATATAGGTTTGACTGGTTGCAGTAAGCCTGTCTATATAAGTGCCAAAAGCTACCCACCCACCGGTATGATCAAACTCTCCATTATCTTTTCCCATAAACCATCCAAACCCATAGGATGTGGCTTTGCCATTATTCAATTTGCCTGGTGTAATAGCTTCTTTAAAGGTTGATTGCTTTACGAGTTTTTCTGTATAAAGCGCCTGGTCCCACTTATATAAATCTTCTACTGATGAATATACATTTCCGTCGCCCACAATACCATCCAGCCAAAGCAGATCATCTGCAACCGGTTTTCCTTTGGCATAATGAAAACCAAAGACACGCGAAGGCGGGTAGGATTTCATGGTAATATTGTAGATGTATGTATTCTTTAAATTCAGCGGCTTTGCAATTTTTTCTGCAAAGAATGAATCGCAGGCCATGCCAGATACTTTTGAAATAACGGAAGCCAGCGTTGTGTAATTGGTATTGCAGTATTGAAACCGTTCGCCGGGCGTAAAAACCAATGCAGGTCTTTTTTCTGCCAGCAAAGCCAGCATAGTTTCGTTTGTAAGTGTGTCCAGTAAACTACGGTACCTGTCTGCTACATCAAAATATTCTACCAGTCCCGATGTTTGATTCATCAAATGACGCAATGTGATATTATTATATGGAAAAGAGGGCAGGTATTTTTGGACGGGATCATCGTATTGAAGCTTACCCTGCTCCTTCAGCATCATGACCATCATGGCAAAAAATTGCTTGGATACTGATGCCAGGTTAAACGCAGAAGCTGTAGTTAATGGTTTTTGATTGGCACCTGCTATACCAAAAGCTTTTTTGTAGAGCAGCTTTCCTTTTTCAGCAATCAATACCGTTCCATTAAAAAGTTGCCGATCATAAAGCCTGCTTAACACAGAATCGACGGTTTTAATTTTTGCGTTCCATTGCGCAATAGAAAATAGTGGAAATACAATCAGCAGCAGGTGTATTATTTTTCTCATGCAGTTTTTTTTTATTGCTTACGGTGACGGCGCCAGCCGGAGAACGAAATACGAAATGAAGAATGGCTGGTGAGACACCGACCACGGCGTACGAACGGCCGGTTGCCACTGGCCACCGGGTAGCCGCGGTTGCTGTCTCCACCAATCATTGTGTGTCCGCCGTTGGTGTCTCCACCAACCGCAATATAACAAACCTAAACTTTATTCTCAGGTGAAGTTCTAAGGAATAAAATCTATTTTTATCTGATACAGCAGCCAGTAATCAAATGAGAAAAGCAATTATTATTACCAATGGCCTTCTGGCCACAGACGATGCCAAAACCGCTCATGGCCTGATACGTGAAAGCAACCGCTACGAAATTGCCGGTATTGTTGACCACGCACATGCTGGTAAAGATGCAGGGGAAGTACTGGATGGCAAACGGCGTAACATACCAGTTTTTGGAACAGTACAGGATGCCATGAAAGTACATCCGTCATTTTGCATTGTAGGGGTAGCTACTGTTGGTGGAATTTTCCCGGGAGATTTGATTGAACAGGTAAAAGCAGCCATTCAGCACAAATTGTCTGTGGTAAACGGATTGCATGATCATTTATCTGAGCGCCCGGAAATTAAAAAACTTGCTGAAGAAAATGGGGTTGAATTAATTGATATCCGCCTTCCCAAAAAAAGAAAAGACCTGCATTTCTGGAGCGGCAAAATTTTTGAAATGGCAACACCGGTTATTGCAGTTATTGGAACCGACTGTTCACTGGGTAAAAGAACCACTACACGTTTTGTAATGAATGAATGTGTAAAAGCTGACATTAATGCACAAATGATTTACACGGGCCAGACAGGGTGGCTGCAGGGCGGAAAATATGGTTTTATTTTCGACAGTACATTGAATGATTTTGTTTCCGGCGAACTTGAACATGCGATACTCACCTGCAACAAAGAGACAAAGCCTGATATTATATTGATTGAAGGTCAATCTGCATTACGCAATCCCAGCGGTCCATGCGGGTCGGAAATGCTGGTATCAGGGAATGCAAAATGGGTGATACTGGTACACGCTCCCAAAAGAAAATACTACGAACATGATCCTGCATGGGGTGAAATTCATCCGGCTGAATCAGAGATAGCCCTGATACGGTATTTTGGGTCAACGGTTATTGCTGTTGCATTGAATACAGAACATTGCAGCAATGAAGAAGCATTTGCATTCCAGGCAGCATATGAAACAAAGCTGGGTATACCGGTACTGCTTCCCCTGCAGGAAGGATGCAAAAAGATCGTTCCTGTAATACAGCAACTGATTGAATCAAAAAAACAACATGCACAATGAAAATAAAATCAGTACAGGCTTATAGAAAAAATCTCGCTTTGCAAAAGCCGTATATAATAGCGAGAGAAACAATAACTGATGTAGAAAATATTTTTTTTGAAATTACATTAGAGAATGGCATGAAAGGAATGGGTGCAGCCAATCCCGCGCCCGAAGTAGTAGGAGAAACACCATCACAAACATTTCAGAATCTTCAATCGGGTTTTGTTCAATCCCTGGTTGGAAAAGATATTCGTCATTTCCTTCATCATATTTATACATGCAGGCAACATTTTGTAAATCTGCCGGGTACACAAGCCTGTATTGATATTGCACTGCACGATGCATTCGGACAATTCATTGGTATTCCTGTCGTTGATTTTTATGGAAGACAGCATCATAAGATGCTGACATCTGTAACCATTGGCATAAAAAACGTTGCTGCAACCATTGAAGAAGCCAATGATTATTATGCAAAAGGGTTCAGGGTATTAAAAGTAAAAACAGGTTTGGATGCTGAAATGGATGCTGAACGCATTATAAAATTAAAAGAAAAATTCGGGAATCATTTTACGATACGCGTGGACGCCAATACCGGTTATGATCTTAGTCAGCTAAAACTTTTCCTGGAAAAAGTAAAACATGCGGGGGTAGAATTAATAGAACAACCATTGTTGCCGGCTATTGATAAAGATTTACTGCAATTACCCGAAGCAACAAGATCTGTACTGGCGGCTGATGAGTCGTTAAAGAATGCGGCGTCCGCCTTATCAATTGCACAGAACAGCCTGTATGGCATATTTAATATAAAGCTGATGAAATGCGGCGGCATCAGTGGGGCGCTTGAAATTGCTACGATTGCCAGGCCAGCGGGCATTGATTTATTCTGGGGTTGTAATGATGAAAGCATTGTTAGCATTACTGCTGCACTGCATGCGGCTTTTGCATGTCCGCATACAAAATATTTGGATCTTGATGGTAGCTTTGACCTTGCGGAAGATGTTGCAAAAGCTGGGTTTACTATTAAAGACGGCTACATGTATACAAATGATAAGCCTGGATTGGGATTGACAATTCTTTAAATTATCGTTCAGACAAACCATAGAGGTAAAAAGGTTTTTACAGAGCCTAAAGAACATTCTTCAAACAATCTTATCTTTTCCTGGTTTTGCCTAAAATCCTTTTAATACCATAAACCCTGGTTAAGACAAAAAAGATCTCAGTTTTACGGAGATCTTCTTATCAAAACTGCGAATACAAGTTTATTATTTTACAGCCATCAGCTTTATCAATGTATTTGTTCAATAAGACTTTTACTTTATCTTTTAACTGCACACCTGTCAGTGACTGTTTTTCCAATGTATCAAATTGCTCATAGAGACGTTGCCCATCTGCTTTGGGAATGAGTCGCACTGCGCTTTTATCTTTCAGTGTTTCCTGCCATGCCTGGCGTACAGTAATCCAGAATTGTTTGTGTTTTTCCCAATAAACAACAGCCTGTTTACATTTACTATCATCTGTTTTCCTGTAAATATTATATCCCTTTTCTTCCGCCAGGTAAGTATCCGGTACGCCATCCTTACGAATAATTTTTTTATTATCCTGTTCATGTATCCAACCACTGTCTGTTACAACAATACGGTTATTACGCTGCATTACATTGTAATCATTCCGTTTGCTGTATTCACGTCTTGGCAGCGGCGCGTCAGCGGTGTTTTCCCAATAATATTTGCCATTGTTTGCAACCCAGTTGCTGCTGCCCTGGTAACGTGGCGCATCATCTACCTCCCATACAGTTTGCGTCCACTGGCCTTTTGTTTTTTCTTTGCTACCCCTTACCTGCTTCCAGGTAGCATCAAAATTAAAAACCAACCAATCATTTTTTTCAAATTCCCAGTCTTCACGCCAATGTTTTATAACCATATTATCATCTACCAGCAATAAATGCTGCAAGACAAATTTATTGGGATGGCTTTCATCTGCCACCACCCATTCCAGCCCGGATGCGTTGTACCGCGGATGAAATGTATACGTTGTATCCGCTGCAAATGTTTCTGCATATTTAAAATCAACTTCAAAACATCCGCAAAGATTTTTCACGGCCCGTTGTTCACTTGCAGGCTGGGCAAAAGAGTAAGCAGAAATAAAAACACCAGTTAGTAAAGAAAATATTTTTTTCATCATCATCAGTTTTTATACTGACAAAATTGAAATAGAAAATTCATCTGCCAGTAACAAAGCGGGAAATTGATTTACGCAAAAAGGAAAAACGTATAGAAGAATTTAGTATTAAAACAAAACTGCTTTGTCCTGATCCAAGTATACACTTTCATTTACTTTGCGCGTCAAACGCCGGCTAACCCCTTACCACACACTATCAGCATTTCCCTGAACTTATTTTACAAGTTTATATTCAAATTGTGGTTTCCCCCTTGTACCGCCGTCGCCTGCGCCCATCGCCAGGAATTTTATCTTGTAAGCATTTCCACGAGCGTCTTTCAGTACATAAAAGCGGTCCGTTTTTGCACCGGTTGCAGGTTGGGTACTTCTCCACTTGGCACCAATGGCATCTGAAGCGCTGCTGAACATAGTCGTACTAACGTTGTTGTTGGCATAGCTATCATATGCAACCGTACTTATTAAAACTTCCGCAGCCTGTACGCCTGCCAGGTTATTGATCATAATAAGGTCAGAAAATGCAAAAGGGATCTGTTCTGTAGGACTCAATGCGGTGTGGTACAAAATATAAGACCATTTAAAATCCCAGAGTTCTTTGGCAGGTTCTCCGATTATGGATGTGCCGCTTTCCAGTGAAATGTATTTGAAATTATAGTCTGCATCTTTTGTAATATCAATCGTGTTGAAAGTAATAGCGGCCAGTTTCGCGTATTGCAATTTATAACCGGTAACTGAACGAAGCACCCGTATTTTATACCAATCCCTCGCGGATACATTGCCACCAGTACCAGGGTTAATAATAACGACCTTATTATCTGCATCAGCTACAACTGTTGCCGGTATTACCGTTTGCGAAAGCGTTCCAAACACATTGTCTACAAGAGTAAATGCAGATACTTCAAAACCGAGTGCCAGTTTATTTAAGCCAGTCGTATCAGCAGTGCCCACCTGCGTGAGATCATTCTTAGCAAGCACTTTGGCGGTGGCTGAAGTAGTATTGTTGATAATAACCCGGAAATCAGCACCACCATAAAAACCAAGATCCCAACTGTTACGGGTAACCGCGGTTTGTTTATCAGCGTTCAGGTCAACATATACCGTATTACCTGCACTGCTGCCAGCCTCATTTCCGGCAAGTCCGTTCAGCTGTAGCGTAGAACCAGTTGACGCCGGAAAAACAATGATTGGATCAACATCTTTTTTACATGCACTGATTACTCCTGTTATTGCTGCTATTGCTACTATTCTTTTTATAAATACCATACTGATTTATTTTTTTATTGGTTGACGAGAATATTATTTCTTCCATTGAAAAGCAAGACCCAGGAAATAGGAGCGGCCATAAGACAAAGGAAGAGCTTCACCAATGCTATGTGCTCCGCCGGATCCGGAAGCTGTGTTATTCAAATCAGTTACATCAAAAATGTTCTTTACACCAGTAGTGATTGTCAGGTATTTCAACAGTGGCTTAGTAAGCGTTAAATCGGCCCAGTGAAAAGAAGATATCCTGGTAAGAATCACTTCATCACGGCTTGTGCTGTTATTGTAAGCAAGTTGGTATGCCGGTCTTTTTCCTGTGAACTTGTAGAACAGGCCAAACGTTGTTCCTATGCCGCTTACTGTATAAATAAGATTTGTATTGATCTCTGGCGCCCACACAAAACCAGGCAAATCTTCGCTGCTGTATGTTTTATCTGCAGAAAGCGAATTGTAACGGCCAATATAAGAGAAGCCAAGTGTAGCACTCAGATCTTTCCAGTTCAGTTTATTTTCCCAGGTACCACCCGTTGTTTTAAACTTATCTATATTAATGTAAGTATACAAGGTAGAATTGGGCGCTGCCTGTGCTGTGTTAATCTGGTTGCTGAACAAATTATAGAATCCACCGAGTGTTGATACCAGTTGCGCATTGCTTTTATAGGGTGACGACCAGCTAAGTGATCCATTAAAGCTATTTGAATGTTCTGCTTTTAAATTGAGATTGCCGTCAATATCATGGTTGGCATCGTGGAAACTAAAATACAGTTCCCGCAATGCAGGCGAACGAAAACCATACGCATAGGCAGCCCGCAGATCCAGCGTTTTGCTTAATGCAATTTTTGTATTGACAGAAGGAATTACAGGTGGCGCATCATACACAGAATTTTTAATAAACCGCAAACCCGGACGGATGCTGATCCAGTTGCTCAATTTCATTTCTGTGGAAACAAACAACGCATAATCAGTAATGACCGGTTTGCCTGTAATTCTTTGACCACTGGCAGCTTCGCGGTTTATATCAACACCCGTTTGCAATGAAATATTGGAGGAAATACTGTACTGCAGCACAGGACGAAAAATAAAACTATTCAGCTTCGCCACATCCTGTTCGCCCACACCGGTTGTTACTTCTTCTTTGCCATTGGTAAAATCATGCCGCAAAGTTTTTGTTTCTCTTTTATACTCTGTATAAGAAACAATGCTGTTGAGTTGCATCTTTTCATTGATGCGCCATTCCTGCTGCAACTGGTGCATATACCTGTTGGTTAGAAATTGCTGATCAATAGCCTTATAGGTATTCAAATTTATTTTGCCCCTGTTGGTAATGTCTTCATGCAAACCATCCAGCCTGTAATAAATGCCAAAGTTATTGCTGCGGTATCCTATCCTTGTATTGCCCAGCCATTGTTCTTTAGGCCGCCACGTTTTTTCGCGACCCCATTCATTACCACCAATGCCGTCAAAATCATTGTGCGTTGCGCCAGCATTTACACTCCATCCATTTTTTTGCCAGCCAAGCCCGAGGTTTTGAATATGTACGCCCTGGTAACTGAAAGGATAATATTCTTTACCTGTAGTTTCTTCCTGCACCCTGGCAGTAATAGAGAGTGTTTCTTTACCCGGCTTTTTTGTAATCAGGTTAATGACACCGGCCAGTGCATCGGAACCGTATGCAACAGACATCGGGCCTTCCACAATTTCAACTCTTTCAATAGTGCTGACATCCACCTGGTTCAGGCTTTCACGGGTATCGCCCCTGTCTGCCAGCGGTACACCGTCAAGTAATATTTTTACATTGCGTCCGCTCATGCCCATCACTTCTACATCAGTAGTGCCAAGCGTATTATCGCTAAAAAAACGAAAGCCAAGCTGGTTATTTAATACCTGCTGAATATTGGTTGCCCCGCTAAGCCGGATGCGTTGCTGGTTTATTACCCTGACCTGGTACACAGAATTTCTTACAGACTGTGGCTTGTACTGCCCCGTGACAATCACTTCATCTAATATTTTTCTATTTGCTGAATCTTTTGATAACTGGGCCTGTGCAGGCATGGCTATTATTGCTGCAGAAAACAGCATAAAAAAGTTGAAAAGCAGTTTAGGCATGGTTCGTAACAGTTAGGATTAGAAAATATTTTCTGTTTTACAAAACTAAGCGGGTACAAAATAAAACCATACCCAAAATGGGAAATTGGTTTACGCAAAACGGAAACGGATGATTAAATGACAAATTTTCTATGCCGCAGATTTGAAGACAATTCCCTGGCCTTATCGCCAATGCAATAATCTTTTTACAGGCAGCTTACTTAAAGTGCATGTAATCCGGACGACAATCTTTTCTTACCGTGTATTGTGTGCAGGGGAAACGGTTATAGGGTGAGAATCCAAGCATTTTTCATTCCAGCACAACCTTAACTTCTCATGAGATATACATATTAACAATGCTTTAAATAAAATGCAATGTGCGAATCTGAGGGTAACCATTTTACTTTACGGCAAACAATTCCAACAGCAGCCAGGCCTTTATTTCATTGTCGGCTTCTTCCAGCATGCTATGCAATTTTACAAGATCATCTTTACTAAGCAGCAGCCTTACACAATCAGACGGTGTAGGTATTACAATATGTTTAAGTTGCTTTCGCTCAGCAGGCTGCTGCTGACCATGTAAGTCTTTTACTAATTTCCGGAAAGACTCAAACTCATCAGCATGAAAAACGATCATGATATTACCATAACCCATTTGCAGGCGCCCGCATTCTGTGCATTGAACAATATAACCGTTTGTATCACTATGATAACAGGTATGGTAATGGCACATAGATAAAATTTAATAAACAAATATCAGCCGCAGTATCGCATTTCGTTTACGCTTTTGGAAACACATCTTGCGCAAAACGGAAACTGACTGTAGTGTGACAATCAAACTTTACAGTATGTAAGTGAACAGACAGGAGAAAATAAAAGCGGCTTCTATTTAGTCGTCCCTCAAAAGGTAGGATTGGTGCAGCTGAAGTCACAGTAATACAGAAGCCTAATCAGGGAACTATGTCGAAATCGGGCTGTTTTCCCTGCCCGACTGGTCATTCAGGCGGGGATTTCGACTGGCTTTTTTGCGGTACTTTTTTTCCATAAAAAAAGTACCAAAAAGCAAATTAGAA
>JBDSOC010000044.1:0-7011 GCA_039915085.1 Chitinophagaceae bacterium
CTTTATCTGCAACGCAATGTGCTCAACATAAGTTCTTAAAGCATCTGCTGTGGAAAGCTGGTATTGCAGTACCAGCGGGAAAACCGTTGCTGTCCCAAAATCATTCCCAAGCGATTTGGGAAAAGCCTGCTGGTAATAATCCAGTTCATTTAACTTTTCCAGTAGTTCATTATTTACAGTGCCGGTTGCGGCCATCTTACCATCTTCATCATATACTTTTCCTGTTTTTTGTATCAGCAGGTTTAATACGCGGTTGGCAGGGCATACATCAAAAGCAATGTATTTGTCCGGCTGATTGAATGAAAGGTTGGCAATACCACCAAGATTTAAAAACATAGTATAATCATACAGCAGTAATTTTTCACCAATAGGCACAATGGGCGCACCCTGTCCGCCAAATGCAATATCCAGGGCACGTAAATCACTTACTACAGGCAAACCGGTTGTTGCGGCAATGGCTGCACCGTCTCCCAGTTGTGCGGTCATTTTTTGTTTGGGCAGATGAAAAGTAGTGTGCCCGTGGGAAGCAATCAAATGCACCTGGTGATGCAGGTTGTTATCATCTATAAATTTATTTACTGCCGCTCCTGTATAATGTCCGTAATCAGTATGCAGCAACTGGTAATCTGCGGCAGGTAAATTAATAGCATTGCCAAGTCTGTCGGTCCATAATTCGCTGTAAGGCTGGCAATCCGTGTGCAGGATTTCATAGGCCCATTTACCACCGGTCTCCTGAAAATGAACATACGCCATATCCAGTCCGTCAAGAGAACTTCCGCTCATTAAACCAATAGCCTTATATACCATGCTGATATTTGATTTTAGATTTCCGGCAGCAGCAATTAGATTTGCCGGAGCAAATTACGAATTACAAAGTTCCGGATGATCACTGGTAAATGAATTAAATTACTGCCGGAACAGGACGTAAAAAGAACAAATATCAAATAAATACCAACCGTTTGCAGGTATAAAATAAAACGGCTGGTTACAAAATATTTTTTACATTTATCCGGGTCGTATTTCCTAAAACTAAACCGCTTATCATGGTTGTAAATCTGAGCCAGCATTATTCATTGCTGAGCGATTGGGTAGGGGAACTCAGGGATACAGAAGTTCAGGGCGACAGAATGCGTTTCCGCCGAAACCTGGAGCGTATTGGAGAAGTGGCAGCTTTTGAAATAAGCAAGGAGCTTGCATATATTGAAAAGGACATACAAACGCCCCTGGGTATTTCTGCCTGTAAAGTATTAAAGGAGCAACCTGTATTAGCTACCATACTCCGTGCGGGTCTGCCGCTGCACAACGGATTATTGAATTACTTCGACAAAGCAGACAATGCATTTATTTCTGCTTACCGCAAGCACAAAAAAGATGGCACTTTCGACATTAGCCTGGATTATGTTTCCTGCCCGGAACTGGAAAACAGGGTGGTCATTGTTTCCGACCCCATGCTGGCCACCGGCTCATCACTGGTAAAAACAATTCAATTTTTGAGGGAAGAAGGCCATCCTTCCAAAATACATGTAGTAACAGCCATTGCCTGTACAGTAGGTATAGAATATGTACTGCGCAGCGAACCCAACTGTAAAATATGGTGCGGCGCCATTGACGACGAACTAACAGCAAAAGGTTATATTGTTCCGGGTTTGGGCGATGCCGGCGATTTGGCATTTGGTACCAAAGTGCAGATGTGAGCAAAAGTATAATACCTGATGGTTTAATGCCTGAAATTTGCCATAATCGCCACTGCGCACGTAAATCAATATCAGCACTTTTAACCTTAGGCGCTTTAACTTTAACCTGCAACAAAAAAGATAATTATACGAAACTTGTGTACCTGCACAAAACCCACATTAACCGTTTGGTTGCAAGCAGCAGAATTTTAAGTTTGCAACTCTTATAAATGTTTGTATTTTGTACAGACTTTTAACAACCGAAATGAAGAGAATAGTACTGCTGGTTACCGTGGCCCTCCTTATGCAGATGCATATCCTTGCACAGGATCCGCATTTTTCCCAATTTTTTTCCTCGCCGCTTACGCTTAATCCTGCCCTGACAGGCAAGTTTGACGGTGTTTTCAGGGCGGCGGGCAATTACCGCGATCAATGGCCGGCCATCAGCAAAGCTTTTGTTACCTCCACTTTATCGCTGGATGCACCATTGCTGACCAATCGTATTAACCCCAATGATGTCTGGGGAGTAGGTTTAATGGCCATGACGGACAAGACCGCCAACGGGATTTTAAACAGTAATTATATTTCTGTTTCTACTTCTTACCATAAAGGGCTTGATGAAGATGGTTACCACCAGTTGGGATTTGGTTTCCAGGGAACCTATGCTTCCAAACGTTTAGATGGTTCGCAATTAAAATTTGAGAATGAACTGGCCCTGGATGGCACCTGGACCCTGCCCAGCAATGAACCTGTAGATGGCAGAAATGTAAACATAAATTATTTTGATTTCAATGCAGGGTTGCTGTACAACGGCTCAACAGATGGCACCAATAATTTTTACCTCGGTGCTTCTATGTACCATATTAACCGGCCCAAAGAAACTTATTTTGGCAGCGGCTATTATACGCTAAATCCGCGTTTAACCGTACACGGTGGCGGTTATTTTAAAGTAGGTGAAACCACTACGCTGCATCTTACCGCACTTTATAGTCAGCAGGCAGGCGCTCATGAAACAGTATTGGGTGGCGCCGTGGCCTTCAACCTGAACAACGATGAAACGGAAAGTCCTACCAATTTCTATGCGGGCAGCTGGCTTCGTTTTAATGATGCCATTATACCCTACCTGGGACTTGAATGGGGAGATTTCAGGTTGGGCATGACTTACGACGTAAACTATTCCAGCCTTAAGGTGGGATCTCAAAGCCGGGGTGGTATCGAGGTTTCACTTATCTACATTAAAAAACCACCAACTGGCAGAAAAGGTATTCCCTGTCCTAAATTTTAATTTTTTTATTACCAGCATTTTTTCCTGGGGCGGCTGTCTTGCGTCGCACACTTGTACGGCATAGCTATGAGGAGCTTCGTTCTGCTATTTCAATATTCCTGCTGAAATATATACTGGTTCAATACAATTTTCACGGGATGTTTTCAGCAAGACATTAACCGGCTCATAAGTAAGCAATCCTTTTAATCCTATAAAATCCTGGTTTAGACAATTTCAAACTCCGGTTTTAAAAACTCTTTTTCACTCTTGGCTATTACTATTGTCGCCACACCATTGCCAATAAGATTGGTGATGGCCCTTGCTTCACTCATAAATTTATCAACGCCCAAAAGAAAAGCCAGCCCTTCTACCGGTATTTTATGAATAGCGGTAAGCGTGGATGCCAGTACAATAAAACCACTGCCCGCAACACCTGCTGCGCCTTTTGAAGTCAGCATTAATATACCAATGATGCTTAGTATTTCTTCCCACGATAAATGCACGTTGTACAACTGCGCTAAAAAGATTACTGACATGGAAAGATAAATGGACGTTCCATCAAGATTAAATGAATAACCGGTAGGTACTACCAGCCCTACCACCGATTTACTGCAACCCATTTTCTCCAGCTTATTAATAATAGAAGGAAGTGCAGCTTCTGAAGAAGAAGTGCCCAATACTATTAATAATTCTTCTTTAATGTATTTTAAAAACTGCCAGATACTTTCTTTGTAATACCGCATAATGGAACCCAGGATAAGAAATATAAAAACCAGCATGGTGGTATATACCGTCAGCATTAATTTACCCAGTGGTATTAAAGTGTGCAGACCAAACTTACCAATGGTAAAAGCCATACCTCCAAAAGCGCCCAATGGTGCCAGGTACATAACATATTTCAATCCTTTAAAAACAATTTTAGACAGATAAGAAAGGCCACTGATAATTTTATCTTTATGCTGCCCGGTGTAGAAACTGAGTGCTATGCCCGCTATAATCGCGGCAATCAATACCTGCAGTGTTGAATTGGAAGATAAAAATTTTGACCAGTCAATGCCTTTAGACGCATTAGACGTATATTTTGAAGCATCCTGGATAGATAAACCGGTTTTATTTATTTTCCCCGGCTGTATGATGTTGGCAACTATAATTCCAATCACCAAAGCAATGGTGGTTACTATTTCAAAATACACAAGCGATTTTATACCAATCCTGCCGGCCTTTTTTAAACTGCCCATACCACAAATACCCAGCACGATAGTTAAGAAGATGATAGGCCCAATAAAAAACTTAATCAATTCAATAAAATATTTACCCAGCCATTCCATTTTTATTGCGGTGGCAGGGTAATAGTGGCCAAGCAGTATACCGGCAATAATGGCAATCAACACCCAAAAAGTAAGATTGGCAAGAATTGATTGCGCGAAAGTTTTTTTATTTACGGTTTCGGGATGGTACAATATTTCAGGATTTAAATGATTTCTTTCCACTGACATAAGGATTGCCCTGCAGATAAAACCTGTAGGGCAATAAAGCGTCTTCTGCGGCATAATCCACACCTATTCTCGGCGTGGCTATTATTTGTGATGGTTTGATCTTTGTACCATCATCTGCAATATAAATATCACTGCGTAATAAAGACAGGCTGGTATGCTTTACATCAATACCCAATGCTTTTGAAACATTGCCTGGTCCGCGGCCTATTGTGTAATCAGCCTTTTCCTTTCTCATTCTTTGCAGCATTATTTCTATACCTGTTACGGGTTCAATGCCTCTTATTAATATAGCATGCGGTGTATCCTGCGCATTGGTAACCACATTAAAAAGATGATGAATGCCATAACAGAGATACACATAGGCAATACCGCCGGCGCCGTACATTGTCTCCGTTCTTTTGGTACGCCTGCCACCATAAGCGTGAGAGGCTTTATCACCCCTTCCATTATACGCTTCTGTTTCTACAATACGTCCTGTTGTAAGCAATCCGTCAAATTCTGTTACCAGTAATTTACCTAATAATTCTTTTGCAATGGTAACAACATTGGTCCGGTGATAAAATGAAGCGGGTAGTTTTTTCATAATAAAATATCCTCATCTGCCTTCAAAGTAATACATTTATAGCTCAATAATCCAACCTGTGCTAAAGGAAATTGTAACAGCCATACAATCATATTACAGGGCTCACCAGTTTATAAGCAAACATGGCTTATGGAAATGGATCATTATACCCGGTATTCTTTATATGCTTTTATTTAGCGTGGGCATGTATTTTTTCTGGACATCGTCCGGCGCTGCTATTTCAGGACTCAGTGAGTTGATTGGCATTGAACGCTGGTTACAGCAACAACGCAGCGGGCTGCTCAGTTTTATTTTTATGATGAGCAGGATAATGGTGCAGTTACTGCTCCTGCTCTTCTACTTTTCCCTTTTTAAATACCTCTGGCTTATCATTGGCTCGCCGGTTTTTGCCTACCTGAGTGAAAAAACCGAAGCTTTGCTGGAAGGAACAGACTATCCTTTCAGCTGGCCGCAGTTATTGAAAGATATGCTGCGCGGTATTAAACTGGCACTGCGCAATGCGCTCTGGCAAACCGTATATACAGTATCCATTTTAATTCTTTCTTTTATACCTGTAGCAGGATGGATAGCACCAGTAGTGTCTTTATTTGTAGAATGTTATTACTATGGTTTCTCCATGCTTGATTATAGTTGTGAAAGGCATAAGTTATCTCCGGCACAAAGCGTTACGTTTATCAGTAACCGAAAAGGTTTGGCCATTGGCAACGGGCTTGTTTTTTACCTGATGCATTTCCTGCCCATTATTGGCTGGGTGCTGGCGCCTGCCTATGCTGTTGTGGCCGCTACTATCAGTTTGTATTACCAGGAGAAGGAAGTGTAATGGCTGATGGCTGATTTTTTGATGTCTGATGTCCGCATTCGCCAAGCCCTATGCTATTTCCATTTACCAAACATCCCCAATAATTAAGATTAACCCTGCAAGATGACTGTAAAAAAACAGGCGCAATAACCTGAAGAAATCAGATATCAAAAAATCAGACATCAGACATCTCCGGTATCTTTGTCAATTAAACCGAGTAACGTTATGGCCAGTGCTGCAACAGGTAAAGTATATCTTATTCCCTGTTTTATTGATGAAGAAAATCTGCAAACCATACCCGCTTATATCGCAGATGCTGTAAAAGAATGCCATGTTTTTTTTGTGGAGAATGAACGGACAGCACGCAGGTACTTGAAACAATTATGGAAAGAAATGGTGATTGATAATTATGAATGGTATACCATACACAAGGCGGAAGAAGAGGTAAAAGATGCGTTTAAAAAATCATTGCAACGCGGCGTTACCATTGGCATTATCAGTGAAGCAGGCTGTCCTGGTGTAGCAGACCCGGGCCAGGTATTGGTTGAAACAGCGCATGCGATGGGCGCAGCAGTAAAACCGTTGGTGGGCCCAAGTTCTGTATTGCTGGCATTAATGGCCAGCGGTATGAACGGACAATGTTTTCAATTTATTGGTTATTTACCCATTGATACAGCAGAAAGAATAAAAGTATTAAAGGATCTTGAAAATGAATCGGCTAAAAAAAAATGCACCCAGATTTTTATTGAGACCCCTTACCGCAACAATCAACTAACGGAAAGTATTTGTAAAACACTCAGGCCTTCTACACTTCTTTGTATTGCGGCAGACATTACAGGCAACAATGAATATATTAAAACCAAAACCATTGCAGACTGGAAAAATAAATTGCCGGACATTCATAAACGTCCGGCAATCTTTTTGTTGCTTGCACTATAACAAAGTAGAAATTGCTGATTTTTTGATTCCTGTGTCAGAGACTTTAAGGAATTCCGGAATCAGCATTATTTATTTAGTCGTCCCTCAAAAGGTAGGATTGGTGCAGCTGAAGTCACATTAGTACAGAAGTCTAATCAGGGAACTATGTCGAAATCGGGCTGTTTTCCCTGCCCGACTGGTCATTCAGGCGGGGATTTCGACTGGCTTTTTTGCGGTACTTTTTTTCCATAAAAAAAGTACCAAAAAGCAAATTAGAA
>JBDSOC010000061.1:0-4373 GCA_039915085.1 Chitinophagaceae bacterium
GATAATAGCCTTCGCCTGCATTATTATACTTATGACGGCCAAAATATAAAAGAATCATTTGTATACGACAGGCCGTATACTTCTCCTGCAGTTGCAGTTGAATTTAATGAAAGCGATATAAAGGGCGACAGTATCCGCATTAAACTAATAACTGAATTTGACCAGGTGGGCAAATGGCACCGCAGTATGTTTGGTGAGAACTACCGTAAGATTTGGAACATAGAAACAAGTTTACCGGTACTGCGTCTTTCCACTACAGATTTTACACCTGCAGAATTAGGGGGTGGTATGCAAACACATTCATTAAGACTGGAAGACACAGACAAAAAAGAATGGGTAATCAGGAGCATTGATAAATTTCCGGATGCATTGCTACCACAGGTGCTTAATCAAACCCTGGCTTCAAAATTATTGCACGATAATGTTTCGGCTATATTTCCTTATGCACCTTTAATAGTCCCGGTATTTGCGGATGCTTTGGGCGTTGCCCACAGCAATCCAAAAATTGTTTATGTGGCACCCGATAAAAAGCTGGGTATTTACAGCAGGGATTTTGCCAATACGGTTGTACTACTGGAAGAAAGGGATCCATTGGGAAAATCATCTTCTACTATTAAAATGCAGGAGAAACTAAAAGAAGACAATGACAATTCGGTTGACCAGCAAGCATTTTTGACTGCACGTTTACAGGATATATTTTTGGGCGACTGGGACCGGCATGGTGACCAATGGAGATGGGTGGATGAAGCCAAAGGAAAAGATAAAAGATTCAAACCGGTTCCGCGCGACAGGGACCAGGTTTTTTATATCAACCAGGGATTGCTGCCTTCGATACTTGCACTGCCATGGATATTGCCCAAGTTCCAGGGTTTTGGCGGGCACATCCGCAATATCAACACATTTTCGTTCAATGCACGGTTGATTGACGGTCTTTATACCAACCAGCTTTCTTATGAAGATTGGGTGAATAATACGCAACATGCGGTAACTGCACTCAGCGATTCAGTAATTGAAGCCGCATTGCACAAAATGCCTGCTGCTGTATATGATGCATCGCATACAAAATTATTTGATCAATTGAAGAAAAGACGACAGGATATGTTGCGGGTAATGCCGGATTATTACAAATTCCTGAACAGAAATCTTGATATTACTTTTTCAGATAAAAATGAGCAGGTAAATATAACAGATACCCTGAATGGAAAATTAAAACTGGAGGTATTTAAGATTACTAAAAAGAAAGAAATTGGCAAACTGCTGTATAGCCGGGTTATAGATCCTTCAGTTACAAAAGAGTTGCATTTATACATGTACGGTGGAGAAGACAATATTGATATTGTAAACAACAGTTCGCCCATAAAAATCCGTATCATCGGAGATGGCGCTGTAAACCAGTATCATTTTACCGGCGCTGCAAAATACCTCAGGAAAGTACATGTGTATGAAGAAGATTCCAGTGCGGTTTTCAGCGGGCAAACAAGTCCCGTTCACCTGCATCTTTCAGATGATGAAGACAATACATCATTGTGGTTAACTGACAGGTACAATAAGACCGTACCGCTAATCGCTGCAGGATTTAATGCAGACGATGGAATAATATTAGGCGCCGGTATAAGATGGGTAAGACAGGGATTCAGGAAAACGCCTTATGCAAGCACCCAGCAATTTATTTTTGCGCATTCTTTTTCCACGGATGCTTTCCGGTTTACCTATAAGGGAGAATGGATACATGTAATTGACAAAACGGATATAACACTAAATGTAAACGCATTTGCACCTGACAATACACAAAATTTTTATGGAAGGGGAAACGCATCTGAATTTAATAAAACCGGCAACTTCAAACGTTATTACAGAACAAGATTTGATTTGTATGAAGTTAATCCTGCGTTCAGGTGGCGCAATGCAAAAGGTAGCAGCTTTTCACTCGGGCCCTCAATGCAATATTACCGCTTTAAGGCAGATGATAATATTGGCCGTTTCATAAACAATACATCTTTATTGGGTTCTTACGACAGCAGCACTATTGCAAAGGATAAAGGACATGCCGGCCTTCTTGCTGCTTATATTCATGATAGCAGGAATAATTTAATAATTCCGTCATCCGGTTATTATTTCAATATAAAATGGCAGGGTTACAGCGGGCTCAACAGCTATTCAAAAGCCTATATGCAGCTTATTGCTCAACTCTCTGTATATAAAAGTTTAGACAGAAAATCTAATTTTGTAATTGCTGACCGCATTGGCGGAGGAGTTACAGCAGGTCGTGCTGCCTTTTACCAGTCATTATTTTTAGGTGGGCAGGATAATTTGCAGGGCTACCGGCAATATCGTTTTGCAGGAGAGCATATGTTGTATAATAATTTTGAAGCCCGGATTAAACTGGCCAACCTGGCATCTTATGTTTTACCCGGACAACTTGGCTTTGTTGGTTTTTATGATATAGGTAAGGTATGGCAAAAAGGATACAATGATGGGGTCTGGCACCAGGGAGCAGGCGGAGGATTTTATTTTGCACCGGCACAAATGCTGATAGTGCAGGTGGTAGCAGGTAATTCGGGGGAAGGCTGGTACCCATATTTTACGCTGGGGTTCAGATTTTGATTATTTTAAGTAACAGGTTATGAAAAAGGATCTATTACTGATTCATCAATTTGCCACGAAGGAAAATTCGGTTGAATCATTTATTTGTTTTAAAAAATTTATTGACTTCCTGGAAGAGAAGGTGAATACGGACACATCTGTCCGTTCATATTTTTTCAGGTTTGTGCTGGATAAAATCCGTTCGTATCCTGAACTGATAGCGGGCATACCTGTTACTGAAGCAGCAAGATATGATGAGGTACTGGAACTGGTTGCCAGCATTGTTTTTCCACTTATAGAAGATGAAAATGAAATATTATTTGGGCTAACCAGCGGCATTTCGCCGCAGGTATTTTATGCCAGCAATGCTTTTCACCGGTTGTTTGCATCCAGTCCCAATGGTAATGACAGCATGGCATCATGGATGGTCAAAGAAAATGCACAGGAATTGCACCAGCAAATACAATATGATTTGATTTTGCAGAAAGTATATGGATTTGAACTGCCACAAAAAAAGGAAATGGTGCGCAGTTTTTTTAACTCCATTACAGGCCTTTATCAATATTACCGCGTAAATATCGACACACGTTTTGTTGAGGTAAAACTAAAGAAAAAATTAAACGGTGATACAGTCAGCGATAACTCAATTGCTGCCTGTTTTTCATGCACAAACAGCTTTGATGAAATTGAAAAGCTGGTGCCGTTAAGTAATTTTTCGTCAAGCGGTTTTTCCATTATTACCCTCACAGACATTACCGAACACCAGTCAATTGAACAATTAAGCAAAGTTATTATCAATGTTGATAAACAAAATGCATCGGCTGATTTTGTCCATATCACCCGGTTATTGCAAACATTACTGGGCAACAGCCATTACAAGTTTGGAATAATGCCTTTTTTTACTGTTAATAACAGGGCCGCGCTGCTGTATGAAAATTTCCCCTACAGCATACTGGTAAAAGCCTCCTGGGATGCAGGCATTCCTAAACCTGTTTTTACAAGGCATATCAATCACTATATAAAAGAGCCGCGTTATATTACCTTCGATTCATCCGATAAAACAAATATCTTACCCAAACCGTTGCAGGATGCCTTAAAAAAAGCAGGGTACCATTCTTATGTGCTTGCACCGGTTTATTTTAATGATGTTTTGGTAGGTATTCTTGAAACCGGTGCGACAGGAGGTGCAACTATATTAAGCGATATGCAGTTCGGAAAATTAAAACCGGCGGTTCCTTATATTTCCCAGCTGCTGAAAAAAATGATTGATAAGTTCAATATTTCTATAGATACTGTCGTAAAAGATAAGTTCACCGTAATACAACCATCTGTACAATGGAAGTTTAATGAAGTGGCCTGGCATTATTTCAGGAGCCACGATATAGAACACAAGAATAATGCACTTGAAAATATTTCTTTTAAGAATGTTTACCCGCTGTATGGTGCAGTAGATATCCGCAACTCAACTATAGAAAGAAATAAAGCCCTCCGGGAAGATTTGCAGGTACAACTGCAGTTACTGATGGAACTTTTACAACAGGTGAATGAAAATGGTAAAAGAGAAATCAATTTATTAATGGAGGCCTGCCGGCAATGGCTCATTAAAATGAACGCTTATGTATCTGTTGAAGAAGAACTGCAGTTCAATGAATTTTTATTTACTAAAGCACATCCCCTGCTGGCATCCTTTACCGGTTTTCAGGAATCCATCACGCAAAAAATAAACGATTATTATACTGCCATTGATGAGCTTACCGGTGTTACGTTTATGAGAAGAAGGAAATTAGAGA
>JBDSOC010000130.1:0-27131 GCA_039915085.1 Chitinophagaceae bacterium
AATACTGGCTTTTTATACAATAGTTACGAAACCTTACAAAATCATCTTTTCTAATTTGCTTTTTGGTACTTTTTTTATGGAAAAAAAGTACCGCAAAAAAGCCAGTCGAAATCCCCGCCTGAATGACTAGTCGGGCAGGAAAACAGCCCGATTTCGACATAGTTCCATGATTAGGCTTCTGTACTACTGTGGTTTCAACTCCACCAATCCTACTTTTTGAGGGAAGACTAATTAATATTTTCAATAATACCTGCTATACCCTGCCCGCCACCAACACAGGCTGACACAATACCGTATTTTTTATTCAGTCTTTTCATATCATGGGTAACCTGTATGGTTAGCTTGCTGCCGGTACAACCCAACGGGTGCCCCAATGCAATAGCACCGCCATTTATATTTACAATATCAGGATTCAGGTTCAACTCTCTTACTACTGCCAGCGACTGCGATGCAAAGGCTTCATTCAATTCAATTAAATCTATTTGTGAAAGATTCATATCTACCTGTTTTAGCGCTTTTGGTATAGCTTCTACAGGCCCCATACCCATAATACGTGGATGCACACCCGCAGATGCACAAGCCACCAGGCGTGCAATTGGTTTCAGGCCAAGCTCATTGATCATTTTCTCACCCATCACAATCACAAAAGCAGACCCATCACTGGTTTGAGAGGAATTACCGGCTGTAACACAACCACCTGCTGCAAATGCAGGTTTTAATTTTGCCAATGCTTCAAGTGATGTATCAGCCCTTGGTCCCTCATCTGTATCCAGCACAGTTTTTTTGGTTTGCTTTTTTCCCCTGGCATCCAGGTAAATTTCTTCTACAGTGACAGGTAATATACCTGCTTTAAAATAACCGTTCTTTATAGCGTTAATTGCTTTTTGGTGTGAATTATAAGAAAACTGGTCCTGGTCTTCACGGCTTACCTTGTATTCTTTGGCAACGTTTTCAGCTGTTAAACCCATGCTCAGGTAATAATCAGGTTCATCCTTTGCAATTGAATAGGCAGGTACTGTTTTCCAGCCGGCTGTTGGTACCATGCTCATACTTTCTGTACCGCCTGCTATAATACATTCTGCCTGGCCGCTGCGTATTTTGGCAGTAGCAATAGCAATGGTTTCAAGGCCGGAAGCGCAATAACGGTTTACCGTCATACCCGGTGCATGAATGCCTACTGCCCTGGCTGCTATTATCCTTCCTACCTGAAGGCCCTGCTCAGCCTCAGGCACAGCATTGCCTACAATTACATCATCTACTCTTTTGGGGTCCAGTTGTGGCACGGAGGCAAGTAATCCCTGTATAACCTCAATAGCTAAATCATCAGGTCTTGTAAACCTGAAACCCCCTCTTTTTGATTTTCCTACCGCGGTTCTGAAACCTGCTATAATATACGCTTCCTGCATAAAATGTTTTATTAGATAACAATTAAATCAATAAGTTGTTTATGCAACTTTCTATGCCAAAAGTACTATTTATTCGCATTTATAAAAACTTTTTGCTGGTAAGCGGGTTCGGTGTTCTTTTGAACAAATTATAATGCAGGATCTGTCCTTCACCAATTAAAATTATTACTACCAATAACCAGTCTTAAGTTTCAGTATGTATACAATTCTACGCAATATTCTTTTTTGGTTCCCGCCTGAATGGGTGCATTATTTTTCTATGAACTGCCTTAAATGGCTTTGTTATATCCCATTTATAAAAAAAATACTTACCAGCAGTTTTACCACTGAAAACACAAAACTTAATAAAGAATTATTTGGTTTGAACTTTAAAAACCCTGTTGGACTGGCAGCCGGTTTTGATAAGAATGCTTTGTACCTGAATGAACTGGAAGTACTGGGTTTTGGCTTTGTGGAAATAGGAACTGTAACACCCAAACCACAGGAAGGGAATGATAAACCAAGGTTATTCCGTTTACCAAAAGATAAAGCGCTGATCAATAGAATGGGGTTTAATAATCATGGGGTAAAGGCTGTTGCAGAAAGACTCCGGCTATGGAAATTAAGGAATGCTCAATTATCAACGTTACATGCACCTCGCACCTCTCACTCACGACTCATCATTGGTGGCAATATTGGCAAGAATAAGATCACTCCCAACGAGGAAGCATGGAGAGATTATGAAATTTGTTTCAGGGAACTGTTTGACTGCGTGGATTACTTTGTTGTAAATGTAAGCTCGCCCAACACACCCGGCTTACGTGAACTGCAGGAAAAAGATTCGCTCAGAAAAATTTTAGCTCATTTGCAAACCATCAACAAACAAAATACTTTTCCCAAACCGTTGTTGCTAAAAATAGCTCCTGATCTAACACAGGAGCAAATTGATGATGTAATCGATTTGGCAGTAGAAATAAAACTGGATGGCCTGGTAGCTGCAAATACAACCATCAACCGCGCCGCATTAAAAACCCAGGACTCAGGTCTGGCTGCTATTGGGGCAGGTGGATTAAGCGGAAAACCCCTGGCCCAACGTACAACTGAAATAGTACAATATATTCATGAAAAAACAAATGGCCATGTGCTGGTAATTGCATCCGGAGGAATATTTACTGCAGATGATGCTAAGGAAAAATTACATGCCGGCGCTGCATTGGTACAAGTCTGGACCGGCTTTATTTATGAAGGCCCTTCCATTGTAAAAAGAATTTGTAAAGCATTGTTGGACCCTCAATCGTGAAACGTGAGAGAAGCCTTCAACAATACTGCATTTTTCTCTCACGTTTCACGACTCACGATTATAATTTCACTGCTACAAAAGGCCCGGCCATTACAACGCTGCCATACGCTTTGCATATAGTAATTTTAGCACCAGCTGAAAAATTATTGCTGAAATTATATTCATATTCAGCCATCAGGCTAACGCCGCGCGTAGTTCCTTTTGCATCCATTTGCGGCCAGGAAGTTTCAATGCCAGCTGCCTGATCAGTATGTGCAGTATATACCGGGTAAGAACGACGAACGTTATAAAAAGAAAAAGAATAACCGGCGCCTATTCTGAAAGCAGCATTTTCGGTATGGAATGGAACAAAAAGTAAATTAACATCCAGCGCAGTGGCTTTAGTGTATTCACGTACTGTTGCTGTACGTGGGTAGCCGCCTGTTTCTACGCGTCTTACGCCTGCTCCACCCTGTATCCATTCGTTTAAAGGAAAATTATATTCGGCGTAAGCGCCTATACCATTAAGACCGGGGAAATCATGTACGTAAGCTACCCCTGCTCTGATGCGGCTACCAAAATTTTCGTCTCCGCTGTACTGGGCATGTGCAGTGCATGCCACTGCCATCAGCAATAAAAAAAAGATTTGTTTCATCGGTTTGGATTTAGTCGGGTTGTTGTGCAAAAAATAGCCCGCCGGCCTGCACAATTAAAAAAGAAATTTGGGTAGAGGTAGAATCAAATAAAATGGTTTAGCAATTTTATTAAGAACAATTTAACTTGTTAAAAATTGTGCCAGAAAAACATTGGTTTGCAGTGAATGTTGAGATCGAGTAAAAATCCATTATTTTATCGTAGTTCAACTATTTTTGTCCAAAGAATTTACTTATGCAGGAATTATTTACCGTGGATGCACTTATAAGTTTACTTACACTGACGGTGCTGGAAATTGTGTTGGGTATTGACAATGTAATTTTCGTTTCCATTCTTATGGGCAGACTGGATGAAAAACAAAAACTGAATGCACGGCGTATCTGGATGTTTGCAGGTATAGCGGTAAGAATATTATTATTGATGGGAATTGGGTGGCTGGTTCACAATGGCAGCAATGAACTATTTGGTTTTAACTGGAGCGGAGCCCATTACGCATTCAACCTGCGCAACATTATCATGTTTGCCGGTGGTATCTTTCTTTTGTATAAAACTGTAAAAGAAATACATGAGAAGCTGGAAGGCGATGAACATACGCAAACTGAAAAAACCAAACCTGCTCCATTTGCTTCAGTTATCGGACAAATAATTATCATAGACATGGTTTTTTCTTTTGACAGTATCATTACTGCAGTGGGGCTGGCAAAAATTGTGAAAGTGATGATTATAGCGGTTGTCATCGCTATGATTATAATGTTCTTTTTTTCAGATATGATTTCAACTTTCATCCATAAGCATCCAACTTTAAAAATGCTGGCCCTGGCATTTTTACTGATGGTGGGTTTTAGTTTATTTTTTGAAGGACTTGAGCCGCTGCACCACAGTCATATAGACAAAGCATATATTTATGTTGCCATGGCTTTTTCTTTTGGTGTAGAATTGCTGAATATGTGGATGCGAAAAAGAAGCAGTAAACGAAACCCGGTTAAATTAAGGGAGCCGGTTTTAAAGAATACTAAGGACACGATGCCAACTGAATACAATGATATGGCAAAATAACAGTCAATTTCATAATTTTACGGGCAAATATTAAAAAAATCATCCCAGCTGCCCACAGCTTTTTTTATTTCCCTTTTATTATGCGGAAAAAATTCCAGAACCCGGAATGTGGTATGAATTCTGATTAAAAATAATCTAACGCTAAATAAAATTTATGACAATACAAGAAATCGCTTCCCGCCTGGTAGTTTTATGCCGCCAGGGACAATTTGAAACCGCTCAGAAAGAATTGTTCAGTAAAGATGCAGTTAGCATTGAACCATCTGCTTCACCTGCCTTTGAAAAAGAAACAAAAGGCTTTGATGCCATTATTGAAAAAGGACATAAGTTTGAAAGTATGGTAAAAGAAATGCACAAACTGGAAGTTTCTGAGCCATTAATAGCTACTAACTCTTTTTCCTGCACAATGAGAATGGAAGTTACTATGAAAGAAGGCGGTCATATGGATATGACAGAGCTTTGTGTGTACGAAGTAAAAGATGGTAAGATAACGGGAGAAACCTTTTATATGTAACAGGGATTGTATGGGGTATCATCTTTGCTCCAGCATAAGATTCAAAGCTTTTGTAGATTCATTTTCGGAATTTGCGAGGTCATAAAGGGTAATTTTATCAAGTAGCTGGTCAACAGTAAACTGGATCATTTGCCAAAGGGATCTTGCGGAACAATCTACTGAATTGGTGCATAGTTTTAGTGAGCCGGCATGTTGCCCACAAAAATCCTGGTCAAATAATACACCACCCAACACTTTCAAAACTGGTTTAATGCCTATTTCTTTTGATGGCTTTGCCAATACGTAACCGCCTTTAAGGCCAGGTGTGCTATTAATAAATCCGCCCATCCTCAATACCCGCGTCAGCTTGGCTACATAGTGGCTGCTCAGGCCTTCTGTTTCACTCAGTTGCGGAATACTCAACCCGGCAGTATCCTTACATCCCGCGATGCGAATCAATATGCGAAGGCCGTATTCTTCCTGTGCGGTTATTTTCATAATAGTTTTTATTCATTTTTTACATGTACCCTAATTCAAGCTGCGCCGCTTCAGACATCATACTTTTATTCCAGCTGGGAGACCATGTTACTGACACATACACATCATTTACGCCTTCAATCGCCCTTACTTTCTGATCCACTTCTATTGGTATAGACTGTGCGGCCGGGCATGCCGGCGATGTAAGTGTCATTACTATCTGTACATTATTTACCGGCAAAACATCTATTTCATAAATCAAACCCAGTTCATAAATATTTACGGGTATCTCCGGATCAAAAATATTATGCAAACATTCAATCACCTTTTCTTTCAATGCTTCTGTTTCCATGACCTTATACTTTTGCTGCGTTTTTAATTTTATATGCCAGCGCGTAATTCTTCATTTGTTTTACCATGGCCAGCAGCCCGTTTGAACGGGTCTGCGCCAGGTGATTGTGCATTCCAATTTCACTGATAAAATCAAGCTTCGCCGCAACGATTTCATCCGGTGTGCGGCCAGACAGTACACGTATCAGCATACTTATCAGCCCTTTTACGATTACCGAATTACTGTCCGCATTAAAAAACACCTTCCCGTTTTTGTAATCAGCCGCCAACCAAACTGTAGACTGGCATCCTTTTATTTTATTTTCCTCCACTTTATATTGCTCATCCAGTACAGGGAGTTTTTTACCCATATCAATGATGTATTCATACTTAGAATCTTCATCCCATGACTCAAGCAATTTAAAGTCCTCTATAATCTCATGCTCTGTTTCCGCTATGGTTTTGTGATTCTCCATTTATTATGCCAGCATTTTAATTACCTTATGCATCCCTGTTATTAATTCATCAATTTCTTCTTTTGTATTATAAACAGCAAAAGAAGCACGGGTGGTACCGGTTATACCACAACGCTGCATCAAAGGTTGTGCACAATGGTGACCCGTTCTTACAGCTATTCCGCGGTTATCCAGCAAAATGCCAATATCCTGCGAATGAATTTTATCAACCACGAATGAAATAAGGCTTACTTTTTCTTTCGCTCTTCCAATGATTTGCAAACCTGGTATTTGTTCCAGTAAGCCCGTTGCGTACACCAGCAATTCATCTTCATGCGCACGGATTTTTGCCTTACCGGTTACGTTGATGAAATCAAGCGCTGTTTTAAGTGCAATGGTATCTGCTATATTGGGTGTACCTGCTTCAAACTTATACGGTAAATCCGCATACGTTGTTTTTTCAAAACTCACCTCTTTAATCATCTCACCCCCACCCTGGAAGACAGGCATTGATTCCAGCAATTGCCGCTTACCATACAGTACACCCACCCCTGTCGGACCATATACTTTATGAGAGGAAAAAGCAAAAAAATCAGCGTTCAACTTTTGCACATCAATATCAAGATGTACTGAGGATTGTGCACCATCAACCATTACTACTGCGCCAACCGTGTGTGCTGCATCTATAATTTGTTTAACAGGGTTAACCGTACCCAATGCGTTGGATACATGTACAATGGAAACCAATTTTGTTTTGGGGCTTAATAATTTTTCATACGCATTCATCAGTAATTCACCTTCATCATTTATAGGTATTACTTTTAATAAAGCGCCTTTCTCTTCACATAAAATCTGCCAGGGAACAATATTGGAATGATGCTCCATGGTGGATATAATGATCTCATCTCCTGCTTTAATGTTTTGCCTGCCCCAGGTATAAGCCACCAGGTTGATACTTTCGGTGGTGCCTCTTGTAAAAATAATTTCCTCGCGGGCAGCCGCATTGATAAATTGTTTTACCGTATCACGGGTAGCCTCAAATGCCGCAGTAGCTTCTTCCGCCAGTGTATGAATGCCACGGTGAATATTGGCATTGTAGCCGCTGTAATAATTAACCAGCGCATCAATAACTGCCTGCGGCTTCTGTGAAGTAGCCGCATTATCAAAATATACCAATGGCCTTCCTTTTACTTCCCTGTTTAATACCGGGAATTGCTGCCGTATGGCATATACATCCAGTTCCTTTTGTATGGTTGCAGATGTTATCATGCTATATCAAATTCTAAACGTTCTGAAATTAACTTGTTTACATAATCACGGATTTGCACCGGTTTCACATGCTCCAGAATATCAATGGCAAATGCATGTACCAGCAAAGATTTGGCAATTGTTTCATTGATTCCCCGTGATTGCAGGTAGAACAGGCCCTCTTCATCCAGCTGTCCAATCGTACACCCATGTGAGCATTTCACATCATCCGCAAAAATTTCCAACTGTGGTTTTGTGTTCACCGTTGCATCTGCCGACAGCAATATATTTTTGTTGGATTGATAGGCATTTGTTTTTTGCGCATCCCGCTGCACAAATATTTTCCCGTTAAATACTGCACTCGACTTATCATTCATTACTCCCTTGTACAATTCATTACTCAGGCAATTGGGTTTAACATTATCTACCACTGTGTGGTTATCTATATGTGTTTGGCCGCCCTGGAAATACAATCCGTATAAATGCGCTTCACAATATTCTGCTTCCAGTACTACATTCAGGTTGTTGCGGATAATGCCGCCATTCAATGAAATAGTTACTATATGTGTGTAGCTTTTACCTGTTTGCCTGACATGGGTAGTGCTCACCTGGCTGGTAGTAGCTGCATCATTCTGAATTTTGTAAAACTCAAGCAGTGCATCTTTTTCTACCACAATTTCCATTACCTGGTTGGTAAAACTTTCTGCCGCACCGATAGTAGAATAGGTTTCTACAATCTGCACCTGTGCATTCTCACTGATATGAACCAGGCTGCGGGGCTGGGAAAAAACATTTTCTTTGCCGGCATCTGAAATATGATAAATATAAACCGGGTGCTCAGGCACCTGGCCTTTTTTTACATGAATAAAAACCCCGCCCTGTACAAAAGCTGTATTGAGCGCATTAATACCATCCCGCAAATATTTTGCGCTATGACCTAAATTGGCAGAAACAATGGCAGCATAGTCATTTGTGGCGGCTTCTTCCAATGGCAACACTACCAAGGCTGATGAACGGATAGAAGACAGTGCAAAAGAGAAAATACCATTTATAAACACCAGTTCATTTGCCTTCTCATGACCGGGTAAACGCACCGCATCTACCTGGGCCGCAGTAAATGGATGGGAAACTGTTGTTCCGGCAAAAAGATATTCCTTATTAAATAAACCAGCAATACGGGTATACTTCCATTCTTCATGCTTTGATGTGGGAATACCAAATTTACTGAATGCATTGAAAGCATCCTGGCGCACGGTATCCAGGCCATTGCCTTTATTTTTTTGCTGTAACTGATCAAAATGTTCTTTAATGTATGTTGTGTCCATTTTATTATTTTATCGCACCGGGCTAACAGGATTACTTTATCGCACAGAGCAAGCAGGCAAAGAAAGCATTTAGAAAAAAGAAAATCAGACATCCTTACATCAGATATCAGACAATTTCCTGCTATGCTTCCTCGGCCACATTAATTTCATTTTTTATAAAATCATATCCTCTTTCTTCCAGTTCAAATGCCAGTTCTTTAGTGCCTGATCTTACTATCCGCCCATTGTACAATACGTGTACAAAATCAGGAACGATGTAATCAAGCAGGCGCTGGTAATGCGTTACAAGCAATATGGCATTGTCTTTATTGCGTAATTTGTTTACTCCACCTGCAACGATACGGATGGCATCAATATCAAGACCTGAGTCAGTTTCATCCAGTATGGCAAGTCTTGGCTGCAGCATGGCCATCTGAAAAATTTCATTGCGCTTCTTTTCGCCACCTGAAAAACCTTCATTCAGCGGGCGGCTCAGTAAAGATTGATCTATATTCATCAATGCCATTTTCTCTTTCATCATCTTTAGGAATGATACAGCATCCAGCGGGGCTTCTCCACGGTATTTTCTTACTTCATTCACCGCTGTCTTAATAAAATTTGTAGTGCTTAGTCCGGGTATTTCCACCGGGTATTGAAAGCCAAGAAACAATCCTTCTCCTGCTCTTTTTTCGGGTGACAGTTCCAGCAGATCCTTGCCCAAAAATTCTACGGTACCTTCTGTTACGGTATAATTTGTTTTTCCTGCCAGTACGGAAGCCAATGTGCTTTTACCAGAGCCGTTCGGTCCCATAATAGCATGTACTTCTCCGGGTTTTATTTCAAGATTGATTCCTCTTAAAATCTGCTTCTCTTCAATGCCCGCATGTAAATTCTGAATAGTCAACATGTTTTTATTATTTTTTTTCTCAATAGGCTTTTCACCCATTGCTATTGTTATTGCCCTTTCAGGGCCTTGGTCTCTATACTAAATACTTATTACCAAATACGTCTTAGCCAACGCTTCCCTCTAAACTAATGGCCAGCAATTTCTGTGCTTCCACCGCAAATTCCATTGGCAGTTGGTTCATTACTTCTTTTGCAAAACCATTGATGATCAATGCCACTGCAGTCTCCGTATCAATACCACGCTGGTTACAATAGAAAATCTGATCCTCCCCAATTTTTGAGGTGGTGGCCTCATGCTCTACTACTGCTGTGTTGTTTTTTACTTCAATGTAGGGAAAGGTATGTGCGCCACATTTATCGCCCAGCAAAAGAGAATCGCATTGAGAAAAATTGCGGGCGTTGGCAGCATTTTTACCAACCTGCACCAAACCACGGTAACTATTATTGCTTACTCCGGCTGATATACCTTTTGATACAATACGGCTTTTTGTATTTTTTCCAATATGCATCATCTTGGTGCCTGTATCGGCCTGCTGATGATTATTGGTAACTGCAATAGAATAAAATTCACCGGTTGAATTATCACCTTTTAAAATTACACTGGGATATTTCCAGGTAATAGCGGAACCTGTTTCAACCTGTGTCCATGAAATCTTGGAATTATTTCCTTTGCAGATACCACGCTTGGTTACAAAATTGTAAATGCCCCCTTTGCCTTGTTTATCTCCGGGATACCAGTTCTGTACGGTAGAATATTTTATTTCTGCATTCTCCATAGCTACCAGTTCAACCACTGCCGCATGCAATTGGTTTTCATCGCGCATCGGTGCCGTACACCCTTCCAGGTAGCTCACATAACTGCCTGCTTCAGCAACGATCAGTGTTCTTTCAAACTGCCCGGTATTTTCTGCATTAATACGGAAATAAGTAGACAGTTCCATGGGGCACCGAACACCTTCTGGTATATAACAAAAAGAGCCGTCACTGAATACGGCTGCATTCAACGCGGCATAATAATTATCTGTAATGGGAACAACAGAGCTTAAATATTTTTTTATCAGCGCAGGATGTTCCTGGATGGCTTCGCTCATTGAGCAAAAAATGATACCCAGTTCTGCAAGTTGTGCCTTAAATGAGGTACCAATGGATACACTGTCAATTACCGCATCCACAGCAACACCGGAAAGGCGTTTTTGCTCGTCCAGTGATATACCAAGTTTTTCAAAAGTCTTTCTTAATTCGGGATCAATTTGATCAAGGCTGTCAATGGCAATTTTTTGTTTGGGCGCCGAATAATAAATAATATCCTGGTAATTAATAGGCGGAAATTTTATATTGGCCCATTCAGGTTGTTCATTGGCAATCTTATTCCAGTAGGCAAATGCCTTTAGCCGCCAGTCCAGCATCCATTGTGGTTCATTCTTTTTAGCAGATATAAAGCGTATGGTATCCTCACTCAGGCCCATTGGGGCTTCGTCTGCTTCTATATCGGTAACAAACCCGTATTTATAGTCGCTGAGAACGGTTCTTTCAATCGTACTGAGTCCATCATTTATATCATTTTTGCCTGCCTGATAGATATCTGTATTCATTTTGCAAAGATACAAACGAATCTATACAAAAAAGTAGAAATGAAGGTTTTCGGTTGTTATTTTCGATAATTAAAGAGCTGAACAAAGAAAAAAACAAAACTCATTGTTTGTGAACTGCTTATGAAAGATTTATACCTGATAAACCATTTCTTCTCCAGATAATATTATGTTTTTTATGCCTTCCGTCTATCAGAATATAAGTCCATTGTATGCGTGTCGTCTGTGGCCCAAAAACCCATGCTTACGCCTTATCAATTATTTACCCCGCCTTAACAAACAAAGGCGCCGCTTCCGTGTAATCCCTTATAATTCTGTAACCTTTACTGCTGACCTTCGTCCAACCCTAAAATATAATAATGAGAAAATATTTATTCGTTCTGAGCAGCCTCCTGGTTTGGGCAACTGCTTCCATGGCACAGCAGCAAAAAACAAAAGTGCTTTTATTGGGATCATTTCATTTTGACAACCCCGGGCTGGATGTAGCAAAATTTGAAAACGTTAATGCGCTGACAGTAAAGCGCCAGCAGGAAATAAGACAGGTACTTGACAAACTGGTACAATTTAAACCGGATAAAATTTTTGTGGAAGTCCCCGTGGAACTGCAGGCAAAACTGGATAGTAACCTGCAAATGTATAAAGCTGACAAATTTGTGCTCCGTGCTTCTGAAACGCACCAACTGGGTTACCGGCTGGCCAAAGAATTGAATTTACCGGCACTTTATGCTGTGGATTATACTGGTGCCGATTTTCCTTTTGACAGCCTGGTGAATTCAGCAACAGAAGCAAAGCAGTTTAATCTGCTGGGATATATGAAAACGTCTATAGATAGCATTCAGCATGATTTCAACGAATCACTGAAGAAAAATACTATTAGAGAACTGCTTCTGAATCAAAATTCAAAAACAATGGTTGATTTCCAGGTAGGTGCTTATTTTGATTTCCTGGTTGCCGGCAAAGAAGGCAATCATGTGGGCTCTTATCTTACCAGCGAATGGTGGAGAAGGAATATGATTATTTATGAGAATATTTTAAAGCGCATGACCGGAAAAGAAGAAAAAATATTGGTGATTTTTGGATCAGGTCATACGGCTTTACTTCAGGAAATGATGAAATATAATAAAAACTTTGAATTGGTACCGGTAGCATCGCTGTTGTAAATATCGCTGATTGTCTGAATTTGGGATTTGCTTACAACGTCACAATAAAAGAAACCCTTAAATTTCGAAATCACTAAATTTCCTCATAAAATTGTATGAAAAAGATTATCTCTTACTGGCCGCTTATTGCTTTCTGTGTCCTGTTATTGGCTGCCTGCAATCTAGCAACTCCAGAAAATTATTTCGACCAGGCAGTACTGAACAGTAATATGATGATGGGCTTTGCCAATGATGGGTTGCAAAGACAACTTGATCAGCCATCCGTGAAACTTGTTGAAGGCACTAAAGATCAATCGGCCCCCATGAAGCGAAAAGAAATAATTGATAACCAGATACAGTACCTCGACGAAAGTTTTGTAAAAGTTAAAAACCTGAAAGAAACAGATGATAGCAGGGATATTTTAAAGGCTTCCATCGCTTTGTATGAATACGTGTTGCCTGTCTACAAAAACGACTACATTCAGCTGGCAAAATTATACGACGATAATGCGCCCAAAGAACAAATAACAGCACTTTCAAAAAGTATCCGGGATAAATATTTTACCGGGTTTGAAGAAAGGCTTAACGCCCTCACCAATGCGGGCAAACCTTATGCAGAACGCCATAAAATACCAGTTAAATGGGGAGTTAAAACCAGTCCGGACCTGCATTAAACGCTTTCTATTTTATACTCCGCTGAGTAAAAAACGATTAACTACCGGCGCGAACCAATTTGTATTGTCAAAAATTCCATAAATAAACTTTATCACGGATTACTTCGCTTCGCCCTTAATAACGAATGTAAAAACGTTACCCAGCCGCCAGGTATACTTTTCTTTTTAACACATTACCACCACATACTGTTTTAAATTGCTCAATTGCCCTGAAATGTTTTTCTTTGAATGAAATCAACTTTATTTTCTATTATTAATTAAATATAAATGGTTTCATTTTCTGAAGCGGCGATTGCACATCTCTCCATTCATAAAACCGGCAATAAAAACTTAGATGAACCGCTTGTTCTGTCTGACCAATCATTACCAGCAGCAGATGAAAAACTGGGCGAATTGTTAATGCGGTATTTTGTACAGCCGTTTGAAAAAACAAATGAAATTTATCGCCTCTCCCATCCTACAGATGACCTTGCGCTGAATGAAGTGTTTCATTTTACCTCAATGATGTTTGAGAAGCCCGGTATTTTTCATGAAAACACTCAACAGATTGCCAAACTGCTGTATGACATTGCAGACAATCCAAAAATAAAATCCGGCGAACTCTATATTTGTTATTTTAAACAATTGCAATTGGAAGGCGAACTGCTGGATGCCATTGGCATTTTTAAATCAGAATCCAAAGAGCCTTTTTTAAAAGTATCGCAGAAAGGGAAAACTTTTCACCTCAATTATGAAGAACAGGCCATCAATATAAAAAAACTGGACAAAGGCTGTATCATCTTCAATACAGAAAAAGAAGCCGGTTATAAAGTAGCCGTTATTGACCAGACCAACCGTGCCGAAGCTGTTTACTGGATAGATGAGTTTTTGAAACTAAAGGTGCGGAACGACAATTACAACCAGACACATAACGTGCTGAGCGCTTACAAACACTTTGTTACGCAAAAGATGGATGAAGATTTTGATATTTCAAAAGCAGATAAAATAGACCTGCTTAACCGCTCTATCCGCTATTTCAAAGAAAACGAGCATTTTGATTTGGATGAATTTAGCAATGTTGTGATTGACAATCCCAAAGGCGCTGCCTTATTTAAAACTTATAAACAGGAATACGAATTGGACATGGATGCGCCGATTGAAGATTTATTTTCCATTTCCAATAATGCCGTAAAAAAACAGGCCAGGGTATTTAAAAGCGTACTGAAACTGGATAAAAACTTTCATATTTATATCCATGGTAACCGCGAATTGATTGAACAGGGTACTGAACCTGATGGCAGAAAGTATTACAAGATTTATTTTAAAGAAGAACACTAAAAAACTGTAACTTGTACGGGACCGTCGTTTAAATACTCTTAAAAAAACAGGTTAAAAAGTTACACAAATCAGGCAAATAGATTTTCAGTGCGTGCTGGTATTTTCAGTAGCGTTTTTTTATATTGCCTAATAATAACATAGTCCCAAATATTTTGTTTGAGCCATTTGTGAAAAGAATAGAAAACGGGCAACTGCGGTACCATGAAGAAAAATCTGACTTCAATGGTTTGGTAAAAGAAATAATTGAAGAAACAGAAAGGGTAACAAAACATGCAATTGAATTGAGTGTGATTTGGCAACAAACTGTTTTATAAATGGCGACAGAAATAAGATTGGCCAGGTAATTACGAATTTTATTGACAATGCCGGAAAATATTCGCCGGAGCACGCCATAATTAAAGTAAACACCGTACATACAAAAGAACGGATAAGATTAGCTGTACAGGATTTTGGTTTAGGCATTCCAAAAGATCAACAAGCTAAAATTTTTGAACGATTTTTCAGGGTTAACGGAGAAAAAGAGAATACTTATGCGGGTCTTGCGTTGGGACTTTATATTTCATCTGAAATAATCAAGCGGCACAAAGGCAGCATTGGCGTTGAAAGTGCGCAGGGAAAAGGCTCCACTTTTAGTTTTGAATTGCCCATTTTATAATCATATCATAAACAATACTGGCGTGAAAAAAATATTTATTGCAGACGACGACCCGGATATACTGGAAATTTTGAGCATGATGCTGAAGTTAGCTGGCTATGATACACATGCAACCAGCAACGCCAATGATATTTTCAATTACAAAAATAACCTGCCTGATTTGATACTACTTGACATATGGATGTCCGGGATTGACGGCAGGGAAATATGCAAACACCTGAAAGAAAACCATCTTACAAAAAATATTCCCATCGTATTTTTATCTGCCAATTCCAGGATCAATGAGATTACGGAAGAATATCATGCCCGTGATTTTATTGCCAAACCCTTTGAAATGGATTATTTACTAAGTAAGGTGCGTACTATTTTATCTGAGGCAACAGCCGCCTGATCCTATAATTCCAAAACTGTGTTTCCCGTTTTATCGCTCCATCCATTTCTTAAAAGCCGGGGCTTTTTCACGGCTTATATCCACCTGCATTTTTAAAGGTGCTTTTAATGTTAATGTGAGCTTTTGGTTCTCGTGCGGAGTAACTGTCTGTATAGCATCTGCATGCACAATGCATTGGCGGTTGGCCCGGTAAAAAACATTCGGATCAAGCAATTCTTCTATTTCTTCCAGTGTGGTAAAATCAAGAATATGCTTTTCACCGCCGAAAGTAAATATGTAATGAATATTTTCTTTTAAAAAACAGGCGATATCTTTTGTATTCACCGGCATCCATTGCCTGCGGTAACTAACAATAAATTTTTGCTTATATACAGGATGCACAGGCTGTGGTTGAGAAAGTTTTTGTATCAGCAGGTTGATATCTGCAGGAAAAGCAGATTTGCTTTCAATAATATTCCTGCATTTGTCAATTGCTTTTGCCAGCTCAGCATCATCAATAGGTTTTAATAAGTAATCAACCCCGTTTACCTTAAATGCACGGATGGCGTAATCGTCATACGCGGTGGTGAAAATGACCGGGCATTTAATCTGATTGGTTTCAAACAATTCAAAGCTTACACCATCACCCAGCTGTATGTCCATGAAAAGCAGATCCGGTTCTTCATTATCTGCAAACCACTCCCTTGCCCGGCGAAGGCTTGGCAAGATACCCAGCACCTCAATATCCGTAGCAGTTGACTTTATTTTACTTTGCAATTCTTCTGCAATGATGCTTTCGTCTTCAATGATTAAGGCTTTCATGCTTTATTTTATTTTGACTTTATGAAATAATCACAAAAGCGGAACCCTTACAATAAAATTGCTTTCATCTTCAGTAATTACAACTGGCCTCCCGCTAAGATAGTTGTACAGCGATTGCATGTTAACAAGACCATGCTTATTACTGGTTTCAACAAATTTTTTCTTTTGCAGATTGTTTTGCACTACCAGGCGATCGTCTTCTATAAAAACATTTATCATCAACGGCCTCGCTTCATCTATAATATTGTGTTTAATGGCGTTTTCAATAAGGTTCTGGATGGTTACCGGTGCAATTTTACGGTGCAGGTATATTTCAGATACATCAATCAATACCTTTAATCCATCTTTAAACCGGGTCTGCTGCAGTTCTGTATAAATGGTTGCCAGTTTTATATCTTCTGCAAGTGAAACTGTTTCATGATCCCTGCTGGTGAGGATGTAACGGTAAATCTTTGACATTTTATCAAGAAACTGTTTGGCATTAACCGGGTTGGCTGTTATTAAACCGCTAAGGGAAGTGAGTGAATTAAATAAAAAATGCGGATTTAGTTGTTGCTTTAAACTTTCATACATTACCAGCACCTTTTCTTTCTCAAGAGAGTTGGCCTTTGTCTGCAGGGTATATACTTTTTCTTTTTGGGTGATCCGGTATTTGTAAAGACAAAAGATGATAAATAGTGCAAGCAGCAGGCTTATCAGCCGGAACCACCACGTTTTATAATAAATGGTATCAACATAAACAGCAATAAGCTTTTCGGGCGTATTCCAGTTGTTTATATCAGTAGACGTTTTATAATGATATATATAATCGCCGCCGGGCACATTGGTATAATTAACCGTTCTGTCTTTGGAGTATAACCATTCTTTGTCAAAGGGCTCCATCTTATGCGCATACCATATTTCTTTTGGATTGCCATAGTTTAATGCAATCATGTCAATAGCAAAAAAGTTTTCGCCAGGGCGGAGCGAAATGTTTTTTTTATCTTCAAAATTGATGATGGTATCCCGCTTGTTTCCATAAACTGTAAAGGAAGAAATATAGGTTTCTGAAATATTATTTCTATTGATGTATTTAGAAGGATCAAAAAGAATAAATCCTTTTAATGTAGGATAAATAAAATTGCCATTTTTCATACGATAAGCATCCTGGTAGTTAAAGTCAACGGTTGGCAGACCATAGCTTATATCAAAGAGCGAAAAAATTTTCCTGGCAGTGTCCAGCATCTGTAATCCTTTACTGCTGGCAAACCACAACCGGTTTTGTTCGTCTGCCAGCAAAGAAGAAGTCAATCCATTTCCCATAAGGTATTTGGTAAATGTATTGTTGCTTTCCTGGTAAGCATTAAGGCCATCCAGCGTGGCAATCCATATAAAACCTTTTTTATCTTCCGTTACGGAAGTAACGTGATCGTCGCTGATTGATGTTGGATCATGCGCATTTTTCCTCCAGTACTTTGCGGTTGCCTTTGCAGGATCATACATCAGCAAGCCTTTTGTGTTAAAACCAAACCATATACGATGACGGCTGTCTTCATACATGGAAACAGTATTATTGCCGGCATAGCTGCCCAGCAGCGAATCAGTGCCAAGACCCTCGATAGCACCTTTGCTTTTGTTATACCGGTAAATACCATCCCTGCAACCAAACCAAATATTACCCTGGAAGTCTTTGATGATGGACCAGAAAAAAGATTCGGGCAATTCTTCTTTTTCTCCTAAATAGTCCATTTTACCGGTGCTAAGATGGTAACGGTTTAATCCATTGGCTGTTCCTATCCAGATGATATCTCCGTCGCACAAAACGGAGCGGACTGAATTAAAATGCAGTGAATTATTTTTACCGGTTGTATGCTGAAATAAAGTATAAGAATTTTTTTTTATATTATATTCAGCGATGCCCTGAGCAGTTGCCAGCCACAGATTACCGTTTATATCTTCGCCAGCAGCCCTGCACCAGTAATCTGGCAAAGCAGGAGATTGATTATAAGATGGCTGGATAGATCTGAAAAAAGTTTGATCAGGATGAAAATAGTTAACACCAGATACTTCCGTACCTACCCACATATAACCTTGCCTGTCCTGGAATAATGTAGTAGTAAGATTGTCGCTGATACTCATCATCTGCAGGGGATCATGCATATAAGAGGCAAATGTGTTGGTAGTTTCGTTGTACAGGCAAAGACCAAACTGCGAAGTGGCAAGCCATAGCCTTCCTTTATCATCTGAAAAGACAGAGGTAATGCGGTTATCTGTCTTTTTAGTATTGGTCAGCGTAAATTGATCACAGGTAATGTATTTACTAAAATTGGTATCTGTTTTCAGAAGTTGTAATCCATTTTCACCATAGCTAACCCATATATTGTTTGCAGTATCTATAGCTACTTTTCCAATGAACGCATTGCTGACAGGAGCCAGCATTATTTTTTTCGCCAGCCCCGTTGCTATAGTATATTGTACAAGTCCCGAATCGGTAGCAATGTAGATTTTTCCATTGCTGCTGCAAAAATCATTGATATACCTGCTCAACAGTATTTGTGAAAGATCATGACTGCTGTTTTTTAACCAGGTAAAGGTTCCTTTAACAATATCAAACAAAACAAGCCCCTCCCTTGTAGCCAGGTAAATTTCAGTTGCATTTGCCTGCAGCATTTTATAGGCAGAAATATTTTTACTTTCTGGCTGGTAAATAAAATGGTTGTTGTTATAATCATACCGGCTGATGCCATTTGGCTGGGCAATCCAGATATTACCGGCTTTGTCTGCCAGCAAAGCAAATACCCTGTTCTCTGGCAGGGAAAAACTATCACTCATTTGATGCTGGAATACTTTAACATCGTAGCCATTAAACCGGTTAAGACCAGTAGAAGAACCTATCCAGATATAACCATATTTGTCCTGCGCTATGTCTCTTATTGTAGGGTCGTGTAAACCATTACCCGTGCTGAGCTGGTGAAAATTAAAAGTAGGTGATTGTGCTCCCGCAATATGATATGCGTAAAACAAAATTATGAGCAGGAACGCTTTTCTAACAGGGGTAGTATGGTTGATAAAGGTCAAGTAACCGAAAATAACAAACAAAACAGGCAGCACAAAATATGTGCTCCCGGAGCGTATTTATAAATGGGGGAAGTGTGGCAAAACTATGCGGAAGTGATTAAGTTCAATAACCTGACGCTTCAATCATTGTATCTGCCAGCCACTGGTAACAAACAATCCAGGCTTCCTGCACTTCCTGGTTCCAGTCCTGGCCGAGCCCCTGTTCCAATGTCCACAAAAGGGCATCACCAACCGACTTATAATGTTGCGGCTTTACACCATATCCTGCATGTCTTATTCCCATTTCGCGTATGCCATCCGTTATGGATTCTATTTCCTGCAGACGGCCAACAATTACGCTGATCATGTCAATGAGTTTTTTATATTGAGCTGTTATCGGCGCCTTGAAAAGCCGTTTAACTGCGGGCTCATCAGTAAATAATTTACTGTAAAACACATCTCCTATTACCTGTGGGTTAATATCCCGGAATAGTTTCCATGTTTGCTGTACCAGTGCTGTTTGCTGTGCTGTCATGCGTTTGTCAATTTCTGCTGTGCTGCTGCAATGTATTAAATCAATGTTGCCCATGTTAATCTGTTAAGTAAACTGTGAAAAAGCCATTAAGATGTGGGCTAATTGCCGGTTAGTAAACCATTTCATTCTTTTGTTCATTTTGTTTTGCAGCCTTTATCATGACTTCTGCCAGTATTGTATAACAATTTATCCATGCTTGTTTCAATTCATTGTCCCATTTTTCGCCTGATGCTTTCTGTAATGTCCATAATAAGGCACGCCCAACCATTGTATACTGTTCTTCCTGCACGCCATAATTTACATGGCGCCCTGCAAGTTTTGCGATACTATCCATAATGTTCTCCATATTGTCCAGGTTTCTTATAATATTATCTATCATATATATAAGCTTTCCTGATTGCTCATTCATAGATGCCCGGCTAAACATTGATTTTACTTCAGGGGCTATTTCAAACAGGCAATTGTAAAATACTTCGCCTGTAGTAAGGGCATCCATAGCAGCTATTGATTGCCAGGATTCTTTTACCAATTTAATTTGTTGTGGGGTAATCATACTTTTTTTTCGCAAAAATTATTCATTGCAACCGCATATAAAAATCATATCGGTCCATAAGTATGAAAAATATTAATGAAGCGTGTTTTTTTCACATTAAGGTATAAACCTGCTTGCTTTTTACTACCAGGTTTTATGAAGAAGGCATTTGGATGGAATTTCTTTACTCAAAAATCTTTTTATACGCACTTCACCGTTTCGTTAGCAAATATCCAAAGGCAGGTATGCCCTGTTCAAAGTGATATTTTTGACAGGCGGACGAATGACCATAAAAAACACTTCATACGTGTTTTTCTACATTTCGCTTTGATAAGCCTGCATTACACGCAGTTCCTTTTTTTACTGGCCTTTTTTCATTTCATATTTGTACAACAAAAAAGTTTAACCATTAAAAAAATACAATGAAAACACTCAAATTACAAAATGCAGCAGCATCATTTACCGGAAGGGCAATGCTGTATTGCTACAGGTCATATATTTTTCTGTTTAAAGAAACAGGCGTGTATAAACAAATTGAAACAACAACTGGCAAAGGTCATATAAGATTTACCAGCAACCGCTTCAAAACTCCCTGTTACAATTAACGCTGTTTAGCATAAATAAATACTATGGCAAATAATAAAAGAATTATTGACGAGTGGGAAGTACACGACCTGGAAGACAATTCCCTTATTTCTGTTTCGGTTGTTCATAACACAGAGAGGGGCAACAAATCCCTGCCTGGCATACAGGTTATATGTGCAGGCAAAATAGTTAATTATGAACCAATACATGTTGAACGCTGGGCCTGCCAGGCAACAAAGGCAAATTCAGCAGAATACCTGATTGAAGATGGTTCATGGCTGGTTCATGATGACACTTATATAAAACACGTACTAATTTTAGGTAATTTATTAAAAGCTAAAATAGAAATAAAAGTACGCAGCAGTGTAAAGCCAGTTATAAAAGAATATCAATTGCCTTTTTTAATAAGTAACAATTAAGCCATTACTAAAACCGCGAATCCTGCCCTTCTGCTATAATCACACATTTTATTTTAAACAACCAGCATCATGAAAAAAAATAAAACCATTACACCTTCCTGCGATCCAGATAAAAGTCAGGAATGTAACGCTGTTAGCAACGAAAGTAAGTTCCTTCATGGTTTATGGATGGAATTTGAAGATTCTTATATCCGCATTCTTTCTGGAATTGAACCAGGCGTTGCCTGCTGCAATAGCATGGAAAGCCAGCAGCAAATTGCCTTTTAAATGAAAACAATAACCCTGTTTAAAATTCTTCTCTGCTTTGATATGGTACTTGCAGGCGTGGTTTACCGGCTCTTATTTTATTTAATTAAAGGACCGGCTTCTCCTTCAGTAAACGGCACATGGTTTTTTGTACTGATGCTATTAACATTTGTCATACTTTCTGGTATTGTATTAAAATAATTTCATCACCAGAGACTTGCCCTGCTATGCTGCATAATTAATATCGATCTGGTGAGCAGTAATGGCAACAGAATCAATTTAAGGATCAGTAAGCCTGGATTTTGCTATGCAATAACCGGAATGGTAAAAAAGACGGTTATAAACATACAAGTTATAAAGCCATATTAGTTTTTCTTAAGGTTTCTTTTTTTTGTTTTTATTTAGCAAAAATCCATCCTGTACATTTTATACTTTACCAACGGTGATTTTATCAGGCGCAGAAAGTTGAGCCAGCACAAATGCACCAACTGCCATCACTAGATCACGTACTGCTATATCAAGATGCCCTGCAAAAACCAGCGACAGCGCAATAACGATCAACCAGGCCATTACCACATATGCCCCAATCCGGGGACGTATAAATACCAGCATACCGGCAATAATTTCAATAATACCAATAATTGCCATAAACGTTGCTGCGCTAAATGGCAACAGGTTTACAAAAGATGCACCGAGGTAATCTTTCCAGTTGGTAAGCAGGTTTGTAAATTTATCCAGGCCCGCTACTACAGGCACTATGCCGTAAGTGTATTTTAAAATTTTTTGTGGGCTAATACCGGTTTGCCGGTCATGTTGAAGAATTGCATCCATAATTGTATATTTTATTAATTGATTGAGATGTAATGCGTTTAAGCGCTTTTTACTGTTTGTTAGAGTTTATCAGCGAAAAAAGGTTACAGAAAATTTATTATTATAGTTTTGTAACCTTGCGAAGCTTTGATACTCTAACTAAGGGGTCCGATCTACAACATGAACAAGCAGGATACATTTGCAACAGATACTACTTCTGATAATGAACTTATCAACAGGATTCTTCAGGGCGATAAGAACCTGTATGCGACCATTGTACGACGGTATAATCAGCGTCTTTACCGTATTGGCATGTCAATTATTAATGATGATGCTGAAGTAGAGGATGCAATGCAGGTAACTTATATAAACGCCTATGAAAACCTGGGAAAGTTTGCTTTTAGAGCAAATTTTTCTACCTGGCTTACACGAATACTGATTAATGAAAGCCTGCTTCGGTTAAAAAAGAAAATGCGCCCTGTCAACATGAATGATGACATTATGGATAATGAAATTTACAGACATCGCATAAATCAAGTGCAAACGCCGGTTGCCAGCGCATTAAATTCTGAGTTAAAAGCCATACTGGAGGCGTCCATCCGTCAGCTTCCTGAAAAATACCGGACTGTTTTTATCATGAGAGAAATTGAAGGCATGAATACCGCTGAGACACAGGAATGCCTTGATATAAGTGAAGTAAATGTAAAAGTGAGGTTGAACCGTGCTAAAGCCTTATTAAAAACTTCTCTGAGTGCATTTTATAAAAAGGAAGATATTCTTCATTTTCATCTTAGCAGGTGCGACAAAATGGTTAGCCAGGTATTAAGCCAGATATAACTCCACTTCAAAGCCGGGATACAGCAGTTTAGTACTGCTCTTTACCAGGTTTCACCTTCCCTTTTAATTCTGGCAATAATTCCTTATCTTCCTTTGCATCACCACTGCTTTAACCAAACCCGTTTAACCATGATTGCTTTTAACCGGCGTTCATTCATTACTAAAGCCAGCGCATTTTCCGCTACTGCATTATTAGCTTCCATTACACAACCTGCATGGAGCCGCAACCTGCACAAAGCGCTAAATGCCGCGGCAGGTACGTCACCTGATCAATTAGCAAGCGATGAAGATTTCTGGTACTATATTCAGCAGTCATATACCGTTTCGCCATCACTTATCAATCTGAACAACGGAGGCGTATCACCAGCTCCAAAAACTGTACAGGATGCTATGAAGCGTTATCATGATTATTGCAGCGAGGCACCAAGTTATTATATGTGGCAGATATTAGACCAGGGGCGTGAACCATTGCGAAAAAATCTTGCAAGACTTGCAGGAAGCAGTGCAGAGGAAATTGCCATTCAGCGCAATGCTTCAGAGGCACTGGAAACTGTTATTTTTGGTTTGGAACTAAAAGCGGGAGATGAAGTGGTTCTGGCCAAACAGGACTATCCAAATACCATCAACGCATGGAAGCAACGTGAACAGCGCGACGGAATCAAATTAGTGTGGGTAAATCTTGCGTTGCCCAGTGAAGACAATGATTACATGACCAGCCAGTATATTAAAGCGTTTACCTCCAAAACTAAAATAGTGCAGGTTACACATGTTATAAACTGGAACGGACAAATAGTACCGGTAAGAAGAATTGCTGACGCCGCACATGCAAAAGGGATTGATGTACTGGTAGATGGTGCACATAGCTTTGCGCATTTTGATTTTACCATTCCTGAACTGGGAGCAGATTACTTTGGCACCAGCCTTCACAAATGGCTGGGCGCCTGCATTGGAAGCGGCATGCTGTATATAAAAAAAGAAAAGATCAAAACTATTTATCCGCTGTTTGCAGCTGGCGATGCCAAAAGTGAAGACATCCGTAAGTTTGAAAATCTCGGTACGCGTCCTTTCTTTATTGAACAGGCCATCGGTAAAGCCATTGAATTTCATGAAATGATTGGCAGCAAAAGAAAAGAAGAGCGTTTATTATACCTGAAAAATTACTGGATGAGCCGTGTAAAAGACATTCCAAAAGTAAAATTGAATACTTCTATGAAACAGGGGTTTAGTTGCGCAATTGGCTCTGTGCTGGTAGAAGGAAAAAAACCAGCCGATTTAGCCAATTTCTTAATGGATAAATACAAGGTGCATACGGTAGGCGTAGAATGGGAAAATATCAAAGGAGTAAGGGTTACACCCAATGTATATACCACCACTAAAAACCTGGACGTATTAATTGAAGGAATAACTGCATTTACAAAAAGTGCTTTTTAATTTACAGACCTTACAATTGCAGCGCTCAGTCTGCCTTTATCCATTTATTGGCTGCCATCCGGTTAAAGAACCTGTCAAGCCACTGATCAGTAGTTGTTTTCCTTAAGAAGAGAAGAGCAGTAATAGTTTAGTTCTTTATCGGGGAAAAATAAAAAAAGGGTATTTCTGGTATTTTAGATGAAGGATTGATTAATACATCTATATTTTTTCAGTTCGTGTTGTTTTACATTAGCGTTTGTGTAAGTATAATTACGCCAACGCCATATGATACCTAACAAGATTCTTGCCTTTATAGCAATCATTTGTACCTGCCTTACAGCAAGTGGCCAGCAAACACAAACCCTGAAAATGGGCAAAGTAAAATTATCTTTTACGCTGGATGTCAATGGTGCACCCATGTATGAAACATGGTACAATAATAAACCTGTTATTCTTCCTTCCCGGCTGGGATTTAAACTCAGTACAGACAGTCTTTTCTTTACCGCATTTGAAATTTCAGGCATCCAAAAAAACACGTTTGATGAAACCTGGCAGCCAGTATGGGGCGAAACAAAAAATATCCGTAACCATTACGAAGAAATGGCTGTGGAATTAAAATCAAAGCATACCGCCGGTTGTTTACTTACAATTATATTCCGTGTGTTTGAAGATGGAGTTGCTTTTCGTTATGTGTTTCCCAAACAACCCAGTCTCAGTTATTTTATTGTTAAAGACGAACTGACTGCATTCAACATGGGCGGCAATCACAAAACTTTCTGGATACCCGGCGACTATGACAGCAATGAGTATCTCTATACCACTTCGGCAATCAGTGAAATTGACAATCGTAAAATAGTAGCAGCTGCTACAGATATTGCCGTTCGCGAAGCACCTGATCTTTATGCTGTGCAAACGCCCTTAATGATGAAAACCGCGGATGGCCTGTACATTAACATACACGAAGCGGCGCTGGTTAATTATTCCTCCATGCAATTGCATGCAGATACAAAGACGTATTCATTAACTTCCAGCCTTGTTCCGGATGCATATGGAAACAAGGCTTACCTGCATGCGCCGGCTGTTACCCCATGGCGCACTATTATTATCAGTGATAATGCAGCTGCTGTACTTTCTTCCAACATGATCCTTAACCTGAATGATCCATCCGTTATAAAAGATCCCTCCTGGATACAACCCATGAAGTTTGCGGGCGTATGGTGGGAAATGCAAACCGGGAAAAGTGGATGGAATTATGCGGATGATGCAGGCAATCTTTCAAAAGACGGACAGTTGATTCCCAATGGAAAACATGGCGGTAACACGGCTAATGTTAAACGTTATATAGATTTTGCTGCTGCTAATAATATTAAAGGTGTTTTGGTAGAAGGCTGGAATACAGGGTGGGAAGACTGGTTTGGCAACTGGAAAGAAAAAGTCTTTGATTTTACAAAGCCCTATCCCGATTTTGATATCCGTGAGCTTACGCAGTATGCCGCAACCAAAGGTGTAAATCTTATTATGCACAATGAAACATCCGGCTCTGCTACTGATTATGAGCGGCAGCTGGATACAGCCTACCGCTTTATGAATTTATATGGCTACAAGTCTGTTAAAACTGGTTACGTGGGAAGAATTATTCCGAGAGGCGAGCATCACGACGGGCAGTGGATGGTAGATCATTATGTACGCGTAGCACAAAAAGCAGCGGAACATCATATTATGCTGGATGCGCATGAGCCGGTTCGTCCTACGGGTTTGCAGCGCACTTATCCCAACTGGATGGCATGCGAAGCCGGCAGGGGAAATGAATACAATGCATTCAGCAATGGCAGTCCGCCCGAACACGAGACTATTTTACCTTTTACCCGTTTAATAGGCGGGCCTATGGATTACACGCCGGGCATTTTTAAAATGAAAGGCTATACCGCTTATGCACCTGCCCGGCAAATGCATACAACGCTATGTAAACAACTGGCGTTGTATGTTACTTTATATAGTCCATTGCAGATGGTAGCCGATTTACCAGAAAATTATCAGCCACACATGGATGCATTTCAATTTATAAAAGATGTGCCAACAGATTGGGATGATACAAAAATACTGGCGGCAGAACCTGGCGATTATATTACCATTGCAAGAAAAGAAAAAAATGCTGCTAACTGGTTTATCGGCGCCATTACCGATGAGAACAGTCGTAAAGCAGTAATGCCATTATTATTTCTTGATAAAGGAATTAAATACGCTGCTACTCTTTACCATGATGCGCCCAATGCAGACTGGAAAGACAATCCCGAAGCATATACCATTGAGCAATATCTTGTCGACAGTAATTCCACTTTATATATTACACTTGCAAAAGGAGGCGGCGCTGCCATAAGCATTAAACCGGCAATTGCGGAGGAGATAAAGAAATTGAAAAAATATAATTAGTTAACCCTTACGAAATTTTGCAAAATCATCTTTTCTAATTTACCTTTTGGTACTTTTTTTATGGAAAAAAAGTACCGCAAAAAAGCCAGTCGAAATCCCCGCCTGAATGACCAGTCGGGCAGGGAAAACAGCCCGATT